>CAMDOZ010000126.1 GCA_945903705.1 Fidelibacterota bacterium | reverse complement strand
CGATCTGGAATTCGTCGACCGTCACCGGCCGCACATCCTGCCCGTCTGCCTGCACCACGGTGAGCGGCACGCCCGGGATCCGCACATTGAAAATCGTCATCGCGGCGGCATTGATGATGCGCAGGCGCACCCGCTCGCCCGGCTTGAACAGCCCCGTCCAGTTGTCCCCGGGTCCATGGCCATTGATGAGATAGGTATAAGCCGCGCCGGTCACGTCCGAGATGTCCGTCGGGTCCATGCGCATCTGGGCCCAATGCGCGCGGTCCTTCAGCGGAAGATCTTTGCTTAGGAGGGTCTGCTTCTGGAAATTGAACACACCGGGCTGCTGCTTCAGCTTTTTCAGGATCGTGTGTGGATGCATGAAGCTGTAGTCCGACAGTACGACCACATGCTCGCGGTCGTAGGCCACGGGATCAGCGTCTTTGGGGTCGATCACGATCGGCCCGTAGTGGCCCATCTGCTCCTGAAGGCCCGAGTGGCTGTGATACCAATAGGTGCCGGCCTGGATCACCGGAAATTCATAGGTGAACGTCTCGCCCGCCTTGATTCCGGGAAAGCTCACGCCCGGCACGCCGTCGAATTGAAACGGCACCAAAAGGCCGTGCCAATGGATCGATGTGTCCTCCGCCAGCCTGTTGGTGACCGAAAGACGCACGCGCTCGCCTTCCTTGAGGCGGATGAGCGGCCCGGGGATCGTTCCGTTGACCGTCACCGCATGGCCGGCGCGTCCGTCGATGGACCATGACGCATGATCCACCGTCAGCTTGATGTCATTGCCCGACACCACCGGCAGCGCGCGCGCAACGCCCGGCGCGGCACTCCGCGCCCAGCCGGGCAGAAGCGCAGCGGCGCCTGCGATTGAACTCCCGAGGAAGGTACGGCGGCGGACGGTCATGCCTTGCGGTCATATACCCCCCTAGGGTATACAGTCAACCATGGCGCATAAATCGAAAGCCGCTGTGCTGAAACGTCTCAACCGCATCGAAGGCCAGGTGCGCGGTCTCGCGCGCATGGTTGAGGACGACCGCTACTGTATCGACGTCATGACCCAGATTTCAGCGGTGCGCGCGGCCTTGCGCCGGGTCGAGGAGGAACTCCTGCACGACCATGTCGGCCACTGTGTGCAGCACGCCATCGATTCCGGTGATAAGTCCGAACAGCGCAAGAAGATCGCCGAGCTGGTCGAGACGTTAGGTCGTACGAGCCGCTAGCTACTTTACTTCGATTTTCGCAACATCCCGCACCGCACGCCCCGCGCGCCGGTCCTTGGGCACGACTAGGCGCAAGCCCTCCTTGGGCGAGAGCGATGCGCCGTCGCGGGCGGTCGCGAGGATCGCTCCATTGTTTCCGTAATCGGGGTTGATCTCGCTGAACGAGAGCACCACCGCATAGCCGTCGCGCCCGGTGATCGTGACCGTCCGCTGCAGTAGCGCGCCTTTCCCCGGATCGATCACCTTGGCCTGCGCGAGTACGTCCCACAGGGCCACGCCCGCGTAGGAGCCCTTGAACTCTCCCTGGCTCGTCACCTGTGTGACCGCGACGGTCTTCTGCGGCAGCGCCGTGAGCGCGACCGGCCCCGGCTGCGCAACAAGTCCGGAAATCTCGACAGCGGACGCAGCGGCTTTTTCCTGCGCTGCAGCGATTGGCACAGGGAACAGGAGAAGAAGCGCAAGGATCAGCGCGCGATGAGACATGGATTACCCCAAGATGCCGCGTACGCCACGATATATCCATATGGATACATCGTCCAGTTGCGGCTTTAGAGTTATGGTTGTGAAGCGGCTCCCCGTTATCGTTCTCTATTTTTTACAATCCGGCGCGCCGTTTTCAACCGGTGGAAATGCGGACGTAACACGCGTGTTCCATAAGCCCTTCTTCTCTCGGTGCTTTGGGCCTTCGCCGTCGCGCGTCATACGATTGTAATGGCCCGGGCACGTCTCTTGCATAACAGGTACCCGCTTAGAACCGGCCTCCTCGGGGGCCTTCCGCAACTCATTTTATTTTTATGGTGAAAAAATGAGAAAAACCGTTCTAACGGGCATCGCGATAGCAACGGCGATGTTCTTGGCCCACGCCCCGCCGGCGTCCGCCGCGCCCATTGTGGGCAACGTCAATCTGGTCGGCGACTTCCAGCCCGTGGCTGGCGGTGCGAACACGCAGAACATGGCGTTGGCGGACGGGATCGATTTCCTGCCCAACAACGGCGGCACCGGCGCGTTCGCAACCGGCAGCGCAAACGGCGATCTCGCCGCCTTCGCCAACCAGAGCGGAGGCACCATCAAGGACCTGACCTTTGCGCCTTTTTCCGCTGTCGATGATTTTTACACAATCACCGTTGGCGCAATGACGCTCAGCTTCAACCTGATGGAGATCGAGGTGGTCTCGCAGAACGCGACATTCCTCACCCTCATCGGCCGCGGTCTCATGCAACTGACCGGGTTCGATCCGACGGAAGGCATGTGGAACTTCTCCGGCGAGAGCAGCAACGGCAGCTCTTCGACGGCGACGTTCTCCTGGTCGGCCGCGGCGAGCGCCCCGCCGGATGATGAGACGCCGGTTCCCGAACCGGGCGCGCTCGCCCTGTTGGGGCTTGGCTTCCTCGGCGTAGGACTTCTCCGGCGCAGGAAGGGCGCCGCCTAACGGATGGGAGCATGGGCGGCTTTCTTGAAGCCGCCCATCGCTTCTTCAAGGCGCGGTTTCGAGGTGCTTCTTCAGGTTTCCCATCTGCTGGGTGAAAACGCCGTCCACCGCCGGCGCCCACTTCTGGAAACCCTCTTTCACATAACCGCCCGCGCGAAAGGTGAGTGTGACATCCGTTTCGGCGCCGGCCGCCGCGAGGCCGAACGAAAGGGCGCCGTCCGCCGCGAGGTTGAAGAACGGCCCCAGCGCGCCGCGGAACACCACCAGGCTGGGGGGCGCGATGTGTGTCACTTCCATGTGGACGACCCCGCCCCCATTCGGAAGCTTCTCGCACCAGCATCCGCCGACCCGCGGATCGATGGTGATATTGGCCGACGAGCCCGAAAAACTATGGTCCGAGCTCCACCAGCGGGCCGGCACGATCAACGCCGCCCACACTTTGTCGGGAGGCGCTGCAATACGGACCACCTGTCGGATTTCCATCCCGTTCGGCGCGACGTCGACGACCTCCGCCGCCACCGGCATCGCGATGCCGAGAGCAAGCGCAGCTAAGATGAAGCGCATGTGTGCCTCCGATACGGTGCGCCGCCTTATTTCTTCAGCAGCACTTCCTGGCCGATCAGCCGCGTCTTGTCGGCAGTCTTCTTCGGCGTGAATTTGACGATGCGGTTGTTGTTGGCGTCGGCGACATAGAGGTTGCCGGCCTTGTCCACATCGTACTGGTGCGGATTGTCGGTCTGGCCGGGCTCGGAGCCGAGCGTGCCCCAGTGATAGAGCAGCTTGCCGTTCTGGTCGAACTTGGCGAAGCGGTTGTAGCCCGCCGCCGCTACCCAGATGCCGCCGTCGTCCGTGGCCACCACGCGGGTCACGCTGCGCACATTCGGCCACTGGTCGAGGTACTTGCCGTTCTCGTCGAACACCTGGATGCGGTTGTTGACGCGGTCGGCCACATAGAGGCGCCGGTTCGCATCGATGCCGATCGCATGCACAAGGCTGAACTGGCTGTTGCCCGAACCTTTCGTGCCCCAGGCGGTGACGTACTTCCCGTTCTTGTCGAATTTCACCACGCGGCTGTTGGTGTAGCCGTCTGCCACGAAGAACGAACCGTCCGGCATGAAGGTGAGGCTCGCAGGATCGCCGAAATGAGTCTGGTCGTTACCGCTGACACCCTTCTCGCCGACCTTCATCACCAGCTGCTTTCCGTCGTTGGTGAACTTCAGGATCCGGTGGTTGAAGCGGTCGACCACCCAGACGTGATGGGCGGGATCGTAGGGGTCGACGACGATGTGATGGGCGATGGAGATTTCCTCGTTCCACTGCGACCAGTTCTCGACGATCTTGCCCTCGGCATTGAGGACCATGAGGTTGTTGACGTCGCCCTTGGCGAGGTTCTTGTCATCCCTGACGACGACCGTCTTTTCCTTCATCACCGACCCGTCGGCCGCCAGCAGCGGGTGTCCCGCGCGCGTTTCGTTGCGGTCGACGAAGCCCACGAACACCCGGTTCGGGTCTTCCGCGTTCACCGACACCGCGCGCTGGTCCCAGCCCTGGATACCCGGCTTGAACCAGCCGGCCACCGCGTCATAGGGACCGGTATCGTCGAGGCCGCCCTTTTCTTGCGCGAGGGCCGGTGCGGCTGCGAGCGCTACGAATGAAAGGCCGAATAGGGCCTGTTTGAATGTCATATGAGTTCCTCCCCGGAAACGAAGGCTGAACCGTAGCGAGAAACCGCCCCCCAATCCATTGCCTTCTGGCCGCAACCCGCCCTGCGCCCGCGCGTTTTACCTTAAGAATTTCATTGGCTTGTCAATTCGGCGTGAGCGTAAACTCCGCCGGTTTCGGGAGGGGCCCATGACGGAGCAGCGCAAGGACACCGTCCGCGACCGTACGGCCCTGAACGGCCGCCGCTTCCTCATCGTCGACGATCACGCCTACATGATCGACGTCATCGCCGAAATCCTGAAGCACTTCGGCGCCGACGAAACCGCGCGGGCCGAAAGCGCCGACGCCGCCCTCCTCTGCATCAGCCCACGCGTGGGCTACGACGTCATCATCTGCGACTTCAACATGAAACCGCTGAACGGCATCCAATTCCTTCAATCCATCCGCACCGGCAAGCACCGCGAGATCAAGCGCGACCAGCGCTTCATCCTCCTCACGGGCCACGGCGAGATGGATGTGGTGCGGGCTGCGAAGGCGCTCGACGTGAATGGTTATGTGGTCAAGCCCGTGGCGCCCGACACCTTCATCAAGACCGTGCAGCGTGCCCTCGATGGAAACCCGGCCCTCAAACAGCCCGGCGACTACGAGCGGATTCCCACAAGCGACCTCAAGCGCTTTCAGTGATATAAAGCGTCCATGAGAACCTATGCCCTCGTGGCCGCTTTTCTCCTCTTCGCCGCCGCCGTGCACGCCCAAGGCGTGCCGTCGCTTCCGATTCCCGGCACGGGAACGCTCGACCCCGGCAAAGGCGCGCCTCCGCCGCCCACAAAAAAGCTCCCGAACGGCGAGTGCGTAGCACCTGCGCACTCTACCTATGCCCAGATCCGCAATTTCGTGCCCTTCGTCACCCTGGAAGACTGCCTGAAAAGCGGCGGCCGCCAGCCGAAGCCGCCCATCGCCATGGGCGCGCCCCCGGCCAAGTAAGGCGCCTGAAAATTCAGGCATTTAGCCGGGTCTCTTGTGCTCGGCTGCGCACCCCCTATATTCCCCTCCATCCGGCCCTAAGGCCCAAAAGGACCTCCAATGACCAATCCCGCCATCGACCAAATCAAGAAGGACATCGGCGAGAACGATGTCGTCCTCTACATGAAGGGCACGCCCCAGTTTCCGCAGTGCGGCTTTTCCGCCGCCGTGGTGCAGGTGCTGACCCACTTCGGCGTTCCGTATAAGGGCGTGAACGTGCTCGCCGACCCGGGCATCCGCGAAGGCGTCAAGGAATTCGCCCAATGGCCGACCATCCCGCAGCTCTATGTGAAGGGTGAGTTCGTCGGCGGCTGCGACATCGTGCGCGAGATGGCCGAAAGCGGCGAACTCGAGACCTTGTTCAAGGACAAGCAGGTCCCGACGAGCGCTTAGTTTTTTCTCCTCCCCCTGAAAGGGGGAGGATCAAGGTGGGGGTCGTTTGTTGTTTTCATAGCAAACGCGAAAATCGACCCCTCCCCAACCCTCCCCTTTCAGGGGAGGGAGAAAACCAAATAAAAAGGGCTCCCAACCGGGAGCCCTTTTTTGATTCAGGGATCGCGCTTAACGGCGCGAGGCTTCGACCGCTTTCACATCCGAACTCGGCGCCGTCGCCACTTTCGGATCCGGATGCACGATGAACACCTGCGTGAAACTCACCCGCAGCGAGGCCGAGATCGCGGTGTTCTTGCCGTCCGGGCCGGGGATTCCGTCCGCGTTGCGGAACAGCGCGCGCGCCATGGAGAACTGCGACATGTCGCCGTAGCCCGAGTGGTGCGTCGAATAACCGCGCATCAGCGTCTGGCGGAACGTGTCGATATCGGCGTAGCCGCCGAACAGGCCTTCCGCGGTTTCGCCCGACGGGTCCAGCTTCACGCGGAAACGGCCCTGCTTGAACTGATAGTCGAACGGATCGGAGTACCAGGACGACCAGGCCCAGTTCACGTCGGCCGGCTCGGTGGTCAGAACGCCGTTCTCGATCTTGCCGTTCAGGCGGTGCGTGTACTTCTTGCTCCACCGGTCGTCGATGCGGTTGGAAGCGCCCGGCATCACCTTCTTGCCGTTCACATCCATGATCAGCTTGTCTTTGCCCCGGTACATGGACACGACCACATGGTCGTCGTTCGTCAGGCTGTCGACGCCGGTGAGCTCGATCAGGATGCGGTTGGTGTTGAATTCGCGCACCCACAACTCAGTGAAGTGCGCATAGGACGCTTCGCCGCGGAACATGCGAATGCAGCCGAGGGCGCGGTAGAAGGCATTGTCGATCCCCTTCTCGCCATCGGGCGAAACGAAGTCGTCGG
Source organism: Fidelibacterota bacterium (assembly GCA_945903705.1). Taxonomy (GTDB): domain Bacteria; phylum Pseudomonadota; class Alphaproteobacteria; order Rhodospirillales; family Rhodospirillaceae; genus SHVO01. The sequence continues at coordinate 2,828 of CAMDOZ010000126.1, read as the reverse complement.
CGTCCACGCGGCCGTCGAGGTCGAGGCCGTAGCCGACCTTTCCGGAAACTTCATGGAACGGGAAATTGTCTTCCTTGTCGGCGGGGTTGCGGACCCAGCTCTCATAGGCGAGCTGCGTACCCTCGACCGTTCCGCCTTCAGGGAACAGCGCCTTGATCTGGTCGCGCGGACCCATGTTGAAACCCTGCGGGCATTCCTGCTTGCCGTCTTTGGTCTCGAAGATGCCCCAGCGCGTGCTGTTCAGCGCAAAGCCAATCGTGCCGTTCTTGAGGCCGAAGACCTCGGGCGCTTCGTCGGCGGACGCCGCCGGACCGGCGCACAGCATCGCGCCGCCGATAAGGCTGGCTGCGGCTGCTCGTCCTAACGTCTTCGAAATGCGCACCGGGATGGCTCCACGTCTAAAGATGAGGCCTAACCATCGGAAAAAAGTACCACGAGCGCAACGGGCGCACGAGCCTATACCCGGACCTTCAGCGGAATAGCGAAAAATCCTCTCCAAATGAGCCAATTCCAAGGCTTGTTTTATCCCTCCCCCTGAAAGGGGGAGGGAGGGAGGGGGTCGTTTTCGACCCGCGTACTCGGTGGAATTGAACGACCCCTCCCTGCACCCTCCCCTTTCAGGGGAGGGAACAACCAACAAAAAAGGCCCCCTTGCGGGAGCCCTTTTCGGTTCGGTTTCGGCGCTTCTTTTAGCGCGAGTAGAACTCGATCACGAGGTTCGGTTCCATCTGGACGGGATACGGAACGTCCTTCAGGCCCGGTACGCGCTTCAGTTCGCCCACATACTTGCCGTGGTCGATCTCGACGTAATCGGGCACGTCGCGTTCCGGCGATTCAGAGGCTTCCTTGATCGAGGCGATTTCTTTCGACTTGCCGCGCACTTCGATCTTATCGCCGACCTTCACCATGTACGACGCCACGGTGACGCGGCGGCCGTTGACGGTGAGATGGCCGTGGCTGACCAGCTGGCGCGCCGCGAACGGCGTTACGGCCAGCTTCATGCGGTAGGCGATGGCGTCCAGGCGGCTCTCGAGAATGCCGATCAGGTTTTCGCCGTTGTCGCCCTTACGGCGCATGGCTTCTGCGTAGTACTTGCGGAATTGCTTTTCGCTGATGTTGCCGTAGTAGCCCTTCAGCTTCTGTTTCGCCATGAGCTGCACGCCGTAGTCCGACGGCTTCTTGCGGCGCTGACCGTGCTGGCCCGGGCCGTACTCACGCTTGTTGAGGGGGCTTTTGGCGCGTCCCCAGAGATTCACTTGGAGACGACGATCGATCTTGTACTTCGACTCAGTACGTTTGGTCATTTTGGGTCCAATTATTTGTTTATTGTTGTCCCGGTAGGGCCTCGAGCGGAGGCCGGTAAACGGCACGTTGGCCGATACGCGTTCCCGGAAGTAAAGCGGGCGGAGTTTAGGGATGGAGGAGGTGAAGTCAACTGCCATAAACGCCTGATTCGATTGATAATTTAATATAATACAGCAGCTATAAATTATCGTATTGCAATAATTTATTGCTGCGGTATTGTGCCCCACGATACACACCTGGGGGACGACATGAGTGAAACACCCGAAATTCCTGCAAATCCGGCCCTTTCGCCCGGCTTCGACAAGGCCCGCCGCCTCAGCAAGATTCTCGTCTTCGTCCTGGGCCTCGGCATCGTCTTCATCATCATCGCAATGATCGGCGTGGCGATTTACGGCGCATCCCCGGACCTGCAGGCCCTCATCGCCGAACATTCACGCAGGACGATCCCGCCGTTCAGTTGGGGAAAGTACGCGCTCCTTTTTCTAGCCGCCGTCCCCTGCCTGCTCGCGCTCCTTTACGCCCGGCGGCTCTTCGCGCGCTTCGCCGAAGGCGACGTGTTCAGTCTTGGCACGATTGCCCTCATGCGCACAGCGGCACTCTGGATCGTTCTTGCGGGAGTTATGCCGCCGGACCCCTTCACCCTGGTGATCGGCATGGCGGCTTACGTCGCCGCCTATGTCATGGCCGAGGCCCGCCGCCTCGCCGACGACAGCGCCAGCATCGTTTAGGGAGCGGCACATGAGCGACACGATTTCTATTCCCGTCCCGCCCGTTTCCCCCGAATTCGCGCGCGCCCGCACCTTGAGCCGAATCCTCTCCGTGGTGTTTGCCATCGGCTTTTGGGTCACGCTCGTCTTTCTCATCTGCGTTTCTCTGATCGCCATCTGGCCGGAGGGCTTCGAGCATATGAAGGCCTCCATGAAAGGCGGTTGGCGCCGCGCTGTGGACTTCCCCGTCGAAAAGCGCTTTCTGGCGATCGGTATCCTCGTTGCGGCGTTTGTGCCCATCATCGGCGTGTTTGAGAACGCACGCCGCTTTTTCGCGAGACTCGCAGACGGCGACGTCTTCTCGCTGGCGACGATCGGCGCCATACGCACCACAGCCATCTGGTTGATCGTTGCTGGCGTCGTGCCGCCACGGCCTTCGCTTCTGATCATGGGCATCGCGGCCTATGTCGCCGCATCCGTCATGACCGAGGCGCGCCGCATCGCCGACGACAACGCGAGCATCGTCTAATGATCATCGTGCAACTCGACGTGATGCTGGCCAAACGCAAGATGCGCTCCAAGGAACTCGCCGAGCGTATCGGCATCACCGAAACCAATCTCTCCCTGCTCAAGTCGGGCAAGGTGAAGGGCGTGCGATTCGAAACACTTGAAAAGATTTGTGCAGTGCTCGAGTGCCAGCCGGGCGACCTGCTCGAGTATCGGCCGGAGTGAGTCTCGCGACCCCCTCATCTCCAACCTTCTCTCCGCGATTCTTCCCCGCGGGGAGAAGGTGCCGATGCTTCCCAGCGGGGCGCG
>CAMDOZ010000125.1 GCA_945903705.1 Fidelibacterota bacterium | reverse complement strand
ACCTGTTACGGCTAAGAGAGCCTGCCATGACCGCCAACGCCTTCACCGCCCACAACATCCGTTTTGCCGACGGCAGCGAGACGTTGCCCGGTTACGTGGGCGGCCTCGTGGCCGACACCGAATGGTGCCGCGGCGCAAAACGCCTCCTTGACCTCATCTACCGGGGCGGTTTCAAGGGCAAGCGCATTGCCGATCTGGGCTGCCTGGAAGGCGGGTACACCCTGGAATTCGCCCGCATGGGCATGGACGCCTTTGGTCTCGATGTGCGCCAGACCAACTATGAGAACTGTCTTGAGGTAAAGCGCCGCGCCGGACTTCCCAACCTCGATTTCGCCAAGGATGATGCCTGGAATATTGCGAAATATGGGCCCTTCGACGTCATCTTCTGCTGCGGCCTGCTCTATCACCTCGACCGCCCGCGCGAGTTCGTTTGGCTCATCGGCGAACAGGCCCGCGACGCAATCGTCATCAATACCCATTTTGCGCCGCACGACTGGTATCCAATGACGGCGTTCAAAGACGTGATGGGGCCCATCGAAGAACACGAGGGATTACCGGGCCGCTGGTACCGCGAGCATGACGGCGGCACCGAGGAACAACTCGAGCAGATGAAATGGGCCTCCTGGACCAACCAGAAGAGCTTCTGGCCGACGAAGGAGGCGCTTCTCCAGATGATTCAGGAGGCAGGCTTCGATCTCGTTTTCGAGCAGCACGACATCGTCGGCCCGATCTTCGACATTCTCATGAACCCCGAGAACGTCAAGCATCATCGAGGCGTCTACGTCGGCGTGCGCACCAAGAGATAAGCCTCATGCTCGGTGGCCACGACCACCGACTGGCCTCCAGCCCATTTTACCCGCTGACCTTCCCGCCCCACTCCGGGTAAGGTTTCCGCCTTTCCGGAGACCGCCCATGGCAAAGCGCACCCCCTCCCGCATCCTCGTCGGCATCGGCGGCTGGACCTACGAGCCCTGGCGCGGGATTTTCTATCCGAAGGGCCTTTCCCAGAAGAAGGAGCTCGAGTTCGCAAGCCGCGCGCTCACCTCCATCGAGATCAACGGCACCTACTACTCCACCTTCAAGCCCGCCTCCTGGGCCAAGTGGCGGGACGAAACGCCCGACGGCTTCGTCTTCGCGGTCAAGGCGTCGCGCTACTGCACCAACCGCCGCGTCCTCTCCGAAGCCGGAGAGTCCGTCGATCGCTTCATTCATCAGGGCCTGCACGAACTGAAGGACCGCCTCGGTCCGATCAATTGGCAGTTCATGGCAACCAAAAAATTCGATCCTCAGGACTTCGAGGGTTTCCTCAAACTCCTGCCGCGGGAGATCAAGGGTCTTCCGCTCCGCCACGCCCTTGAAGTGCGCAGCCCGACGTTTGTCGACGAACGCTTCTACGACCTCGCCCGCAAGTACAACGCGGCCATCGTTTTTGCCGACGACGACGACTTCCCGGAGATCGACGAGCCCACCGCCGACTTCACCTACGCGCGCCTCATGCGCACCAAGGCGACCGTCAAGACCGGCTACAAGCCGGCGGAACTCGACGCCTGGACGAAGCGCGCGAAGGCGTGGGCGAAGCGCGGCGACACTTTCATCTACTTCATCTCCGGCGCCAAGGAACGCGCGCCCGCGGCCGCGCAGGCCTTGATCGAACGCGTCACCTAACGCCATGCGCATGCCCGTCCTCTTCATCGGGCATGGCTCGCCCATGAACGCCATCGAGGACAACGATTACACGCGCGCGCTCAAGGACTTGGGCCGGCATCTGCCGCGCCCCCGCGCGGTCCTCTGCGTTTCCGCACATTGGATGACCGAAGGCACTTGGATCACGCATCAGGCCCGGCCGCGAACGATCCACGACTTCTACGGCTTTCCCAAGCCGCTGTTCGATGTCCAATACCCCGCCCTTGGCGACCCAGTGCTCGCGGAAGACATCCGTGCCCGCACCGACGGCGTCCAGATCAACCTCGATGACGAGCAATGGGGTTTCGACCACGGCGCCTGGTCAGTGCTGCGCCATATCTATCCTGCGGCCGACGTGCCCGTGCTTCAGCTCAGCCTCTACATGGAGCGGGGGCCCGACTACCATTTCGCCGTCGGGCGTGCGCTGGCTGCTCTGCGCGATCAGGGCGTCCTCATCATCGGCAGCGGCAACATTGTGCACAATCTGCGCCTGATCAAATGGCAACCGGATGCACCACCTTTTCCCTGGGCGGTGGAATTCGATGCCTGGGTGAAAGCGAAACTCGACGCGGGCGATTCCGCCGCCCTCGTCTCCGATGCGACCGCGAGCGAGGCGGGCCGGCTCTCCATCCCAACACCGGAGCACTGGTACCCGTTTCTGTACTCCCTCGGCGCTGCGGATCCGGGAGAGCGGCCGGTCACCATCTTTAACGGCCTCCAGAACGCCTCGATCTCCATGCGCTCGATCGGGTTTGGGCTGGACGCTTACCCCAGTGCCGCCGCTAACACCAGGTAGCGCCCCACTTTGGCGACGGTCACCAGCGCCAGGAACACAAGAAACGGCTCCTGCATCACGCCGGCAACGACGGTCAGCGGATCACCCACGAACGGCGCCCACGACAACAGCAGCGACCACTTGCCGTAGCGCTGATACCAGCGCTGCGCCCGCTCGAGCGCGGCGCCCTTCGCCGGGAACCAGCGCCGGTCCTTGAACCGCTCGAGCCCTCGTCCCAAAGCCCAGTTGACGACGGCCCCGAGCACATTGCCCACGCTGGCCACGGCAATCAGCAGGGCGGCGGGATGCTCGCCTGAAACCAGGAGCGCTCCCAGAACCGCTTCCGATTGGGCGGGAAAGACCGTCGCGGCCAGGAAGGCCACCCCAAACAGTACGGCGTAAACGGATAGTGCGCTCAAGGCGGGTCCGCCCTCTTCCTTTTACCGCGTCTGGCTTGCTGCCGTTCCTGCCGCCGTGTAGACAGACGCCCATGACCATTGCGCGCGGCATCCTTGGCGTATCGCATTCGCACGTCCATCACCAGATGGGCGGGCCGTGACGCGTTGCTGAAACTTAAGCGCGCGAAACCAGGCCCCGGCGGATGGGGCCTTTTTCATGTCCTCCTTTCGCCGGCGGTTTCTTAACCCTCGAAAGGAGATCCAAATGTTACGCGGTACAAAAGTTCTGACGGGCGAGGATGCCCGCCGCTATGTCGATACCATCGCCGTTTTGCGGAGGGTGGTTCATCGAGGCCGGTTATTCTGAAATCGTTCTGCCGGCGATCTGGGAGGCGGAAACTTTTCTCGGCAAGATCGGTCCGGAGAAGGAATCCCAAATGTGGACCTTCCGTGACCGTGGCCGCCGCAATGTCTGCCTCGTCCCCGAAGCCACAGGCATGGTGCAGGAATTGTGGAACAACGGCTGGTCCGTCACGATGCCCAAGCCCGGGCGGCTCTTCTATGTCGCCCGTTGCTATCGCTATGAACGCCCGCAAGCCGGCCGGTACCGGGAGTTCACCCAGTTCGGCATCGAAGCGCTTGGCCCCAGCGTCAGCCGCAACGAGGTCGTGGCCCTCATGAAGGCGTGTCTCGAGGAGCTCGCGATCCCTTACACCTTCAAGGACAAGGTTCGCCGGGGGCTCCGGTACTACATTGATGCGGGCTTTGAAACCGAATGCGCCGCTCTTGGCGCCGTACGTCAACTCGGCGGCGGCGGGCGTTATGCGGAAGGTATCGGCTGGGCATTCGGCGTCGAGCGCCTCTTGCTGGCCCAAACGCTCCGGAACTCGAGCGGGCTGTAGAAAGCGCGGCCCGCGGGGTGACGGCCCCGCGGGCGCTGCCTCGATATTCCTAGAAGCCGAGAACGCCTTGCGGCTTCGCTTCGGCCGCGCCTTGCGCGACTTGCTTGACCGTTTCGACGGCGTTGTTGAACTCCGCCTTTACCTTCTTCACCGCTCTCTTCACCGCCTTTTTGACGGTGCGGCTGGCCGACTTGCGCGCAGCCTTCTTTTTGGCGACTTTTTTCTTTGCGGTTTTCTTCTTTGCCGCCTTCTTCGCGGTGCGCTTTGTCGTTTTGGCCGCGCTCCTGCGCTTGGCCTTGCCGGCGGCTTTCTTTGCGGTCTTCCGCCGGGTTTTCTTTCGGGCTGCCATGTATCCCCTCCAATGGGTGCGGCGTTGAATGCCGGCGCAACGTTAGACCGATTCCCTACCCTCGCGCTACTCGTTTCGGCGTCCGCGGCCGAAGTTGGTCGAGACGATCCCCGCGATGATCAGGATGAAACCGGCAAGCCGCAGCAGATAGGCGTGAGCCTGTTCCTCGAGTTGCGCCATATCGAGGCCGAGAATGGCCTGGTTGGCGGCGAACAGAACGAACGCGAGCGCAAATAGAAGCAGGAGGCGCTGTTTGGTGCGGACGTAGAACCTAAGGAAAAAGGCCGCCGCCACCAGGTTTCCGGCGGTCAGGACGCCGTATAGGAAATCTTCCATGCCCCTTAATCCGTTTCCCAGATGAAGCCGTAGAGGAGAACGCTAAGCGACACGAGGGTGGTGACTTGGCGCCAGGTCGTCAGGCTCACCTCGGGCGGCAACACGACCAGATCGACGAACAACAGCAGGTTGTTGATCGCAAGGCCGACGAAGCACAGGGCGCTCCACAGAAGCAGTTTCACCCCTGTGCGGACGTAGCCGCGCGCCAGCAGGACGAGGCATATGAGGCTCGTGACGACGCACAACAGATAGATGATGGAGGGGACGGTCATGCCTAGTCCTTCTTCAGCCGGAACGCATCCACGAACGAGTGAAGCTTCTCGTTGGGTGCGGACATGATTTCTTTTATGACGCCCAGCGGGCGCTCGGCGTAGAGCCGGGCCAGTTCGCTCGCCTGCGCCTCGGTCCGGGCGTCCGCCGGCGCATAGCGATATGTGCCGTCCGGCTCCTGGGCCACAAGGCCTTGGCGGATGAAGGATCCGAGGATCTCCTCCACGAGCGAGGTGGAAGCCCTCAAACGGTCGTTCAAGCTCGCCACGGTCCACGCGTGGTCGGGCGCACTCTTCATGAGAACGAGAAGATCAAGCGCCCAAACGCTCTTGATGGTCGCGCGCAGAAACGTGCTGAGATGTTCGGGGATCATAGGACCACGCGTCCTTGAGGGTCGTCGAACTCTCTCATCTCGTCCGGGCGGTCCTCAAATGCAACGGTGAGCGGGAAACGCCGCGTTCTGCTTTCGGCGCGGGCGCATGATGGCTCCGCGCTTCTTTGATTGGAAACAAATTTTGCCTTTTCGGGATTTTGCCGAAGCTAACAAGACCACGTATGATGGATGGGCGACTTCGTGCAATATTTGAAAAACCCGAGTTTGTTTCCCCTATTGGATAATCCGTTTTCCATGTTCGGCCGCGCGGGCCGTTTTCTCTCCTTTGCCGAGGGGGAATCCATCGCGCACCTAGGGGCGGCCTCATCTGCCGACTTCGGCGCGACCATCAAGATGATCAGCTGGAACATGTTCAAGGCCCGCCGGAAGGGTTGCATGCCGGATCTCACCAGCATGAGCGCCGGCGTTGAACTTGTGCTGTTGCAGGAAGCCGTCCTGCACGGCGGCACCGCCCAGCCCTTTCATCTCGCCAGCGGCCTCGAATGGATCATGGCCGAGAATATCGGCGTTGGCAGCGGGATCACGACGGGACCCAAGACCGGCAGCCGCGTCGCTTCGCTTTCCAGGCGCGTCGTGAAGTCGCGCGACCGTGAACCGCTTGTCGCCACGCCCAAGACCTTTCTCATCACCAGCTATCCCTTTGCCGGGAAGACGCTTCTGGTCCTCAATGTCCATGCTATCAACTTGGTCTCGACCGCGGCCTTCGCGCGCCAGGTCGAACAGATCATCGGCCCCATCAACGATCACCAGGGCCCTTGTATCGTCGCTGGCGACTTCAACACCTGGAACGAGTCGCGCTGGCACCTTCTGCAAAAGGCCATGAGCGATCTGGGCCTCGTGCGCGTGCCGGCGGCGGCGCCCCAGTGGCGGCACTTCAATCAGGTGCTAGATCACGTGTTCTATCGCGACCTGAAGCTGGTCAACTCGCGAGCCCTCATCAACGTCAAAAGCTCCGACCACGTACCCCTGTGGGCAGAGTTTTCCGCTGTAACCTAATTATCGAGAAAATCCCGGATTGCGCCCGCCTGAGCTTCGCTCCCTTCCGGGAATCCCGGTTGATCGAGCGCGAGGGTGGGCTGGCTCAAGAGTCCGCCCGGCGCCGGCGCGGCGACGAGGACGATCTTGCGCACCACTTCGGGCTGCTGGCGCGCCATCTCGACGGCGATAACCCCGCCGTCCTTGATCCCAATGACGTCGACCATACCGAGGCCGAGTTCAGCGACCACCTCCAGCATTGCGCCGGCCTGTGCTGCGGCGTCGGCGCCGTTCTTCAAGGGATCGGACATGCCCGCCCCGGGCAGGTCCGGTGCGATCACTGATCGCTCGCGTCCCATTTCCGACATGAACGCCTCGTACGGAGCGCCCGAACTTTGTGTCGCATGCAGAAGGAGAAGGGGGCTGCGCGCGCCTGCGGGCCCCGAGCGACGGTAGTGGATCTGTCCGTCCCGTCCCCAGGTATAGGCGCGGTGAACCCGTCCGGCAGCGTCTCCTGAGCGGTTCATGGCGCCTCCCCAATTCAAGCCCCAGTATGGCCCGGACTGTTCCGAGCGTCATCCAAGCTTTATTGTGGGGCTAGTGCCCGCTTTCCGAAGTTCGTGATTCGGCGCCCAGAACTGCGACACGAACTTCGGAAAGCATAAGGGCACTAGCAAATATATGAATCTAGTGCCGCAATTCGATCAGAAGTTCCTGACGCGAACATCTCGGCACCCCGAGCAGGAACTTCTGATCGGCGGCACTAGGGGCTTTCCGGAGGGGCGAATCCATATGGCAGTTCGACGAAATTGGGCGGCGGCGTTTGCCGCGATCATGCTCGCCGCCTGCGGACCTTCGTCCGACAGCGAGAAGACGCTCAATCTCTATATCTGGTCCGACTACCTGGCGCCGGACACCCTCGAAAACTTCACCAAGAAGACCGGGATCGCGGTGAACATGGATGTCTTCGATTCCTCCGAACTCTTGGAGGCGAAGATGCTGGCGGGCGGTTCGGGCTACGACGTGGTCGTCCCCAATGGTCCCGTGCTGGCGCGCTTCATCAAAGCCGGCATCGTGCAGCCTCTCGACCGGTCGAAGCTCTCGAACCTCGCGAACCAGGATGCCGCGATCGCGGGCCGCGCTGCCTCTTCCGATCCGAACAATGCCCACGGCATCGTCTACATGTGGGGAACCTCCGGCATCGGCTACAACGCCGCGAAGGTGAAGGAAGCGCTGGGCGAAGACGCGCCGGTCGACAGTTGGAAGCTGATCCTCGATCCTGCCTATGCGTCGAAGCTCGCGGCCTGCGGCATCTATGTCTTCGATTCACCGGCCGATGTCTTCGAGCTCACGCTCGCCTACATGGGCAAGGACCCGCACTCCACCGTTCCCGACGACTACGCCGGCGCCGCTGCAACGTGGCAAGCCGTGCGTCCGCACATCGCGAAGTTCCACAATTCCGAATATATCTCCGCTCTTGCGAATGGCGATATCTGCGTCGCCATGGGATTCTCGGGCGATATCTTCCAGGCCGCCGACCGCGCCAAGGAAGTGGGCAAAGGCGTCGAGATCGCCTACAGCATCCCCAAGGAAGGCGCGGTGATGTGGTTCGATTTCCTCGCGATCCCTAAGGATGCCCCGCATCCCACGGCCGCACATGTGTTCCTCAACTACATTCTCGAGCCCGAGGTGATGGCGGCGATCACCAATGAAGTTTTTTACGCCAACGCGAACGCCAAGGCCGCGCCCTTCGTGTCCAAGGAGATCATGGAAGACGAAAACGTCTATCCCGCGGCCGAGATGATGCAGCGCCTGTTTCCCGAGACAGCGCCCTCAGCCGAGATCGAAACCTTGCGCTCGCGGTTGTGGAACGGCGTGAAGACCGGCACCTGATCCTCATATGGCGCCCATCCTCAGCGTTACCGGCATAACAAAGCGCTTCGGCGCGGTCATCGCCGTCGACCAGGTGTCGCTGGACGTCGGCGCAAACGAATGCTTGGCGCTCCTCGGGCCGTCGGGCTGCGGGAAAACCACCCTTCTGCGCGTCATGGCCGGTCTCGACGCGCCGGATGCCGGCACGGTCGCCATCGACGGCGCCGACATGACCCGCACGCCGCCCTATGCGCGGCCGGTGAACATGATGTTCCAGTCCTACGCCTTGTTTCCGCATATGACGGTGGAGAACAATGTCGCCTTCGGTCTCGAGCAGGAGCGTTTGCCGCCCGCCGAAGTCGATGCGCGGGTGAAAGAGTCTCTCGCGGCCGTGGAGATGGAGGCTCTCGCCTCGCGCAAGCCCCACCAGCTTTCCGGCGGCCAGCGCCAGCGCGTAGCACTTGCCCGCTGCATCGCCAAGCGGCCGAAAGCGCTCTTGCTCGACGAGCCCATGGCGGCGCTCGACAAGCACTTGCGCGAGCGCACGCAGCTCGAGCTCTTGGCGCTCCGGCGGCGCCTCGGCATCAGTTTCGTGATCGTCACCCACGATCAGGACGAAGCCATGGCTATGGCGGACCGTATCGCGGTCATGGACAAGGGACGAATCCTCCAGATCGACACGCCGCAGGCCCTCTATGAGCGGCCGGCCTCCCAGGCCGTCGCGCGGTTTTTTGGTGATATCAATCTGTGGCCTTCGGGACAGGCCGTGCGCCCCGAACGCATCGGCCTGTCGCACACCTCGGGCGACATCGAAGGCGTCGTCGCCGACATCATCTATCGCGGCACCGCGACAACCTATCTCGTACATACCAGCGATCTCACCGTCCGGGTCCTCGCGCAGAACACACACGGGTCGTCTCAATTCCAAAAGGGCGAGAAGGTGCGCCTTGGCTGGCCCACGGATGCGGCGCGGATGTTGCCGCCATGACCGCGCCCGCTTTGACCACATCGGCAAGAACCTCTCTTGCGTTCGTCTGGCTGTGGATCGGGCTTGTGCTCCTGCTGCCGTTCGCCGTCGTGCTCAAGATCAGCTTTGCCACGGCGCAGCTGGGCGTGCCGCCCTACGGGCCACCCAACACGCTCGAAAACTATCTCGCGCTGGTCCAGGACAGCCTCTACCTCAAGGCCTATCTAAGTTCTCTGCGCATCGCCTTCATCTCCACCGTGATCGCACTGGTGCTCGGCTACCCCATGGCCTATGCCATCGCCCGCGCACCTCAGCGCTGGCGCATGATTCTCCTGCTTCTCGTCGTCCTGCCGTTTTGGACGTCGTTCCTGATCCGCATCTACGCCTGGATCGGCCTATTGCGCCCGACGGGGCTCATCAATCTTGTGCTTGAAAGCCTTGGATTGGTTGCCGCGCCCTTGCGCCTTCTCAATACCGACTTCGCCGTCTATCTCGGCATCGTCTATGCCTATCTCCCTTTCATGGTACTGCCGCTCTACGCCCGCCTTGAGAAACTCGACCCCGCGCTGCTGGAAGCCGCGGCCGATCTCGGCGCGAAGCCATGGAACGCCTTCTTGAAGGTCACACTTCCCCTGTCGCTCCCCGGTGTCGTTGCTGGCTGCCTCCTGGTGTTCATCCCGGCCGTAGGCGAG
>CAMDOZ010000124.1 GCA_945903705.1 Fidelibacterota bacterium | reverse complement strand
ATTGTGCCGAACATGTTCACCAAGTCGGGCGTCATGGTCGGTCTCAGGGAGACGAAGGAAGAGGTGCTGCAGGTCATGGATGACATGCGCGCCGCCAACGTCGACTTCTTGACCATCGGCCAATACCTGCAGCCGACGACGCGCCATGCGGCCGTCGAGCGCTTCGTGACACCCGACGAATTCGCCGAATATGAGCGTATCGCCCGGGCGAAGGGTTTCCTGATGGTGTCGGCGACGCCGCTCACGCGCTCGTCCTATCACGCCGATGCGGACTTCGAACGCCTGCGTGAGGCGCGCGAGAAGAGCCTCGCGCGCTAGTCAACAAGCGTATGCCTATCCACCGCGAAAAACGGATACTGCCGTACACGCCGGAACAGATGTTCGCGCTGGTCGCGAATGTCGAGCAGTATCCGGAATTCCTGCCATGGTGCGTCGCGTGCCGCGTCCGCACCATCGAGTCACCCACGTCGTTGATCGCGGATCTTCAGGTTGGCTTCAAAATGGTGCGCGAACAGTTTACCAGCCGCGTCACGCTCGATGCGCCCAAGGCGATCACCGTCACGTATCTGAACGGTCCGTTCCAGCACCTCAGCAACGAATGGAAGTTCGCCTCGGCCCCGCAAGGCACGGAGGTCGACTTCTTCCTCTCGTTTGAATTCCGCTCGCGGCTATTGCAGACGCTGATCGGCGTCCTGTTCGAAGAGGCCGTGCGCCGTATGGTGTCGGCCTTCGAGGTACGCGCCGCGAAGCTTTATCCGCCGATTTCGAGCTAGGGAAACTCGCGCCTATTTTTTGGCGGCGAGATCCTGGTAGGCCGAACGCACCAAACGGTCCGCAGGCACGTCGCCGCCGGCGGCCTTCCACGTCAACTTCATCGCCAGGATTTGATCTTGCGTCTTGCCGGCCTTCACCTCGGCGGCAATGCGGGTATTGAAGGCCGCGAGTGCGTCACGATACGCCTGCATGTCTGCTTTCGTGCTCATCGGACCGTGGCCGGGGATGACTTGTGTCTTATCGTCGGCGAGCTTAAGGCCCGCGTCCATCGCCGCGATCATGCCGGCAACGCTTCCGCCGGAGCTGCGGTCGACAAACGGCGCGCCCGAGCGGTTGAAGACGTCGCCCATGTGAAGCACGTTCGCCTTTTCCCATTTCACGATTGAATCGCCATCCGTGTGCGCGGCGCGCACGTGTGCGACTTTCAGGGCATCGTCATTGAGGTGAAGGTTCACGCCTTCGGCAAAGGTGACCGAGGGCAGGGCCGCCTTGGGCGAGGGCGGGAATTTTGCATTGAGCTCCTCGATGATGCCTTCAGCCGACATGCGCCGGCGCACGTTATCGTGCGCGACGATGACCGAGCCTTCCTTTCCGAGGTTCTCGTTGCCGCCGCTGTGGTCGAAGTGCCAATGCGTATTGATTACGAATTTCACCGCCTTCGAATCCAGCGCCTTCGTGGCCGCCAGGATCTTCGGGGTGAGAGGAGCAAACTGATCGTCGACGAACACCGTGCCGTCGACACCGTAGGAGACGCCGATATTCCCGCCGGCGCCAAAAAGCACCGCCACACCCGGCGCCAGTTTCGTGGTGGTGATTTCAATTTTCGCCGGATCGACGGGAGCGGGCGTCGTCGGTGGCGCGGCAGCGGCCATGAGGATGGCAGCGGTCGGCAGGACGGCGGCAACGGCAATGCGATTCATGGTGGACCCCCGGATCGATGGCGAAGCGGTAAGCAGACCTCAACCGGCCGGAAGATTCAATAGCGTCCGAAGATGGTCAAAATGATAATCTCCGGCCAATGAATAGCCGGCTTTCCCGTCCCGAGCGTCGTGCCCTTCAACGGCAGGACGAAGTTTTCCTGCCGCAGCCGCTGCACATGGGGACCGATCCCCGGTCCATCGCGGCCCATATCCGCTATGTCGTCCATGCGCTGCGTTCGCCCTCGGCGAAATCGCCCTCATCCGAGGCCGTCGCGCACGTCCTCGCCCTCCACGACCGGACCGTTCCGAAACAGGCCGAGAAACTGCTCGCCTGCCGCAAGGGCTGTTCGCACTGCTGTTCGCAGATGGTGGTGATCACGGCGCCCGAGGCTTTCTATGTCGCGGCGCAGATCCGCAACAAGCCGGAGATGGCGGCGGCCGTGCAAGAGATCGCGCGCCAGACCGCAACGCTCACGCTGGACGAACGCCTCGGGCGCAACATTTTCTGCCCGATGCTGACGGATGCGATCTGTTCGATCTATGCCACGCGGCCGCTGGGATGCCGCGGGTTCGTGTCGACCAATCTTGACGCTTGTATTGCCGCCTTCGTACGCGGCGAGACGCCGAACATTCCGATGCCGAATGACTCGATCTCGGTTCTCTATGCGTGCCGTATGCTGCTGCTTGCTTCGCTCCGGCTGGCCGGTCTCAAGGACGGTGTCTACGAAATGAACAGCGCCATTGCGATCGCGCTAAGCGCCAAGGACGCGGAGGCGCAATGGCTCGCGGGCGCGGATCTGTTCGCAGGATTGCAATCAACGCCGCCCCCGCCACCGCAATTCGAATCCTCCATTCGGCAGATGATGGCCTTCGTCGCGCCGACCATCTGAAATCGTATAGGGTTTCTATTGTGCGGCGCACTACGGCACAAGTGTTGACTGGCAATAAACCGCCGATTGGGTCGAGGTTCCTCGCGCTCCATGCCAATTGCATTAGCTGGAGCCTCCAGCATTGTCGCAACCGCATATCCCCATTCAATTGCTGCGCCTTGGAACTGTTCAAGAACCGTTGTCAGGGCAGCGGGATTACCTTATGGGAATCCTCAGGTGCCCAATGGGCACGGAGGGAGCCGGTGCAGGGAGAGTGCGCCACTGATCTAATTCGAGTCTCGAAGGGGAAATTCTATGACCGCATCTTTGACGGCGCGCATCAAGGCGCGCTCGCTTACCACGACTTCCGTAATCGCCATTCTCGTCGGCGCTGTCGCCGCGCCGACGGCGAGCGCGCAGACGCAGACCGCGCAGGACCCGGCACTGGACGAAATCGTCGTGACCGGTTCGCGCATCGTGCGCGACGGCTATGAAGCCCCGACGCCCGTCTCGGTGCTGGGTTCCGAAGAACTCAATGCCATGAACGTCGTCAATATCGCCGACGCGGTGAACATTCTTCCCGGCTTCAGCGGCTCTGTGAGCCCGCGCACGTCGAACGGCAACCTGTCCTCGGGCGCCACGGGCGTGAGCCAGTTGAACCTGCGCGGCATGGGCACCAACCGCACCCTGATCCTTCTTGACGGTCAGCGCTACATCAACTCGGCGATCACGGCCGGCGGCAGCGCCCCAGACATCAACTCTTTCCCGAACGCGCTGATCGAGCGGGTGGACGTCGTGACCGGCGGCGCCTCGGCGGCCTACGGTTCGGACGCGCTTTCGGGCGTCGTGAACTTCATCCTCGACCGCGATTTCACCGGCATCAAGGGTGAGGTCCAAGCGGGTATGACCAAGTACCGCGACGACAAGAACTACAGCGGCCAGTTGACCTACGGCACGCCATTCGCGAACGGCCGCGGCCATCTCCTTCTCTCGGGGGAACTCAGCCACAACGATGGCGTCAGAGGCCACGGCGGCCGTCCCTGGGCGGACCTGCCGGCTTCGGTCCACCTCAATCCGGCCTACGGCACCGGTGCTGGTCAGAGCAGAAGCGTGCCGGAAAATATGGTGTCCCGGGATGTCGGCCTCTCCGCGGGTACGCCGGGCGGCATCATCACCACCACCGCCTTGAGAGGGATTTACTTCGGTCCCGGCGGCACTGTTCTTTCGGGCTACAACTTCGGCGCCAACGTCGGCAACAACCTCGCAAAAGGTGGCGACTGGGCGTATTCGCGCATTGAAAACGGACAGGATATCGCAGGCAAAGTTGATCGCTACGTCACCTATTTCCGTACGAGCTATGACCTCTCCGACAATGTGACGGCCTTCATCGACGCGCAGTGGGCGTTTTCTCACACCTACAATGTTGCGAACCCAAACCGGCGCCTTGGCAATAACGTCATCCGGATCGACAACGCTTACATCCCCGCGTCCGTTCGCGCACAGGCGGTGGCGCTTGGTATCACCCAGTTCAATATGGGCAGTACGAACGCCGACTTGTTCCGCTTCATCGGCGATTACAGCCGGACGGTACGCCGGGTTTCGGGCGGTTTAGACGGCACGTTCGAGGCGATGGAAACGGAATGGACCTGGAACGGTTACGTCCAGCATAGCCAGACCGGGCTGTCACCGAGAACGCTGAACAATGGCCATACGACCAGCTATTTGAGGGCTCTCGACTCCGTCATCTTCAACGGCGCTCCGGCGTGCCGTGTGAACACCGATGCGGTGACGACGAACGACGATCCGGCCTGCGTGCCCTACAATCCGTTTGGCATCGGGGTGAACGACGCGAAGGTGGTTTCCTACATTAACGGCGTCAGCTACCGGTACGAAACGCTGAAGCAGAATGTCGGCGCCGTCAGCATGAGCGGCGAACCATTCGAATTGTGGGCAGGGCCCGTATCGATCGCCTTTGGCGCCGAACATCGTACGGAGAGCGTCGCCGGCATCGCATCCGCACGCGACGAAAATACCGAGTACTTCGCCGGCAACTACAAAGCCAGTAGAGGCAAGTTCAGCGTCACGGAAGGCTTTATCGAGACCGTCGTGCCGCTGGCTCGCAATCAGGAGTGGGCGCAGGAGCTTGATCTGAACGCCGCGGTGCGCGCTACCGATTACTCGACATCGGGCTACGTCACGACATGGAAGGCGGGTTTGACTTGGCGCCCGGTCGACGATCTTCGTTTCCGCCTCACACGCTCGCGCGACATCCGTGCGCCGAGCCTTGGGGAGTTGTTCACAGCCGGCCAAACGGGTTCGGGCGTGCCTATTATCGATCCGTTCCTCGGCAATTCGGCCAATCCCTCGACGTTCTCTCTCACCCGCGGCAACCCGAACCTGCTGCCTGAAAAGGCGGACACGACGGGGATCGGCGTGGTCATGGCGCCGAGCTTCCTTGAAGGCTTCCAGGCGTCGGTCGATTTCTACAATATCGACGTTAAAGGCACCGTCCAGTCGCCCAGTTCACAGACGGTTATCGATCTGTGCTTCCAAGGAAATACGATCCTCTGCCAGGCGATCCAACGCTCGGCGCCCATTGCGCCCGCGACCACCGGTTTGATCTTCTTGGTCGTGACTCAGCCTGAAAACCTGATTGGACAGAAAGCGAACGGCATCGACTTCGAGGCCAGCTATCGCTTCCAGCTCGCCGATCTTGTGGAAGCTTGGGACGGGGAAATTTCGATCCGCGCCATGGGTAGCCGTGTGCTTACGCTTGATACCACAAGCACTACCGGCATTGTTTATGACGGCGTCGGCGTTGTGGGTGGCTGGGGCGGCATCCCGCCCTTCTCCGGTAACCTTGACGCGCCGAAGTTCCGCGGAAATATCTCGGTCGCGTACAACGGCGATCCGGTTACTATGCGAGCGACCGTTCGCCACACCGCTGCAGGCGTATATGGTAACGGCTTCATCGAATGCCAAACCGGCTGCCCGGTCTCGACTACGAACGCTCCGACGATCGAGAACAACCAGATCGAGGGCATGACCTCAGTCGACTTTGCGGCGACCTACAAGCCGTTCGAAGATCAGGACGTCGAGCTGTTCATGACGGTCGAAAACCTCCTGGATACGCAGCCGCCGATCATTGGCGGGAACCGTGGTTCCACTCACTGGAACACAATGGGGAACACGCAGTACGACCGCATGGGGCGGCAGTACCGCGCCGGGATGCGGTTCCAGTTCTAATCGTTCCAAACTACGCGCGCCGAAGTTCGTTTCGGCGCGCGACTTGAAAGTGTTGAAGGGCGAGACTGGCTTACAGCCGGTCTCGCCTTTTCATTTCATGTGCGCCGCACTCGGCGGGTTCTTGCCGAGGGATGTGCGCACGCGCGCAGGTTTCCGCCGAAGGCGGCTCCGCATATCGTCGCGTTCCAGAGAATCTACGTTGCATCCGAAGGCCTTACGCTGCCCGCCAGGCCGCGAGCGTCCGTGGCACGTCAATTGCTTGAAGATGGGTGGGAGAAGCGAGCGCGGTGCGGAAAATCGTGCACGTGATGGAGGCTCATCCCGCAGTTTGACACTGTGGCGCGTGCGAACGGCGTGTTCGCGGCGCGCGTATGCATTTGCCTAAATTGATTTGCCCCGCAATAACTTAACGACTGTGTTGCGCGGAACACAGTTCGCACCAGAACGTGCTCGCGGGGATTTGGGCATGTTGTAACACCACAGAAAAGAACGTAATGAGTCCGTCAGAGGGACCCCATAGGGGCCGCCCTCAAGGGAAGCGTGAGCCCATGAGGCTTACGAGGGAGACTTAGTTTCAGATGCTGGGTGTGGACTGCGGGCGGATTTTTCGCGCGCTCACGGCTATTCACTCGGCCCATCGCAAATCTCAAGAAAGGGGATTCATGTCCGTATCTCGACACCTTAAGGCGCGTTCGCTCGCTACCACGTCGGCTCTCGCAATCCTGCTGAGCTCCGCCGGCCCACAAGTGGCCAGCGCCCAGCAGGCCGCGCAGGAACCCGCCGCCGCGCTCGACGAAATCGTCGTGACCGGTTCGCGCGTCGTCCGCGACGGTTACGAACAGCCGACGCCCGTGTCGGTGATGAGCTCCGACGAACTGAACGCGATGTCGACCAACAACATCGCCGACGCCGTGAACGCGCTTCCGGCTTTCGCAAACTCGGTGACGCCGCGTACCTCGACGGCGAACCTCTCCTCAGGCGCCGCGGGCGTGAGCCAGCTGAACCTGCGCGGGATCGGCACCAACCGCACGCTGATCCTTCTCGATGGCCGCCGCGTCATCAACTCGTCGCTGACCGCCGACAACTCGGCCCCGGACATCAACTCGTTCCCGCAAGCTCTCGTCGAGCGCGTGGACGTGGTGACCGGCGGCGCCTCGGCCGCCTACGGCTCGGACGCGCTCACCGGCGTCGTCAACTTCGTCATCGACCGCGACTTCACCGGCATCAAGGGTGAAATCCAGGGCGGTATGACCAAGTACCGCGATGACAAGAACTACAACGTCTCGCTCGCCTATGGTACGCCATATGCCGGCGGTCGCGGTCACCTCATGATCGCCGGCGAAATCGGCCACAACGACGGCATCAAGGGTCTTCCGCGTCCCTGGAACAACAGCAACGCCGCATTCATGGTCAACCCGGCGTGGCACTCGGTCACCAACCCATCCGTGCCGCAGTACATCGTGGGCCGCAATTTCGGCCTCGTGAACGCGACGCCGGGCGGCGTCATCGTCAACGGCCCCCTGAAGGGCACGTTCTTCGGTCCGGCCGGCACTATCGAATGCTGCTTCCAGTTCGGTACGTTTAGCGCAGTGCAGACCAACAACATCAGCTTGGGCGGTGATTGGGAGTATTCCCGCATCGACAACGGCCTCGACATGAGCACCCGGGTCGACCGTTACGTCACCTACATCCGCACCGACTACGATTTGACCGACACCATCACGGTCTATGCCGACGCGCAGTGGGGCAACGCGCATGCGGTGAATGACTCGAACCCGAACCGTCGCCTGGGCAACAATACGATCCGCCGTGACAACGCCTATCTTCCGGCGTCGCTTGGGGCGCGGATGGATGCCGCCGGCGTCACCACGTTTGGGATGGGCAGCACTCACTTCGACATGAAGCGCTTCCGTTCCGACAATCGCCGTACGATCCGGACCGGGACGATCGGTATTGACGGCGCGACGGAGATCGCAGGCAACGATTGGACCTGGAACGGGTACTATCAGTACAGCATGACCGGTCTGTCGCCACGCACGCGCAGCAACGGCCATACGGCCAACTATCTGCGCGCCCTAGACTCGGTGATCTTCAACGGCGCGCCAACTTGCCGCGTCAACGCCGATGCCGTGACGACAAACGACGACCCGTTGTGTGTGCCGTATAACCCCTTCGGTATTGGGGTCAACGATCAGAAGGCGGTCAACTATGTGACAGGCACGTCTTACCGCTATGAATCACTGCGCCAGAAAGTGATGGCGTTCAGCGCTAACGGTGAGCCCTTCGAACTTTGGGCCGGCCCGGTCTCGCTGGCGTTCGGCGCGGAACATCGCAGCGAGAGCGTTCGCGGCATCGTCTCCGCCGCAGACGCGATCACGTCGTACTTCGCCGGCAACTACAAAGTGACCGAAGGCAAGTACTCGGTGACCGAAGGCTTCATCGAAACCGTTATCCCTCTGGCCCGCGACGCCGCTTGGGCGCAGTCGGCCGAACTGAACGGTGCGGTGCGCGCGACCGACTACTCGACCTCCGGTTACGTCACGACCTGGAAAATAGGCGGTACGTGGCAGCCGGTGGACGACATCCGCTTCCGCGCCACGGTGTCTCGCGACATCCGCGCGCCGAACCTCGGCGAACTGTTCGCGGGTGGTCAGGCCAACTCGGGTAACCCGCTGTTCGATCCGCTCCTGAACGTCAACATCCCGGCCTCGTTCCGTATCACCAGCGGCAACCCGCAGCTGCAGCCGGAAAAAGCTGACACGATCGGTCTCGGCGCGGTGTTCACGCCGACGTTCCTGCCGGGCTTCGCGTTCTCCGTCGACTACTACAACATCGACATCAAGGACGCGGTGCGCGCACCGCAATCCCAGACGATCGTGGACCTCTGCTACACGACCCGCCCGGATCTGTGCTCGAAAATCATCCGCTCGGCTCCGATCCCGCCTGCGACCACCGGCCTCATCTTCCAGGTCATCACGCAGCCTGAAAACCTGATCGGTCAGCAGGCTGAAGGTATGGACTTCGAAGCCAGCTACCGCATCCCGCTCGCCGACATCGTCGAAGATTGGGATGGCACCTTCTCGGTTCGTGCCCTGGCCACCCGCGTGATGACGCTGAACACCGAAAACACTGACGGTTACGTCATCGACGGCGTCGGCGCGGTCGGCGACTTCGGCGGCAACGACTATATCACGGGCATGAGCGCACCGAAGTTCCGCGGTACGCTGGCGTTCGCCTACGAAGGTGATCCAATCACCGCGCGTGCGACCGTCCGCTATATTGCCGCGGGCCACTACGGCAATAACTACGTCCTGTGCGAAACGGGTTGTCCGGCTTCGACGCAGCGGGCTCCGACACTCGATACCTCGGACAGCCGTATCGCGAGCATGACCACGCTTGATTTGGCGTTCACCTATAAGCCGCCGGTCCTCGAGGGAGTTGAGATGTTCACGACCATCGAAAACGTCATGAACGCCTACCCGCCGGTGATTGGCGGATCGCTCGGCGCCACGCATTACAACGGTATGTCGAACAAGGATTACGACATCCACGGCCGTCAATACCGCGCTGGAGTTCGCTTCCAGTTCTAAGCTTGTAATGTGCTAAACTCGGGCTCGCGCCCGAACAAGAAGACGAGAAGGCGAGGCCGGGCTAAACCCGGTCTCGCCCATACTTGGGGCCGCAGTGGCTTTAACCCGCATTCCCCGGATGAACATTGAGGTTGCAAGGATGCTGCCATCGATTCAGACATAGGTATCAGCAACTTATGTCGTTGGATCGGGGACAATCATGGCGCACCCAGCGGGTGAAGTGGAATCGGACGCACCTCGGCTCGATTT
>CAMDOZ010000123.1 GCA_945903705.1 Fidelibacterota bacterium | reverse complement strand
TCCACTTTTCCGGAACATGCCCTAGGCGCTGATTTTTGGCGTCTCCAATGTGTCCTTAAGGCCGAGAGAAATCATCAGAGCGCGCAATTCCTGCCGCGCGGCTACATGGGACATAGCGAGTGCGCCGTCTTTTGCAAGGGCGGCCAGGTCTTCCACCGTCAGGCCGTCCAAAAAGAGTTCGCGGTAGACGACGCGCTCGGCGATGCCGTCCACCAGGCGGAAGCCGATGCGGCGCGAAAGTTCGGCCAGGAGCTTCGCGACAAGGCGCTTGTTGCGGGCCTCCAACTGACCCAGGCGGTTACGAAGCACGACCCAGTCGATGGTGCCGCCGTCGCGCTTGGCCCGGAGCTGCTTCGCGCGCCAGACGCGTTCGGCGTAGTGGCTGGGGCGCACGATGGTTTGCTTCAAAGGATCGACGTCGGACATCACGTCGAGGTCGATGAGGCTGTCATTCATGGGCGTGAGGATCACGTCGGCATAGGAGTGCCCCAGCTGCGAGAGCGCGGTGTCAAAGCCGGGCGTATCGACGATGACCACATTGTGTCCGCCGGCTTCGGCCAATACGCGCGGGAGTTCCATCTCATAGCCCGCTTCGTCGGCTTTGGAGGTGATGGCGTGGTGGGCGGAGAGCGGAATGGGGACGCCGGTGCGCTCCTTGTAGCGCTTACGGTTGGCGACATATTTGCTGAGGGTGCCCTGGCGCGCGTCAAGGTCGACGGTCGCGACGGAAAGCCCGCGATTCATGAGGGCCACCGCGAGATGCATGGCCAAAGTGGACTTGCCGGTTCCGCCCTTTTCGTTGCCGAAAACGACGATCCGCGGTGAAGAGGGCCGCGGGCTTGAGGGACTACGCATTCTGCCTGCCAAAACTGAACTTCTGGCGTGAATCTTAGTCGCCGCGGGGGCCGAGGGCAACTTGACCTCGCGCGAGCGTGCGGGTGACACTTCCCCTCACCCTCCCACGCTCGCTTTGCTCGCGCGGGGCCCTCCCGCGTTTGCGGGCTCAGTGAGGCGTACAGCTGTGCTATGAGCAACAACCTGCGCCTCCTCCGCGCCCGCAAGCGGGAGAGGGTTAAGTGCAGGGACGGAGAAGAACAGGATAGGCGCACATGGAGTCAGTGGATTGCATCGTCATCGGCGCGGGGCTTGTGGGCCTGGCGGTCGCGCGGGCCATGGCGCGCAAGGGCCGCGAGGTGATCATCCTCGAGAAGGCCGATGCCTTCGGCACCGAGACCAGTTCCCGCAACAGCGAAGTGATCCACGCCGGAGTGTTCTATGTGCACGGCAGCCTGAAGGAGAAGCTGTGCATCGAGGGCCGCGACAAGCTCTATTCATTTTGCCACGCTTATGGCGTCACCTATCAGCGCTCAACCAAGCTGATCTACGCGGCGGACGAGACCGAGATTGACGGTCTGAAAGCGCTGCAAAAGCACGCCAGCAACAGCGGCGTCCATATGACCTGGCTGAGCGGCGCCGAGGCCAAGGGGCTCGAGCCCGAACTTCAATGCGCCGCGGCACTCCACTCGCCGTTCAGCGGGATCGTGGACAGCCATGCCTTGATGCTCGCTTTTCTGGGCGACGCCGAGGCGCACGGGGCGTCGATCGCCTACAACAGCCCGGTGATCGGGGGCCGGGCCGTAGATGACGGCGTGGAGATCGAGACCGGCGGGCCGGATGCCATGGGCCTCAAGGCCCGGACGGTGATCAATTGCGCGGGGCTTGGCGCGCAAGCTGTGGGACGGGCGATCAAGGGTGTCCTGCCGGCCAGCATCCCGCCCCAGCACTATGCAAAGGGCAGTTACTTCTACCTGTCCGGGAAGGCGCCCTTTACCCGGCTTATTTACCCTTTGCCGGGCCGGGCGAGCCTCGGCCTCCATTACACCCGGGACCTGTCGGGCCAGGGCCGGTTCGGGCCCGACCTCGAGTGGGTCAAGGAGATCGAGTACCAGGTTCAGGAAGACCGGGAGACCCTGTTCTATAAGGAAATCCGGCGTTACTGGCCGGGCCTGCCGGATGGGGCGCTGCGGCCCGGTTACAGCGGGATCCGGCCCAAGATCCAGGGCCCGGGCGAGCACGCCAAAGACTTCTTAATACAGATGCCGGCGGAGACCGGCGTTAACGGTTTCGTTGCCCTTTACGGCATAGAGTCCCCCGGTTTGACCTCTTGCCTCGCCATTGCCGATTACGTGGCCGATCGGGTGACCTGATCTTGAGTATTTTAAGACCTCTGCTGGCGACCACATGTCTCCTCTCCCTCTGGGGAGCTGTGAGCGCGCAGGAGCGCCCGCTGGGCCCGCCGCCGGGCGTTGGGTCGAACCTCGAGGGTTCTAACCCTGAAGAAGAAGAGAAGCCGGAAGAAGACATCATCATTCCGGTGCCGACACCGAACGCCAAGCCGAACGCCGCGGCTACGCCGCAGATCACCGATCGCACCCGCACCTTGCTGGGCGAGCTGGAAGTGCTCGACATTCCTCTGCAGGAAATCCCGAACTACCGCGCGTACATGCGCGAGATGGTCGAGGATCTTGCGACCTACGCCGAAGGCCGCGACCCCAATTTCGTGGTCGTCACGCGGCCGGGCTTCGACCTCCTCACCTGGAGCCGGCGCGAGTTCGAACTCGCCGAGATCAAGCGCGATCCCCTAGCGCGGATTCCCTCGGACGCCATCGCTCAGGTCGGCACGCCGATGCGCCGCTACATTCAAAACATCGACGCCTTTATCTTGAACGGCCAGTTCTGCGCCCCCTTGCGCGTGCCGGGCGCCGATTTGCAGGACATTCTGAGGCAAGGCCTGAAGGCCATGACCATCGAGCATTGCCGCTCGCCGGAACAGGCGACGGCGGCGCTGCAGGCCGCGGTGAAGATGGGCGTGGTGTCGCACATCGACCTCGACGATACCGACGACTTCGCCCGTCTGCCCACGCGCCGCCCCTCGCCCGAAAATCCGCGCAATGTCGAAACGATGCTCGGCGCGCGCAACATGGTGATGCTGCTCGACAGCCGCGAGTACGAAACGCGCGAAGAGTGGTTCGCCGCCATGTCGAAGACGAACTACGACGTGCTGGTCACCGACGCCTTCTACAAGGGCAATCGCCCGCTGTCGAAGGACGAGATCCATCACCTGAAGTTCAAGGAGATGGGCGCGCGGCGCCTGGTGCTCGCGCGCATGTCCGTCGGCTATGCGGAAGACGAGCGATTCTATTGGCAGCGGGATTGGCAGATCGGCGCGCCCACATGGATTCATGCGCTCGGCTCCGACCGACCCGGCCAGTATGTGGTCGAATATTGGAATCCCGCGTGGAAGGCCATCATCGGCCGCTACTTCGCGGGGATCATGGATCTTGGTTTTGACGGGGTCGTTCTGGACGGCGTCGAGGCTTATCGCCGTTGGGAATTCATGACGCCGCTGGATCCAGTCCAGACGACGCAGCGCAACGACGCGCAGCAACCCTAGACTTCTTGCTGGTCGCCTGCCCGGATGGGCTGCGCGCCGGGCGCGCTATTCCTGCGTTATCACCGAGTAGACCTTCTGAGCAATCTTCCAGGTGCCGTTCATTTTCATGCACACGAGCATGTCGATGAAGTAGCGCGGTTGCACCTGACACTTGACCTTCAACAGCGCGAGTTCGCCGCGGTTGACGTCGATGCAGAGAATTTGATCGTCGCGGACCGATCCTTTGGCCTTGGGTGAGGTGCGCGTGCGTACAATCTCTAGCCATGCGTCACGTCCTGTAACCGCTAGTTCCCCCTTTTCATTCACGTTCGTGAGCGAACTCATAGGGTGGAAAATCGAGGCCAACTTGTCGGCGTCCATTTCATATAGAGCGTCGAAGTATGTCTGAGCGACGGCCCGTAGGGCTTGGATGTCAGCATCAATAGGCTGCACGCTATGGGAACTCATCTTGATTCCTTGTTCATGGAAACGCGAGGCCGGCAGCAGGTCAGAGAGCGTTGTTCGAAAAGGGCTTGCGAGATGAAAGTGCGGCACAGGGCCGGGGACGACGGAAAAATATCCGCGGCCCCGATTCTACCGCAGCCCGCTACGCCGTAGCGGCTTCGCCGCCACCTGTCATTTTCTTGATCACCAGCGCAAGGCCTGCGACGATCTTCTGCCCCATGGGGCCGCCGTCGCCTTCCATCTTCTGCTGCATGATGAGACGCAGCGTTTCGACGTGGACCTTCACGCCTTCCATCTGCGCATCGGTAAGATTGTCGCCGCAGTCTTCGATGAAGCGCGCAAGCTGGGCGCCGACATTCGAGATCAAGGGATAACCGAAGCTGGAGCCCTGACCTTTAATGGTCTGGACAATCGCATAGAGCTCCTTGATGCGCTCCACACGGCCAGCCTGGTCCTTAAGGGCGACATCGTAGGCCGCCTGAAGGCGCGTGAGGTCTTCAGCTACAGCTTCCAGATAGTCAAATTTCGCATTCCCCATCGATCTCTCAGCGGCATCCAGCCAAGCGCCGTCGATGGTGCTCGTGACGCCGGCGAGCTTCTGCTTCTGCCTGAGATTAACCGGGGGGGGTTATGTATTTGACTTCTTGACCCGACATGGGCGTCCTTTTTCTTGGAGGAGAAGTCTACCTGTCTCCAGGACAATTGACTACGGCCTTGAAGCTTAAAGCAGAACCCAGGTCGCCAATCCAAGGAACGTGAAAAAGCCCACAATATCCGTCACGGTTGTGAGGAAAACCCCGGCCGAAGCGGCCGGATCGGTGCCTGCCTTGTCGAGGGCGAGCGGGATAAGGATGCCGGCAAGCCCGGCAACCGTGAGGTTGGTCACCATTGCGGCGGCGATGACCACGCCCAGAAGCGGATCGTCGAACCAGACCGCCGCGACCACGCCGACCAGGACCGCGAACAAGAGCCCATTAATGATGCCGACGAAGAGCTCCTTCCCCACCACACGGAGCGCGTTGCTGGAATCGAGCTCGCGGGTCGCGAGGGCGCGGACGACGGTGGCGAGGGTCTGGGTTCCGGCGTTGCCGCCCATGCCGGCGACGATGGGCATCAGCACCGCGAGCGCCGCCAGCTTTTCAATGGACTCGGTGAACATACCGACCACGAAGGACGCCATGAAAGCGGTGATCAGATTGAGGGCGAGCCACGTGAAGCGCGATTGGGCGGTCGCAATGACCGCTGAATAGAGGCTCGAATCCTCGACCTCGGACACACCGGCCATCTTCAGGATGTCGGCACCCGCTTCTTCGTCGATGACGTCGACGATGTCGTCGATGGTGATCTGGCCGATGAGCCGGCCGGACTTATCCACCACGGGCGCCGCGGCAAGGTCGCGCTGGCGGAACAGGAAGGCCACCTCCTCCCGGTCCATGTCGGTGGGGATGATGTCCATGTCCGGCGTGATCAGGTCCTGCATGCGCGCGGGACGTTTGGAGGTCAGCACCCGGTGCAATTCGACCACGCCCTGCGGCCGGTGCCGGGAGTCCACGACGAACACGACATAGAATTTGTCCGGCACGTTCCGGGTCGAGCGCAGATAGTCGATGGTCTCGCCGACCGTCCAATAGTACGGAATGGCGACCAATTCGCGCTGCATCAGGCGGCCGGCGGAGTCCTCTGCGTAGGCAAGGCCCTGCTCGATGAACTCGCGCTTGTCCGCGGGCATGCGCTCGAGGATCTTCGCGCGTTCTTCGGCATCCAATTTTCCGGCCACATAGACGGCGTCGTCGGAATCGAGTTCGGTGAGGGCGACGGCGAAGTCCTCGAAGCCGAGGGCGTCCATCACTTCGTAGCGCACCTCAGCGTCGAGTTCCGGGAGCACGTCCGCTTGGAAGTTGTCGCGGATCGCCTCGATCAGAAGCCGCCGGTCTTCGCTGTCCAGGCGCTCGAGCAAGTCGGCCATATCGGCGTAGTGGAGGTCTTCGACCTGGGCGCGGGCCTGCTCGCGGTCGTTGGCCCGGAGCGCCGCCTGGACGTCCTCGATGAACGCCGGATCGAGCTCGAATCCCTCGTCCAGGGCATCGCCGACCGGCCGTCGGGCGCGCGCATGCGGCGGAGGCGGTGATGGCGTTTCGGCGCTGGCCACGGCGACACCAGGAAGTGCGGATTATGTGATGACGCGAGCCTTGTGCCCGAGGCGAATTGCGAGATCAAGGGAAAGGAGCGCTACAAAGGCCGGTCCTCCTTCGCGCCTTCGGCGCTTCGGCGGACAGCCTTCGCAGTGCTTTCAAGTAGTCCTTTTACGCCTGGCCGGCGCAAGCCAGCCGAAGCTCCGGAGGAGCGAAGGCTGGTGCGGTCGAGAAGACTCGAACTTCCACGGGTTGCCCCACAGCGACCTCAACGCTGCGCGTCTACCAATTCCGCCACGACCGCATTGCAAGGGCCGTGAGAACCGGCCCCGGAGGAGGCGGTGAAATAGCAGAATGGTATGAGCCATGCAACAGACGCGGAGCTGGCCGTGGATCGCCTTGTTTTATAGGCCCCGATAGGAGTAATTCGAGGGCTATGGATCAGGCCTTGTCGCCCGTTTCGCCCGCCTCCCGCCCCGCCGCGGGCCCCGTGGAATTGCGCGTCTCCGAGGCCCCGGTGGGCTATCTCGAGGCCGTGGCGTTCATGGAGGAGCGGATCGCGGCGATCCGGGCCGGCACAGCGCCGGAGTGCATCTGGTTTTTGGAGCACCCGCCCCTCTACACGGCGGGCACCAGCGCCAAGACCGCGGACCTTCTCGCACCCAACCGCTTCCCTGTTTACGCTTCGGGCCGCGGCGGCGAGTACACCTATCATGGGCCTGGTCAGCGCGTGGCCTATGTAATGCTCGATCTCAACCGCTCGACCTGGTGCGGCGGCGGGCCCGACGTGCGCCGCTTCGTCTTCAATTTGGAGCACTGGCTGATCCGCACCCTGGGCCGGCTTGGCGTCACCGGCGAGCGTCGCGCGGGCCGCATCGGCATCTGGGTCGACCGCGGCGCCCCGGACCAACTCATCAGGCGAGAAGACAAAATCGCGGCCCTTGGCATCCGCGTACGCCACTGGATCAGTTTCCACGGCGTCGCCTTGAATATTGCCCCCGAGCTCGAACATTTTTCCGGGATCGTGCCGTGCGGAATATCGAGACATGGCGTGACCTCGCTGCGCGCTCTGGGACACGCAACAACCATGGCGGACGCCGACGCCGCGATGCGCGCGGCGTTCACGGATGTCTTCGGCGTGACGCTCGCGCCCGCCACACGCAGCGCGCGCTGAGGCGCCAGAAACATCAACTCCGACCTCGACGTTGAATCCGTAGAACAACGAAGAGGAGAGTGTCATGAAATCCCGCCTTATTGCCTCCGCTGTCCTTGCGGCAACGGTGCTTGCGTCCGGAACCGCGCTCGCGCGGCCCGGCTACCTGATCAACAACTTCAATATCTTCACCGGCCCGGGCCATGACTTCGAACGTCTTGTGCGCGTGCCGGAGAATGCGCGCGTAGAGGTGCATAGCTGCACCGCTTCGTATGACTGGTGCCAGGTGAGCCGGCGCGGCGTGCGCGGCTGGATGGACGCCAACGGCATCGAAGTGCGGCACGCCGGCCGCATGGTTGTGCTGCACGACTTCGGCCCGCGCACCGGCGTGCCGTCGCTCACCTCGCGTTACGACGACGATAATGATTTTGGCCCCTCGCGCCTGGATTGGGACGATCAGGACTTCGACCGCGACGGCGTCGCCAATGCGGACGACCGGGACCGGGACGGCGACGGAATCCGCAACGACGATGATCGTTATCCGGGCGATCCATCCCGCGATTAACCACTCACGCTTTGTAGATCACCGCGCCGGCACGAGTTACCGTGACGGCGCGGTATTTATTTAGAACAGGAGAAATGTCATGCAAGTCAGCGATCTAATGACGCGCTCGGTCGAGCTCATTTCTCCTGAGGATTCAATAGAGGACGCGGCCCGGAAGATGGCCGACGAGGACTTTGGCGTACTCCCTGTCGCGGAGTTCGACCGCCTCGTGGGCGTGGTCACGGACCGGGATATCGTCACGCGGGCCGTCGCGCGCGGCCGCAGTCCCGACACGACGTTCGTGCGCGACGTGATGTCGACGGACGTCAAATATGTCTATGAGGACGACTCCAGCGATGAGGCGGCCCGGAAGATGGCGCGCCTCCAGGTGAAGCGATTGCCTGTCCTGAATCGGGAAATGCGTCTTGTCGGAATTCTTTCGTTGGGCGATATGGCCGCGACGCGTCTAACCGTTACTGAGGCCGGCGAAGCCTTGAGCGCGATCTCGCGGCCCAACCAGAATACGCAGGCGCATATTTGATCAAGCTCGTTTGATCAGGGAGGATCCGCGGTCGGCCGCTGCTGAAAGGACGCGAAGGTTTCGCTTTCCGAAATCTCGCGGCTATCGACCTGCATCACCCGCGCGAGCGGCGGTCCCGCTTGGCAGGCGCCAACCAAAAGTTCGATTGCTTCTTTCGGTCCTTGCGCGGTGCATTCGACGCTTCCGTCGGTGAGGTTTCGCACCCAACCCACCAGGCCGAGCTTTTTTGCCTTCTGGGCCGCCCACGCGCGGTAGCCGACTCCCTGGACGCGACCGAAGATCCGCAAGCGAACCGTTGCGATTTTCGGCTCAGCCATTGGACCTCAGCCGAATTCGAGGATCATCTGATCGACGGCGAGCGAAGCACCCGCCTTTTCGTAAATCTTCTTCACGGTGCAGTCGCGCTCGGCCTTGAGAACATTCTCCATCTTCATGGCTTCCACGACCGCGAGCGTTTCGCCGGCCTTTACTTCCTGGCCTTCTTTGACGGCAAGCGAGACCAGAAGGCCGGGCATAGGCGAAAGGAGATACTTCGACAGATCCGGCGGCGGCTTGTTGGGCATCAGGCGCGCGAGCTCGGCCTCGCGCTGGGTGTAAACCAGAACGTCGACGCGGCTTCCTGCATGGAAAAGCCGGTAGCCGATGCCTTTGCGATCCACCTGGATCGTCGCGGGCTTGCCGTCGATGACGGCGGTGAATAGCGGGCTACCTATGACCCAATCGGTCGTGACGTCGACGGTCTTCTTGCCGATTTTCACCGTTCCGCCGCCTCCCGGTATTTCCGCTTCGATAGAGACCGGCGTTTCCGTGAAGTTCCCCTTGGCGTCCTTCGTGAAGACCACCCAGTTCGAAGGGATCTTACGCCCGTGACCGGGGATCTGGCCGGAGATACCGGCGGCCCGGCGGGCGATAGTGTTGTGAACGAGGGTCGCGACCGCAAGAAGTTTGGAGGGGTCTTCGGCCGGAAGATCCTTGTCGGAGAAGCCTTGCGGATATTCCTCGGCGATGAAGTTGGTCGAAAGCCTGCCATCCTCGAAGGTTTTCTTGCCGAGCACGGAGGCGAGGAACGGAATGTTGTGCGAGACGCCCCGGATATAATAGGCGTCGAGCGCCGCGCGCATGTGTGCCGTGGCTTCTTTGCGGTCTTTCCCGTAGGAGCAGAGTTTCGCGATCATGGGATCGTAGAACACGCTGATCTCGCCGCCCTCGTAGACGCCGGTGTCGACACGGACATTCTTACTCTCGGCGGGCGGAATGTAGCGGGTCAGGCGACCGGTGGACGGCAGGAAGTTGCGGAACGGGTCTTCGGCGTAAACGCGGCTTTCAATGGCCCAGCCGTCGATCTTCACGTCCTTCTGGGCGAGCGGAAGCTTCTCGCCGTAGGCCACACGGATCATCAGTTCGACGAGATCGAGCCCGGTGATGAGCTCGGTGACCGGATGCTCGACCTGAAGCCGGGTGTTCATCTC
>CAMDOZ010000122.1 GCA_945903705.1 Fidelibacterota bacterium | reverse complement strand
CTTGCCTATGTCTTCGGACCCGACGTGCGGCCGGACGCCTATTTCCCGCCGGCGCAGCGCACGGACGGATTGCTTAGCCTCGGCGCGGCGAAAGCCGGCGTCACGCCGACGCGCATGGAGATCTACCAAAAGGCGGCTGTCACCGTGTCGGCGCTGATCGTCGATCCGACGCGCCGCAATTTCGTGATCACTTGCAAGCCCGCCGATGAGAAGAAGGCCGACCGCGCTTGCGCGTCCAAGGTCATCAATGACGTCGGCCGTCTGATGTCGCGTCGTCCTTTGACCGCCGAAAAGCGGGAAGCGTTTGTCAGCCAGTCGGTCACCGCCGCCGAGAAGCTGAATGACTTCTACGCCGGCCTCGGCGTGGCGCTCGAAGCGATGCTGGTGAGCCCGAACGTCCTCTTCGTCACTGAGCGTTCCGAAGCTGACCCCGCAAACCCGGGCAAGCAACGTCTCGATGGCTACTCGCTGGCCGCGCGCATTTCGTTGTTCCTGTGGAACGCAGCGCCGGACGACGAACTCCTGAAAGCCGCGGAGAAGGGCGAGCTCCATACGCAAAAAGGTATCGCCAAACAGGTCGACCGCATGATCGGCAGCGCGCGGCTGGAGCAAGGCGTGCGCGCGTTCTTCGATGACATGATGGGTTTTGACACCTTCAATGCCTTGTCGAAAGACACGGCGGTGTATCCGACTTTCACGGGCCGCGCCTCGCAGGACGCGCGTGAAGAGACCTTGCGCGTTCTCGTCGATCACCTGATCCGTCAGAAGGGCGACTACCGCGACCTTTACACCACGCGCGAGACTTTTATTTCGCCGTCGCTCGCGGCAATCTATCGCTTGCCGGCGCCGCCGACCTGGTCACGGTATGAGTTTCCGGAAGGCAGCCAGCGTGCCGGCATTCTGACTCACATCAGCTTCCTGGCGACGCATTCGCACCCGGCGCGCAGCTCGGCCACCTTGCGCGGCAAGGCGCTGCGCGAACTCCTGCTCTGCCAGCCGGTGCCGCCGCCGCCGGCGAACGTCGACTTCTCAGCGGTCGAGAATCCCAAAGGCAATTTGCGCACGACGCGTGATCGCGTGAACTTCCACCTGGAAAACCCGGTGTGCGCGGGTTGCCACAAGATCACCGATCCCATGGGCCTTGCGCTCGAGAACTACGACGGCGAAGGCCGCTTCCGCGAGACCGAGAAGGGTGCGCCGATCGATGTGTCGGGCACGCTCGACGGCAAGGCGTTCAAAGACGTCATCGGCCTCGGCCAGGCGTTGCACGATCACCCGGCGCTGACGTCGTGCCTGGTCAAGCGCGCGTACAGCTACGCGACCGGCGGCCCCACTAACAATGCAGACCGGCCGCTGCTGACCTACTTCAACACGCGCCTCGGCGAGCAGGGTTATCGCGTGCCTGACCTGTTCCGCACGATCGTGCTTAGCAGATCGTTTTCACAAGTCTCTGACACCGCGCCGACGGCGCCTGGAAAGACGGCCGCTGCGCCCTCGACCCAGGCCGTCGCGGCAGCTTCCAAATAAGGGAGGAAACTACAATGGCTCAATTCAATAGACGTCGTGTACTCCGTGGACTGCTCAACGGCGGCGCGGTGACCGTGGGTTTGCCTCTCCTCAATGTTTTCCTGAACGGGAACGGGAACGCCATGGCGGACGGCACTTCGATGCCGCTGCGCTTCGGCACGTGGTTCTGGGGCTTAGGGATGAGCAAATCGATCTTCGTGCCCAAACAGACCGGCGCTAATTACGAGTTGCCGGAAGAAATCGAATCCCTGCGCCCGGTTCAGCAGCATATCAACCTTCTTACGAACCAGACCTCCTACCGTGACGGCGCTTTCTTCTGTCACTACACGGGATGGGTCGTCTACCGCACGGGCTCTTCGCCGCAGGTGAACGACCAAGCTCCGGGCGAGAGCATCGACGTGAGCATCGCGAACCAGATCGGGCGCGCCACGCGCTTCAAGAGCCTGACCGCGGCCGCCACCGGCGATATCCGCACCGTCGTCTCGTACGAAAACGCGAATACGCCGAACTCGTCGGAAGTCTCGCCGATCAATCTATACACGCGGCTGTTCGGGCCCGATTTCCAGAACCCGAATGCGCCGACGTTCACGCCGAGCCCGAAAGTCATGGTGCGCAAGAGCGCGCTGTCGACCGTCGTCGACGAAATCAAGGACCTGGAGCGATATGTCGGCGCCGACGACAAGGCGCGCCTGGACCAGTACTTCACCGGCCTGCGCCACCTCGAGCAGCAGTTCGATCATCAGTTGACGAAGCCTGAGCCCCGTCCGGCCTGCGTGCCGGCGGCCTCTCCGAAGGAAGCCCAACTCGGCAATGAAGCCCAACTGGTACGTCAGCGCCATAAGATGATGTCCGAGCTGCTCGCGATGGCGGCGGCTTGCGATCAGACGCGCGTGTTCAACCTGTCTTGGTCCAACGCCTCGTCGAACACGACGAAGCCCGGCTACGACAAGCCGCATCACACCTGCACGCACGAAGAGCCGGTGGACGAAAAGCTCGGCTACCAGCCGAACGCGTCGTGGTTCGCGCGCCGTTCGTTCGAAGCCTGGGCCGAGTATGTCCAGGCTTTCGCAAGCATCAAGGAAGGCGACGGCACGCTGCTCGACAATTGCTTCATCATGGCCAACACCGACGTCTCCTACGCGCGCGTACACACGCTGGAAGAAATGCCGGCGTTCACCGCGGGTAAAGCCGGCGGCAAGGTCAAGACCGGCCTGCACGTCGACTGCAAAGGCGGTCAGGCCACGTCGCTGGGCTACACCGCCATGAAGCTCATGGGCCTCGACGCCGACACGTGGGGCACGAAGAGCAACCAAACCAACAAGGTCATCGGCGAGATCCTCGTCTAAGCGGGGAAGGGCGCGGGGCCGCCAAGGGAGAAGGATTGGTTATGAAAGATCTGCGGCGTTTTGGCGTTGCTTTGGCGGTGACGGTGGCGGTCGTTGCCGGGGCGACGTCGGCCTTCGCGCAATCGCGTGGCAAGCCGGTGATGGAAGACTATGTCCGTGAACCGTTGCCGCCAGGCATACAAGTCGTCGTCGCGGACTTTGAAGGCCCTGTCTTCGCCGACGCGAGCGGCAAGACTCTCTATACGTGGCCGGTTACGCCGCTGCGCAACGGCGATGCCGGCGAGCAGAAAGGCAAACCCACGTGCGGCGAGGTTCCGTACAAGGTAAACGCAGGTCTAATGAGTCCGTATCCGGGCGGCCTCGAGTTGCCGGAAGTGGATACGCGCCCCGCCTGCGCGCAGATGTGGCCGCCGGTTCTGGCGCCCGAAGGCGCGAAGGAAGTTGGCAAGTTCACGGTCGTGAGCCGTTCCGACGGAAAGAAGCAGTGGGCCTACGACGGCTACGCCCTCTATACGTCCGCCCTCGATGAAATGCCGGGCGACGTGCGCGGCGGTACGAAGAAGAAGACCACCCGCGGTGACTCCCAGGGCGCGGGGCGTGAGCCCGCGGCGCCGACCGAGAACAACCCGCCGCAGTTCAAGGTTTACACGCTGCAAAGCGGCCGCCTGCTGACGACGAGCGACTCCCGTTCTGTCTACGTGTCGGACCGCGATGCGCCGAACAAATCCAACTGCACCGCTGCTTGCTTGAACGAGTGGACGCCGGTCCAAGCTCCGGCTCATGTCTCGCAGCAAGGGGACTGGACGGTCCTCGACCATCCGGCAGGCATCAAGCAATGGGCGTTCCGCCGCCAACCGGTTTATACGCGCAATGGGGATACAAAGCGTCCGAGCCTCGAAGGCGGCGATATGGCGGGTTGGCACAATGTGTATGTCACCAAGCCGCCCGCATGGCCACAGGGCTTCGCCACGCGAGATATGCAGTCGGGCATTGTGCTCGCTGACAGCCAAGGCCGCACGATCTACACCTATCAGTGTCTGGACGACGCGGTCGACCAGTTACCCTGTGACTACCCGGAAGCGCCGCAAGCCTATCGTCTCGCTGTCAGCGGACGGGGCGATCAGGCGATGTCGATGAAGAACTTCCCCTACGTGCTCGCCGATAAGGGCGCCACCAGCAGCTCGCGCCGCTGGCAGGTCATGTCCCTCGATCCGACGACCGGCAAGCGCGCGACGGTTGGTCAAGCCGATGCGATCAGCGTGTGGGCCTACCGTGGACGCCCGGTTTACACCTGCACCCGCGACAAGGGCCCAGGCGATATCGAGTGCGATACCTGGGGCGAATTCTACGGATGGCGGAACGGCTATAAGGCGTTCTGGCTCCGCGACGATTACGGCGACAATGATGAATAAGACTGGGACGAATAAGATTGCAAGTGTAACGACTGGATTCGGGAAGGAGAAACCCATGCGTGGTTTTAAGATGCTGCTCTCGACGACCGCTCTTGCGGCGGCGACCATGATTGCGGGCAGCGCGGCAGCGGAAGACTCGATCCTCAAGGATCGTAAGATTGGGTTCGTCCTGAACTCCAAGGCGATGGCTGTCTACCAGACGGCGGACGCGAAGGCCGAATGCCCAAACGGCTTCAACGACGGGCCGCGCGAGCAGTTCGTGAAGTTTTTCCCGGAAAGCCAAAAGCGCACCGTGGTCGATACCCAGCTCAAGTATGAGCAGGAGTGGTGGAATCCGACGACCGATACGTCTTGGGAGCCGCAGCAGTTCAAGCAGCCGGCGGGCAATATCGCCATCGGTCTCAATCTCGACGGAAAGGTCGGACCGAATGACTTCACGAGCCCCGATGGCGAGACGGGGATCGACAACCAGATCTACCGCGTGATCGGCTGCATCGTCGGCTGGCGCGGACCTGAGGGCCAATCGCGCCACTTCGTGAGAAGTTATCAGCAGCGGTTCGACTACAACCGCACCATGTTCGAAATTACGGAGGTCGATAGCCTCACGAACGATCCGGATGTGACGGTGACGCTCTACCGCGGCCGCGATCCTCTGTTCGCGAACGCCGGAGGCGATTTCATCGGCGGCGGCAGCCAGCGCATCGACTACCGCTGGGGCAAGCAGTTCATCCACGCGGTCAAAGGCAAGATCGTCGATGGCGTGCTGATGACCGAACCCAAGCGCGTGACCATGCCGGAATCGACCGCGCGCGGCGTTCCCAAGATGGATATCCATGAATGGCGCCTGAAGCTGAAGCTGACGGAAACCAGCGCCGAAGGCCTCATGGGCGGATACATCGACGTCGAACGCTTCTATAACGCGCTCGGCCAGAACTGGGGCACTCATCACCGTTCTTACGGCCAAGAGTCGCTTCCGTCCGAGTACAAGGCACTCTACCGGAATGCCGATGCGGTTCCGGATGCGAGCGGCCGCAACACCGCCATCTCGGCGGCGTGGGACGTGAAGTTCTCGCAGGTCTACATTATCCATTCGCCGCAGCAGGTTGCGTCGAAGGACGATAAGGGCCCCGTGACCAGCGCCGTTCCGTCGCGCTAATCAGCGGCTTCATCGAAGCGGAAAGAGAGGGGAGCAATCCCCTCTCTTTTTTTATGATCTCATGAGTAGGTTTCACGCCGCCTTGTCTGGACAAATGCCCGGGGGGTCGTGAAAGTAGGTCACTCAATAGAACTCGGGGAGGAGATAACATGAAGCAGGCATTCTTGCGCACGGCGCTCGCGGCGGTACTGACCGTCGCCGTTTCATCGGCCGCGGTTGCGCAGCTCACGCCCGACGACGGCAAGTCCATGGGCGGCGGCGACTGCGCGGCGAACAAATTCAATTGCCGAGACACGCCGAACCCGCTGCCGAAGACGGACACGGTCTGGCTTGAGAAAATGACCTGGATGGATGTCCGCGACGCCATGGCGGCGGGCAAGAAGACCGCCATCATTCCGACCGGCGGTATGGAACCGAACGGCCCGTGGCTCACGCTCGGCAAGCACAACTGGGTGCTGGAGACGAACTGCGAAGCGATCGCCAAGTCCTTGGGCGATGCGCTCTGCGCGCCGGTCGTGAAGTTCGTGCCGGAAGGCGGCCACAATCCGCGTACGGGTCACATGTTGACCATGGGAACCATCAGCGTGACGCCGGCAACCTACGAAGCGCTGCTGACCGACATCGCGCTCAGCCTCAAGGTCAACGGCTTCGAACGCATTTTCTTCATCGGCGACAGCGGCGGAAACTTGAAGCCTGCGGCGCTCGTCGGGCAGAAGCTGAGCGACGCCAAGACGCTCGTCGCTTCGATCTCCGAATATTACGACTATGATTCAGTCGAGAAAC
This sequence comes from Fidelibacterota bacterium, assembly GCA_945903705.1. Classification (GTDB taxonomy): domain Bacteria; phylum Pseudomonadota; class Alphaproteobacteria; order Rhodospirillales; family Rhodospirillaceae; genus SHVO01. Next base: position 3,560 of record CAMDOZ010000122.1, on the reverse strand, counting down.
TGCTGCGCGGGAAAGGCGTTCTCACGGCGAAAAACCCGAACGACGGCTTGCACGACAGCGTCGGCATCACGCTCAACATTCTGGCGAACCATCCGTCGGAAGTGCGTCTCGACGAGCGCATCAAGACGAACACCGCAACTCTCGCCGGCGTTTCGTTCGCCGACAAGGCCGCGTCGAAGAAGCTCGCGGATGAAGTGATCGCATTCCGCACGAAGGTGACCGTCGATGCGATGAAGAAGCTGATCGCCGCCAAGGCGCAGGCGAAGTAATCCGGTTGACGGGAGCGCGGCCGGTCCCGCGTTCCGTTCGCATCTCAATCCCTGGGACTAGTGGTCCCGGGGATTTTTTCTGTCGGCAGTCGCGCTGACAGCTGCGCCAAAATCACCAAAGCCGCCAAAATTTCTTACGGGCAGGGGCGTTGATCAGATAAGCGTGGTCATGAATCTTCTTGGCCTGAACATTCTGAAATCGATTTAGCGTCGTACGCAAACTGGAAAGCATTTCCTCCAGCGCCTGGTCGGTGACCCCGTACTTGCTCATGAAAAATGGATGCTGCGCCCCAGGCGACACGTTCCATTGTGCCGATGAAAGGGCCCGCGCGTTGGACGGAAGGTTGTGTTTATAGGTGTCAAACAGGTCTGTCATCGCGTCGACAATCTTATCCGCCGACAGGACGTCCTCCGAAATGTCCGCAAGGTAGCGGCCGAGTTCCTTGCGCAGTCGTGGCTGCTGGGCTCTGACGCGATCACCCCCCTGCCAATGATCTTCTATAATCGCAAAGGCGCCGGCCGCCGTGGATGCGGTGACGTTCACCGCATTCGAGGTTGACGTGTTGTTCACGGAAGATGACTCGCTTCCCATGAGACTGAGGGCGGGCACACCGAGTGCGAGGGCCTCCACGCCGGTCGTGCATCCTGGATGAACCAGGAGGTCCGAGGCAAGCATATAGGGGATGTGATTCGTGTTTGGCGCAAACCTGATGTTCGGCGCGTCGAGGTCTTGAAGGAATTGTATCCAGATCTCGAGCGACTCAACGGGATGCGGGCGGACGACGACGGTATACTCGGGATGCTTCGACATGAGGCCGAGGAGGTCCCGCATGAGCCGCATGTTGCGCTGTTCGTAGTCGACGAACGAGTTGAAAATCTCCTTGTTCTTGGTGGGGTTGTCATCGTCGAAGCAACCCACTTGTGTCCACAAATCGAAAAAGTAGTTCAGATCGCCGCCCGATATCGGACTGGTAAAGCCGAAGTTCGAGTTGAATAGGATGAACTTGCCATGCTGCTTTCTGACGTCGTCCGCTTCGCGTTTATAGATTGCCCTGAGCTGCGGGCGTAAATAGTCCGCCCGCGCGTTTCCCGTAACAACTTTGGGAAACTGCGGCCCGTAACGCCGTTCGATATACGCCGCTTCGTCGTCTCCAATGCAGAGATAGAGATCGCAGCGCCCGCCTAGAAATTTCGAGTTGTAGGTGATCGGGCTGTCATGCAGGCGGTAGCCGAAATTTTCCTCTTCCGAGGCGACGACGAGGTGACCGGCCTGGCCCAGTTCTTTCACAGACGCGAGAAAGACGTTGTTGCTGCTCTTGGAGAGAAAAAGGCCATTCGGAAGCTGTGGGGCGGATCGGATGAGGGTGTGCTGGAATCCGAGAACAACGCTATAGCCTTGTTCTGCGGCGGCCAAGGCAATGAGAGATTTTGACGCCAGCTCGCGGGACCCCACTTCGATGGGGAGGTACAAGTATCTATCCATACCGCTACCTATCCGAAGGTTTGTGCGGGCTTAATCAGCCTGCTCAACCAGCGTCTCGCGCAGCGCGCTGAGCAGAAGTTCGAGCGCAGCGCCGACTGCGGCGCGTCGGACATCGGTGCGGGTCCCGGCAAAGACATAGCGTTTGACGAGAGCGTCGCGCCCGGTCTGGGCGAGCGCCATGAACACAAGCCCCACCGGCTTCGCCTTCGTGCCTCCGTCCGGGCCGGCGATACCCGTGACCGAGATGGCCACGTCCGCTCCTGCCGCGGCGAGCGCTCCTTCCGCCATGGCGGCCGCTACGACGTCGCTCACTGCACCATTCTCGGCAATTGCGTCGCGCGGAACGCCCAGAAGGCTCACTTTCGATTCATCGGAGTAGGTCACAACGCCGCCTTCGAAGGCGTTCGACGATCCGGGAATAGCCGTAAGGCATCCCGCGATGAGTCCACCCGTGCAGGACTCGGCCGTGGCGATATGCTTGCCGGCGGCTTTTGCCGCGACGAGCACTTCCTTGGCGAGATCGAGGAGGTCTGTGGGCAGTTCCGTCATGGGGCAGGGAAAGTGGAGACAGGTCCAATCCACCACACCAGGCCAGCGGCGTAAAGCAGAAGCGCGGCGAAGAGACCCGCGACATAGTCATCGAGCATGACGCCGAGCCCGCCTTTGACGCGCCGGTCGACCCAACCGATGGGCCACGGCTTCCAAATGTCGAACAGGCGAAAGAGAAGAAAGCCGACTGCGTAGGTGAGCCAGGACGGATCGAGCATCGAGAGCGCGAGCCAGAGTCCCGCGACTTCGTCCAAAACGATCCACTGCGGATCAGCGTCTTCGGTCCCGATCTCGGCGAGATAGCGGGCGGAAAGCCAGCACCCCAGGGCAAAGACAAGGAGGCTCGCCAAGGGCAATGCCCAGGGGATCCCGCTCGACTGGATCGCCCAGGCGAAGGGCAGGGCGCCGGCCGACCCCACTGTCCCGGGCACCCGGCGTGCGTAGCCGCAGCCGAACCAGGACAGAATCAGGTTCCGCGGCGCGGTCTTGCGGAAGATAGGAATCTCGTTCGGCATTAAAGAGTTAGGGGTCGAAATTGTGCACGAATCGGCACCGAAAAGCGCTCCCTTTCATACCCCAAAAACCGAGCCCATTGCTTTGATATAAAATAACTTTTGGGCCGTTTACTTTCTCTTTGAATTTCGGGGCCAGAATGGGCAGGATACGAGCGGCTGTTTGTGATTTCCAAGCGCCAGACGCAATTTCATTGCTTCGTTCGACCCCGGGTTGGGGGCAACCCGTCGAACGATCGAAATGCGTCTCGGTCAGAGCGAAAAGCCTGTTTGGAAACGCAGAGGGTTGAGCCCGGGAACGACAAAAACAATAGAACACGGCCGGGCCGGATGAGCGACGAGTCATCGCAAGAGGGGACGGCGTGTTTTCAGGTAAGCAACACTCGAAGTATGACCCGCAGGACCGCGGCCTAAGCCGCGTTCAGAAGCTTCTTCAGCAATTCTTTCCCGAGCGGCAGTTGATCGTCCGCTCCGGGGAACGCATGAGGACGCTGCGGCTCTCCACCAACCGCCAGGCTGTGCTTGTCACGGTCGGCATCATCCTTGGCACATGGACGCTGCTCAGCTCCGGCCTTGCGATGAACCACGGCGAACGCATTCGCGCGAAGAACACCGAAATCAAGGACGCGCGCGTCGGCTATGAGCAACTGCTGGCGCAGGTTTCGATCTACAAGGAACGCGTCGCGGATCTCACCGGCGATCTTGAAGCGAGCTATTCGAAGTCTCTGACCTTGGCGGAGAAAGAAG
>CAMDOZ010000121.1 GCA_945903705.1 Fidelibacterota bacterium | reverse complement strand
CGGCGTCGAGCATCGCAAGGAAAGCGTTACCAGCATCAACACGCCGGACGACGAAGCTCAGAACTTCCTTACGGGTAACTACCGAAACAATGTCGGCAGTTTCAGCGTGAAAGAAGGCTACATCGAAACGGTCATACCCCTGGCCAAGGATACGGCCTGGGCGAGCTCCTTCGACGTCAACGCCGCGATACGCGCCACGGACTACAGCACCTCAGGTTATGTCACGACCTATAAAGTCGGCGCGACGTGGCAGATCACCGAGGACATCCGCCTCCGCGGCACGCGTTCGCGTGATATCCGCGCGCCTTATCTCGGCGAACTCTTCGCCGGCGGCACCGCGGGATCAGGTGGCACCTTCTTCGACCCGACCAACGGGACGACCACGACCAGCGGCTTTTCGCTCAGCCGCGGCAATCCGACCCTCGGCCCCGAGAAGGCCGACACGACCGGGTTCGGGGTTGTGCTTTCGCCGGAGTTCATCCCGGGCTTCCAAGCCTCCGTCGATTACTACCAAATCGATATCGGCAATGCGACGCAGGTGCCGAACGCACAATCGATCATTAACGCCTGCTACTCCGACAGGCCGGAGCTTTGCGTCAATATCGTCCGCGTCAACGGCGTCATCAACACCGTCGTTACAAGCCCACAGAACATCGCGCAGCAGATCCAGAAGGGCATCGACTTTGAAGCGAGCTACAACACACCACTCGATGCGATCAGTGACAGTTTGGCCGGAGACCTGACTGTTCGTGCATTGGCTACATATGTGACGAAGCTCGTCTCGATCGATACGCAGTTCGGTACAGTGAACGGCGTCGGAGTCGTCGGCGGGTTCGGCGGCACTGGTTTTTCGGGTTTGACGGCACCGAAATTCAGGTCGCACGTGTCCGCCAACTACAACCTCCACCCAATTTCGGTCACCATGACCTGGCGGCATGTCGCAAGCGGCGTCTATAACAACGCCTTCACCGAATGCACGTCGGGGTGCCCGACCGGCAACCGAACGATCGACAACAATCAGATCGCCTCCGACGACATCTTTGACTTTGCGATCAAGTACAAATTCCTGCCGGACAACGAAGATACCGAAGTGTTCTTGACCATCCAGAACGTCTTGAACGCGGCGCCGCCCTTCATCGGCGGTAACGTCGGCAGCACTTACTACGCCGGACAGGCGAATACGCAATACGACCGTCTCGGCCGCATGTTCCTCCTCGGGGTACGCTTCAAGATGTAGTCGGCGTCCAACGTAAGAGGATAAGGCCCCGCGGCATGACGGGGCCTTCGCAGACGAATCAGGCGGGGCCGGGTAACCGGTCCCGTCCTTTTTATTTGATGACGCCGGCTTCGAACAACTCGTTCCGGAGCGCGTTGGTGGCGGCTTGCGGAACCCGTCCGCCCGCGCGGGCGGCTTTTACGGTCTCGAGGCTGAAGGCGCTCGTGTTCTTGACCGTCCCGCCTTCGGTGATCAAGTATTCGACGATGGCGGTGATTTCTTCGTCGGAGACGTGAGGTACGCCGGGCATGACCCCGGTCACGGGAACGTCGTCGACACTGATCGTTCCGGACATTCCCCACAAGACGGCCTGGGCGACGAAGGCGGCCCCTTCAGGGGTCGCCGCGATTTGTCCAACGCGGCCCCAGATCCGGGGGAAGGTGCCCGGGATTCCTTGCGCGTCGGGCTGGTGACAGAGGGAACAGTGCTTGAGATAGCTCGCCTGACTGTCGGCGGCCCAAGTTTCGATGGACGCAGCGCCGCAGGTCGTCAGCAGCACCGCGAGAACCGTAAAATTCTTCATGTCAGGGGCGTTTTCGGGGGATAGATCCAGAAGTAGCTGAGCACGTATTTGATCTCGCGCGTGGGCGTTACGCCACGGTGCAAGTGAGTCCAGTAAGGCGGAAAGATCACGATCTTTCCGGCTTCGGGTTTGACCTTACGCCCGTCCACGAATTCGGTCTCGCCTCCTTCGGTAACGGTCTTGAGGTACAGGAGTCCCGCGGCGACGCGGTCAGTCACGGAGCGGGTTGCATCGTAGTGCCAGTCGAATCCCTGGCCGGGGTCGACCCGCTCGATCATGGGCAACGTGCAATCGAGCCCTTCCGAGTCGACCAGCTCACGCAGACCGCGATGCACCGCCATGTATTTCTCCATGGTTGCGCGGAGCGAGGGAACCACCGCCATGAAGAGGTCTTCCCACTCGGGACTCTGACGGCTGATGGCAAGCTGGGTACCGGACCGGAACTCATGGCCTGCGGGCTTGCCTTCTACGATCACGCGGCTGGGCTTGCGGGCCGGATCCCGCTCAAAGGCGGCGATGATCTTGGCGCAGAGGTCTTCCGACACGGCGCCCGGGAACTCTTCGATGAACATGAGAACTTTTCCGAGAGGCGAGCGGGCACAGAAAACCGGGAGCGGCGTGTTGTAAACCCTGATCTTGGCGCGCACCAGAGAAGCAAGATTCGGCGGCTTCTTGCCGATGGTCCCAAACCCCCTCAGCCGGTTTCCGCCTATTGGCTCGACTACCTCCAGCTGTCTACTGCAAGATAAATGATGTTTTATAATATGTTGTACATCGTAATTCCCATTCAACATTAATGGCATGGACCTTGCTGATAGAATCTTCGGGGAGGGTCTTCACGCACAGTCTGCGCGCTTGAGTGTCGGCGCTCACGCAAGGACGCCGCGGGCCACTGCGAGGCCTCGTGGAGCAGATTGATTTCCGGCTGCGGGACCGATCGGGGAGAAGTCACGTAAGTATTTGTAACTCCTGCCGGTTGGTGCGGATTTTTTGACCGGCGCGAAGCCCAATCCTATACGTTCGGCGACCCGGAAGTGATATGATCGCCGTCAAAGGAAAGCGGGTGTCGGCGAGGTAAGGTGCCGAGCGTCCGGCCGTTGCCTATGAGGGTCCGGGAGGATCGTGGCTTTTGATCATTCCGAACAGAATTCGAAAAGTGTGCCTACGCCGTGAAAGGTTTGAACTTACCGATGCGTGAGACTTTTACATCTGTGCTTCGTGGGACCGCGCTTGCCTGCGTCTTTGCGCTGGCGAGCTGCTCCGGTCCGGCTGCTGACTCCGTTGCTGACAGCAAGGCGGCGCCGGCCGCTGTAGCTTCGGCGACGCCCGAGATGCAAGGCACGCCGAAGCGTCTCCGTGCGCTCACGCAGGAGCAATACCTCAACACCCTGACCTACGTTTTCGGACCTGACATTCAGGTCAACCCGAACTTCCCGCCCGCCCAGCGAACCGAAGGGCTGCTCGCTCTCGGCTCCGGCCGGGGCGGCGTCTCCTCGGCGCAGCTCGAGCTTTACCAAAAAGCGGCCGTGACCGTCGCGCAGATGGTCGTCGACGAGGATCGACGCACCTTCCTGCTGACATGCACGCCGAAAGATCCGAAGACGGCCGATGCGGCCTGCGCGAGTCAGTTCTTCGCACACGTCGGCCGGCTGGTGCATCGGCGCCCGCTCACCAAGATCGAGCTTTCGGAATACGTCGAAGAAGCCGGCAACGCGGCTAATAGCCTGAAAGATTTCTATCGCGGCCTCGCGGTCTCGATCGAAGCCATGCTGATCAGCCCCGACGTCCTATTCGTCGTGGAAACGTCGGAGCCGGATCCGCGCAATAAAGACCAGCAGCGCCTCGACGGCTATTCGCTGGCCACGCGCCTTGCCCTCTACCTCTGGAACGCCGCACCCGACGACGAACTGTTGCGGGCCGCGGAGAAGGGCGAGTTGCACACGCCGAAGGGCCGGGTGAAGCAGATCGACCGCATGCTCGCGAGCCCGCGCCTCGAGAAAGGCATGCGCGCCTTCTTCGACGACATGTTCGCCTTCGACAGCTTCGCCGCCCTATCCAAGGACGCGATGATGTACCCGGTGTTCACCGGTGTAACGGCGACCGACGCGCGTGAGGAAACCCTGCGCGTGGCGATCGACCATCTGATCACCAAGAACCGTGACTACCGCGATCTCTACACCACGCGCGAGACCTTCATCTCGCCGCGCCTGGCCGCCGTCTACAAGCTGCCGGCGCCGCCGACCTGGTCGCGCTATACCTTCCCGGAGAATAGCCCGCGCGCGGGCATCGTGACTCACATCAGCTTCCTGGCGGTGCACGCGCACTCGGTCCGCAGCTCGCCGACCATGCGCGGCAAGGCTCTGCGCGAGCTCCTGCTCTGCCAGCCGGTGCCGCCGCCGCCGGCCAACGTCGATTTCTCGGCGCTTGAAAATCCCAAGGCCACGTTGAAGACCACGCGCGACCGGGTGGACTTCCACCTCGAGAACCCCGTATGCGCGGGCTGCCACAAGATCACCGATCCGATGGGCCTGTCGCTCGAGAACTTTGACGGCATCGGCGCCTATCGTGAGACCGAGAAGGGTCAGAAGATCGACGCCAGCGGTACGCTCGACGGTAAGGCTTTCACTGACGCCGTAGGCCTCGGCAAAGCCCTGCGCGACCACCCGGCGCTGCCGTCCTGCCTCGTTAAGCGCGCTTTTGCGTACGGCACCGGCTCGCCCACCACCAATACCGATCGTCCGCTGCTGGCTCACTTCACGACCAAGTTCGGTGAAGAGGGTTACAAGCTGCCGGCGCTCTTGCGCACGATCACGATGAGCGAGGCGTTCTCGCGCGTCGCCGAACCCAAGACATCTCCGACCCCTGCGAAGACGGCGAACGCGCCGTCCGCTCCGGCCGTAGCCGCCAACACGAAGTGAGAAGGAGTCAGCGATGCAAAATGTGAACAGACGCCGCGTTCTCAGAGGCATGTTGAACGGCGGCGCCGTAACGGTAGGCCTGCCGCTCCTCAATTATTTTCTCAACGGCAACGGCAACGCCATGGCCGACGGCGCCGCGATGCCGGTACGGTTCGGAACGTGGTACTGGGGCCAGGGCATCAGCAAGGCCGTGTTCGTGCCGAAGCAGGCGGGCGCCAACTACGAGTTGCCCGAAGAAATCGAATGCCTCAAGGACGTGAAGAAGGACATCAACATCTTCACGAACCTGACCGCCTACCGCGACGGCGCGTTCTTCTGTCATTACACCGGCTGGGTCGTGGCCCGCACGGGCGTGGCGCCCCAGGTGCAGAACCAGTCGCTGGCCGAGAGCATCGACACGACGATCGCCAACGGGATCGGCCGCACCACGCGGTTCAAGAGCCTGACCTGCACCTCGACCGGCGACGTGCGCGACATCATCAGCTACGAGAGCCCGACCACCAACAATCCGCCGGAGTTTTCGCCGCTGAATTTCTACACGCGTCTATTCGGGCCGGACTTCCAGGATCCGAACGCGCCGACGTTCACGCCGTCGCCCACCGTCATGGTGCGCAAGAGCGCTCTGACGGGTGTGATGGACAAGATCAAGACGCTGGAGAACAAGGTCGGCAGCGAGGACAGGGCGCGCCTCGACCAGTATTTCACCGGCCTTCGCCATCTGGAAAACCAGTTCAACCAGCAACTCACCAAGCCGGAGCCGCGCGAAGCCTGCGTGCGCCCGAAGCAAGCCAAGGACATGGACACGGGCAGCGATTCCGCACTCGTCGCTCAGCGTCACAACGTCATGACCGACCTGATGGCCATGGCGGTGGCCTGCGATCAGAGCCGCGTGTTCAACATGATCTACTCCTACGGCTTCTCGAACACGACCAAAGCGGGCTACGACAAGCCGCACCACACCTGCACGCACGAAGAGCCGAAGGACGAGAAGTTGGGCTATCAGCCGAACGCTTCGTGGTTCGTGCGCCGGGCGATGGAATCCTGGGCGTACTACGTCTCGGCTTTCTCGAAGATCAAGGAAGGTGACGGCACGCTGCTCGACAATTGCTTCATCATGGGCAACAGCGATGTGGGTGACGCGCGCGTGCACTCGCTGGAAGAAATGGCGGCCTTCACGGCGGGACGCATGGGCGGAAAGATCAAGACCGGCCTGCACATTCCCTACAACGCCGGCAAGATCACCGACATCGGTTTCACTGGCCTCAAGGCCATGGGTCTCGACCTCAAGACCTGGGGCGGGAAGAGCAACGAAACCGATAAGACTATCGGCGAGATTGTCGTCTAACGCACCGGACTTAGGACCGACATGATAAACCTGCGGGCAGCGTTGAGTGGTTTGACGATGGCGGCGTGTGTCGCCACCGGCGCCGCATATGCAGCCGAATATTATTCCTGGACGAAGCCGCAGTACGCGCTCACGGAAGACTATGTCCGCGAGGAAAGGCCGGCCGGATTTCAGGTGATCGTCGCGGATCTGGAAGGCCCCGTATGGGCCGATGCAACCGGCAAGACGCTGTATGGCTGGCCGCTGTCGCCGCTGCGCAACGGCAACGCCGGCGAGCTCAAGGGCAAGCCGACTTGCGACGATACGCACTACAAGTTGAACGCGGGTCTGCAGAGCCCGTATCCGGGCGGTCTCGAGCTGCCGGAAGTCGATACGCGTCCGTCGTGCGTGCAAGTGTGGCCGCCGGTGCTCGCCTCGGCCGATGCGAAGCCTGTCGGCAAGTGGACGATCCTCGACGGCCCCGGCGGACGCAAGCAATGGGCCTACGACGGTCAGGCGCTCTACACCTCCATCCTCGACAAGAAGGCGGGCGACGTTTTCGGCGCTACCAGCGCGCAAGAGGGCGGCGACGGCCAGGGCGCGCTGCGCAAGCCGATGGGCCCAGACCGCAGCATGCCTTCGCAGTTCAAGGTCAACGTGGACCATTACGGTCGCATGCTGACCTTGGCCAACAACTTCGCGGTCTATGTGTTCGACGGCGACACTGCGAACAAATTCGGCTGCACCGGTGCGTGCCTTGAGACCTTCGCGCCCGTGCTGGCGCCGGAACGGATCCGTCCGCAAGGCGACTGGACGATCGTCGAACGTTCGCCGGGCGTGAAGCAGTGGGCGTACCGCGGCAAGCCGGTCTACAGCTATAACCTGGAAGAGAAGCGCCCGAGCTTCGAAGGCTCGGACGAGGCGGGCTGGCACAATGTCTTCACGCAGCTCGCGCCTCAGTTTCCGAAGGGCTTCCAGATCGCGGAAGGCACCGCGGGTTCGATGCTGGCCGACGCCAAGGGCCGCACGATCTATATCTACAATTGCAACGACGATGCGCAGGATCAGCTGGACTGCTCGCACCCCTCGCAGCCGCAGGCTTACCGCCTCGCGATCTGCGGGCAGGGCGACTGGCAGCGCTGCGCCAAGACATTCCAGTACGTGAGCGCCGGCGCGGACGAGAAAAGCGAAACCAACATCTGGAGCATCAAGCACATCGATCCGTCGACGGGCCGATGGGTCGAGCCCACGCAGGCGGGTGCTATGCGCGTTTGGGCGTATCGCGACCGTCCGGTTTACGTCTGCGCGCGCGACAAGGTGCCCGGCGACTATGAGTGCGACGCCTGGGGTGAGTTCAGCGGCCAGCGCAATGGCTGGAAAGCGTTCTGGGTCAGAGAAGTGTTCGGCAGAAACTAAGGCCGCGCGGAAGTTCGGGAGAAGAATGATGAAAGCAAACCTGTCTGTGAAATTGGCTGTTTCCTGTGCGTTCGCCGCTGGCATCGCCTTCGCATCGACCGCCTCCGCCGATGAGGCGCTGCAGGGCGGCAAGATCGGCTATGCCATGACCCACAAGAACTGGGCCGTGTATCAGACGCCCGACGGCAAGGCCGAATGTCCGAACGGTATGAACGACGGTCCGCGCGAACAGTTCGACAAGCTTTATCCACGCGAGAAGAAGCACACCTACGTCGAAACGCAGCTGGAGCGCGAAGGCGAAGTGTGGGTGCCGGAGAAGACCGCGGAAAAGCACGGCCTTCCGTTCTATGAGCCGCAAGGCAAGATCGGCATCGGCCTCAATCTCGACGGTAAGGTCGGCGCCGAAGATTTCACCAGCCCCGACGGCAAGGTGACGGGCATCGACAATCAGATCTATCGCGCATTCGGATGCGTCGCGAGTTATCGCGGCCCGGATGGCTCATACCGCCACTTCGTCCAGAGCTATATGCAGCAGTTCAAGTACAACCGCTTCCTGCTCGAACTCACAGGCGTGGACGATCTCGCCAACGACCCGGACGTGACCGTGACCATCTACCGCGGCCGCGATGCGCTGCTTTTGGATTCTGCCGGGAACTTCATCCCGGGCGGGACGCAGCGCGCCGACCACCGCTGGGGCAAGGATTTCATCAAGAGCACGAAGGGCAAGATCGTCGAAGGCGTGCTCACGACGACACCGATCGACGTCTACATCCCCGAGACTCTGGCGCGCGGCGCGCCGAAGCAGTTCGTACGCGACTGGCGCATTGAGGTGCGTGTGACGGAAGAGGGCGGTGAAGGCCTGATGGGCGGCTACCTCGACATCGAGCGCCTGCAGAACAACCTGGCGCAGAACTGGGCGACTCACTTCCGCTCCTACGGCCAGGAGTCGATCCCGTCCGAATACCGCTCATTCATCCGCAATGCCGATGCCTATCCGGGCGAGGACGGTAAGAACGCCTTCATCTCGTCGGCCTGGCAGATCAAGTTCAAGCAGGCGTTCATCATGCATCCGCCGCAGGCGGTCGCGTCGGGCGCGCCCGGAAAATCCGAAGCGGTTCAAGCCGCGGCACGTGAGTAGGGCGGAATCGCCGAAGGGAACGCGTAGAGATGGCTTCTGACATTACTGCGAACGGCAACGTGCACGTCGAGAAGATGACCGCGGCGGACATGGCGCGCCGGGTGAAGATGATTTTCCTCGGCTCTGCGGGCAACCTGGTCGAGTGGTACGACTTTTACGCCTACGCGGCGTTCGCGCTTTATTTTGCGCCGTCGTTTTTCCCCAATAGCGACCCTGTCGTGCAGCAGCTGCAGGCCGCACTTCTATTTGCTTTCGGCTTCATCGTGCGGCCCATCGGCGGCTGGATGTTCGGTCACTTCGCCGACCGCTACGGCCGGCGCACGGCGCTGACCAGCTCGGTCTTGATGATGTGCATGGGCTCGCTGGTGATCGCGGTGACGCCGACTTACGCGCAGATCGGCATCTGGGCCCCGATCATCCTGGCGTTTGCCCGCGTGGTGCAGGGCCTCTCGCTCGGGGGGCAGTACGGCACCAGTGCCACGTACCTCTCCGAAGTCGCGCACCCGAACCATCGCGGCTTCTTCTCGAGCTTCCAGTACGTGACGCTGATCGGCGGCCAACTCACCGCGATCCTCGTGCTTCTGATCCTGCAGAAGGTGTTTCTGTCGCCTGAAGAGATCCGGGCCTGGGGCTGGCGCATCCCGTTCTATATCGGTGGCGCGCTCGCGATCTTCACCGCGGTCATGCAGCGGCACTTGGACGAGACCGAACAGTTCGTCGCGGCCAAGAAGGAAGCGGACAGGACCGGCAAGAAGATCGGCGGTATTCGTCAGCTGATGAAGTATCCCAAGGAAATCGCGATCGTGGTCGGCCTCACCATGGGCGGCACGACGGCGTTCTACACCTACACCACCTACATGCAGAAATTCCTGAAGCTGTCGGTGGGGCTCACCGACGAGCAGACCACGATGGTCACCGCGGGCTCGTTGATCTTCGCCTTGTGCCTGCAGCCGCTGTACGGCGCGCTCTCGGACAAGATCGGGCGGCGTCCGCTGCTGATCTTCTTCGGCGTCGCGGGCACGGTCTTCACCATTCCGATCCTGACGACGCTGCAGACGGCGCAAGGACCGTGGCAGTCCTTCTTCCTGATCGCGGCCGCCTGGATCATCGTCTCGGGCTATACCTCCATCAATGCGGTGGTGAAGGCGGAGCTGTTCCCAACCACGGTGCGCGCCATCGGGGTGGGATTGCCCTACGCCCTGACGGTCTCGATCTTCGGCGGATCGGCGGAATC
>CAMDOZ010000120.1 GCA_945903705.1 Fidelibacterota bacterium | reverse complement strand
CGTCCGGCCTTGGCACCGCAGGCGCGACGGTTCCAGGATCCTCCGCGCTGGAAGCCGACGCCTCGGCCCGAGGTTTTTTTCCACAACTGGCAGGCCAGGGAGGAGTTTCGGCCCAATCCGTGGCGGTCGAGAGCGTTGCCGCGAAATTGGGAGTCACCACCGAAACGCTGCTTCGTCTCGTCGCCGATTATGTGATCTGGGTGCTGGACGAGGTCCGCGATCCGGGACCTTACCCTGCCGCTGAGGGCACGACGCTCGCCGAAATAATCCAGGTGGCGGGTGGTGTATTGCGGCGGGCCGATATCTCCGCCGTCGAGGTGAGTTCCACCGAGGTCGATCCTATATTGGGCACGTCCCGCACGATCCGCTCGGTTTACAAGGGCAACATTCCCGACTTTCAGAAGGTGACATTGCGCGCGCTCGACGTCGTCAGGCTCCGCCCCGTTTTTGGCGACCGCGAGGATGGCCGGGTCGCCCTACAGGGTCAGGTGCGTTATCCCGGAACCTTCGACATTGTCAGGGGCGAAAGGCTTTCCGACCTGCTCGAACGCGCTGGAGGTCTCACGCAGACCGCCTACCCCTATGGCGCCGTTTTCATCCGCGAAAGTGCAGTGGCGGCCGAACGGGAGGGCTATGAGCGCGAGGCGCGCGCTATCACGGCGCAGCTTTTGACGCTCTCAAGCTCACCAAACCCCAACGATACGCAAAATATCGCACTTTTGACCACTCTTGCACAGGACGTTCGCAATGCGCCCGCTGTCGGCCGGATCACCATCACGGCCGATCCGGCGATTCTACGGGTGCAGCCGGAATTGGATATCATCTTGGAACCGGGCGATCGGCTCGTCATCCCGTCCCGACCTTCCACCGTCACCGTCAGTGGCAACGTGCTCTATGCCGGATCGTTTCAGTATCAACCCGGTTTGGACACTACACAATATCTAGAGCTCGCCGGTGGCGTCACCCGGGACGCCGACGAAAGCCTCATATTCGTGATTCTACCCGACGGAACCGCGCGCCCCGTGAGGGAAAGCTGGTTGACCTTCTCCAACGCAAACATCGTGCCCCCGGGATCCACTATCATCGTCCCGCGCGATCTCAGGCCCTTTGACCTGAACACATTCCTCCGCGATGCAACCCAAATCGCGAGCCAATTGGCCATAGCCGCCGCGTCGCTTGTTGTCCTCAGCAAATAAGATGCATCTGCCGCATTTCCTTACCTTCTGCCGGCTCGCTGTCCCAACTCTTGGCATAAGTCTGGCGCTGTCATGTTCTAGTACTCCGGCACTCGCGAAACGCGGCGGCGTCGAAACAGCGGGCGATGTCGCGAAGTTCGCGCTTCCGGCCGCCGGCTTGGTGATCAATCTCGTTCGCGAGGACGCCGACGGTGCGCTGCAGCTCGGCGTAAGCTGGCTTGGCGCCTATGGCAGCGGCCTGCTCCTCAAAGAGATCGTGCGCGAAGAGCGTCCCGACCATTCCGGCATGGATTCCTTCCCATCCGATTCGACCGCCACTGCCTTTGCGGCTGCCTCCTCGATTCAAGTTCGCTATGGCTGGAATTACGGACTCCCGGCCTATGCCGTCGCCGCCTTCGTCGGCTATTCGCGCGTCGCCGCCGATAGACATCATTGGCACGACGTCGCCGCGGGTGCCGTGCTCGGCTGGGGCATAGGCCAGTTGGTCACGAACCGCTATCAGCGCCTGCCGCAGATTCAAGCCTACGCCAATACAAAGGGCGCCGCGTTTCTCGCGTCCTGGTATTGGTGAGAGCGCGGGCGTTGGGGGCGAAACTGCCCGTCGGGAAAGTGTCGGCACTCGCCTTCGCATGGACGCTGGCCTTCCTCGTGACGACGGCCATAGCGGATGGCGCGAGCGCAACGACTGCGCCCGCCGGTCCCCGGACACCCTGCAGCGCAGCCCCCTACCCCGCCTTTCCTGCCCCCAACGGATCGCCCAATGTCGAGCTCTGGAGCGGTGAAGAGCTCGGCGCAAACTGGACGCCGCCGTCCTGCACCGGATGGGAGAGCAGCCCCGCCGACCTCGTCGTCGCGCTCGCCGGGCGCTTTGCCAGCGGAAGCGATGCCGATGGCCTGCTCGACCGTATCGGCAGGATCTCCGGCTTGAGCGCGGTGCGTTATTGGTCCGTCACCGACAAGGAATGGAATCCGCTTTTCGTCCGGGCGATTGCCTTGGGAACGCCCGATCCCGCCGCCGTTCGCGGCGACTTCTCCGCCGATGAAATAAGACGGGGCGCGGCGCTTTACTTTCTCGCCACGGACAATCGTTTGGGCAATGGCACGATCACGCGTCTCATCCTAACGGCCAACGGACCCGGCCATATCGTGCTCGAGACGACAAATGTCTCGCCGCTGCGCTGGTACTGGTTCGTGGTAACGCCCGCGGGCGGCGCGCGAACCCTTTATTTCCTGGACAGGCAGAGCGACGGCTCATGGCAATTTTACAGCCTGTCGCGCATTTCCCAAGTCTCCAGCCTGTTTTCCCGCTTCGTGGCGCGTGAATCCTATGTCAATCGCGCCGTCGCCATGTACCGTTACATGGCGGACATCCCTACCGATCGCGACCCGCCAGCTGCACCATGAGCCGGAGCAGGTTTCACACATTAACCCTCGCAAGGAAGACAAAGCTCTACGATCTAGCGGCGGCGCTGCCTCTCATCGCTTGGTATTGTTTCAGTCTTTAGCGAGAGTTTCCCAACCTCATCGTGGAATACTACGCGCTGCGCGATGGCCCGGTGACTCTGTTCCTTATAATCGGCGTGCTGGCGCGTCTTTCCACCGTTGCCTTCAGCACATTCCTGGTTGCGCTCCTTGTCGTACGGGTGACGCCGGTGTCCAAATCCGTGGGATTTATGCCGCGCGCGACTGCCCTGCTCGGTACCTTCCTGGCCATCAGCTTCCTCCTGCTCCCCCGGGAGCAATTGTCACCGTTACCGACGTTGATCGCGATAGCATTCATCGTCATCGGGATGAGCTTGTCGATCTACACGCTGGCCTGGCTAGGCAGGTCTTTCAGCATAATGCCGGAAGCGCGCCGGCTGGTGACCAACGGTCCCTACACCCATGTGTGTCATCCGCTTTATGCGTTCGAAGAGATCGCCATGGTCGGCACCGCCATGCAATTTGTGCAGCCCTGGTCGCTGCTGCTGCTGCTCGTTCACTTCATGCTGCAGCTCGCACGCATGGGTTATGAAGAAAATGTCCTGGCGGAGGCCTTCCATGATTACGCCGCCTATGCCGCGCGCACGGCTCGGCTAATCCCTGAGGTCTATTGAGGCCCTGACTGTTCGCGACTGCAGCGGAGAATACGTCCGGCCTACCCAATCAAGGGGCGAGTACGATGGCGCGAAACGGGGGGAACAATATTGCTTTTGACCTGACTTTCGCGTGCGTTCCTGCCCGGGGGGACTTACGCATAACCTGCCCAAAATTTCCGCAGAAAGTGCTAGATAAGTAAGCATTTCCGAAGTTTATGGAATTGACCTGGGCGATCCGGCAATGATACTCAGCAAGCCTCGCTACAGTGCTTTTTCCCATAATAGAGGAAGTTATGCCGGTGACCAAGAAACTCATTGCAACAATAATCATTACGGCCCTCGTGCTTGGTCCCATTCCGGCGTTCACGGCTGATTTAACTGTTGCTGCGCCGCAACAAAAGGCCCAAGCCTCCAGTCCGCTCACGCCCGGTGATGCGGCTGGAATTCGACAGGCACAGGAAGATACGCTCGATACCAATGATGTCGTGTATCTGGGTGGCTTCGTTGCAGCGGTGACCCTGGGTGGTTTGGCGTTGTCTCAAAACAACGGCAGCGGAACACCGTCGTTGTCGACGACGACGACCACGTCGCCGTAAAGCTGGAAATTATGTAGGTTTTAACGGCGGGACTGCTTGGTGCCGCGCTCTTCATGTTGGCTAAAGTCGGTTGCTGCGGAAAGTTTTTCCAAGACAATGCGGGTGTACAAGTGAAACGGCGACTAATCTCGTCGATAGTTAGTACGGCCCTGGTAGCGATCCCCTTATCGGCGTTGGCTGCCAGCCCGCCGAATGTTGCGCAATCTACGCCCCAGGTGTCGCCCGGTTCCGTGGCAGCCGGTAACAAGGCGGTGGGCCCCCTCTTTTCCGGCAAGCCTGCGCCGAAGCCAAAACAGGGTACGACGGACGAAGCCGTGCTGCTGTGGCTGTTCGGTGCCGGATCCGCGTTCGGACTAGGCATCTGGGCGCTCTCCACGAATAACGGGGCTGGTGGAAACGCAAGCGCGCCGGCGCCCGCAGCAACAACGACAACAACGACTGGGGCACCCTAGTCCACCGGCATGAGCGCTCAAACGCGCTTATACTTGTCTTCCAGGCGGACAATATCGTCCTCGCCGAGATAGTCTCCGCACTGCACTTCGATCACATGCAATTCGTCGTCGCCGGCATTTTCCAGGCGGTGGCGTGCTGTCTTCGGTATATAGGCGGACTCATTCTGCTCCACGACGCGAACGGTGTCGTCGATCGTAATGCGAGCCCTTCCCTTCACGACCACCCAATGTTCCGCGCGATGATTGTGGTACTGCAACGAAATTGCGGCACCCGGGAAAAGAATGAGATGTTTGACCTGGTGCCCGGCGCCGCTGTGCAGGCTCTCGAATGAACCCCACGGCCGGCGCACCATAAGATGGGAGGCGGTCTCGCGCCGCTTCTGTTCCTTCAATTTCTGCACGATTTCACGAATCTCGTTCGACCGTTCGATCGGCGCCACCAACGTTGCGTCGCCGGTTTGAACGACCAGCATCTTTTCCAATCCGAAGGCGGCGACGAGCCCTCCTTCGCTATGGATGAGGCTGGCGCGGCAATCTAGGGCAAGCACGTCGCCCTTGGTTACATTGCCCTCGCCATCCTTGATATCGGCCTGCCACAGCGCGTACCAGCTACCAACATCGCTCCATTCGAGTTCCACGGGGATGACGGCCGCCCGTTTGGTCTTTTCCATCACCGCGTAATCGATCGAAATCGATGGCGCGGATGCGAACGCCTGTTCGTCCAGCCTAAGAAAATCGGGATCGCGCCTGGCGTCCTTTACGGCGCCACGGGCGGCAGCCAGAACCTCCGGCGCGTGCGCCGCCAATTCCTCGATCAGAAGGCCGGCGCGGACGACGAACATGCCCGCATTCCATAGAAATATTTTCGCAGAAACAAAGCGCGCGGCGGACGCTGCATCGGGCTTTTCCACGAAGCGGACGACCCTGGACGCTTGGGTTCCGGTAATCGTTGCACCAATCTCGATATAGCCATAACCCGTCTCCGCGCGTTGCGGACGGATTCCGATCGTCACGATGTAGTCCGCGGCAATCGTGGACGCCGCTTCCAGCGCGGCGCGCAAGGCCGCTCCATCGGGGATGAAATGATCGGCTGGCAATATGGCGAGGATGGCGTCCGGTCCGTGGACTTCCTGGGCCGCCAATGTGCCCGCCGCCGCCGCGGCCGCCGTGTTGCGCGCTGAGGGCTCGATGAGGACGGCTTGAGGCTGAATCCCCGCCTGTTCGAGTTCGGCCGCGACGTGAAATTGGTGTTGTACCCCGCAAGTGACGACTGGGGCCGCGAAGCGGCCACCGGGCGAAACCCGCAACAAGGTTTCGGCCAACAGCGATCTTTCGGAAACCAGCGGAAGGAATTGCTTGGGAAATTCATCGCGCGAGCGAGGCCACAGACGCGTTCCGCCGCCGCCGGCGAGAATGAGCGGAACGATCACGCTCATTGCATGGTCCGCCGTCGCGCGGGGTCGGCCGACGCATCCGCGAAATTCTGGCAATACCAGGCATAGGTTCGTTTCAGTCCTTCGGCCAAATCGACGCGGTATCGCCAGCCAAGACCGTTAAGCCGCGAAACATCGAGCCGCTTCTCCAGCATGCCGTCGGGCTTCGAACGGTCGAACGTCAATTGTCCCTCAAAGCCGACAGTACGGCAGACCTGTTCGGCAAGCTCGCGGATGGTCAGGTCTTCCCCCGTACCGACATTGATGAAGTCCTCGCCCGTGTAATTCTGCATCAGGAACACGCAGGCATCCGCGGCATCATCGACATAGAGAAATTCCCGCCGCGGCGTTCCACTCCCCCAGATTTCAAGGGTGGGCGCCTTCGAGCGTTGGGCCTCATGCGCCTTGCGTATCAGTGCCGGCACCACATGGCCCTGGCTGAGATCGAAATTGTCGCCTGGGCCGTAGAGATTGGTCGGCATGACCGATATGAAATCGCAAGCGTATTGCCGGCGATAGGCTTGGCAGAGTTTGATGCCTGCGATCTTGGCGACGGCATACCAGGCATTTGTCGGCTCGAGCGGCCCCGTCAGTAAAGCCGCTTCGGAGATCGGCTGCGGCGTGATGCGGGGATAGATGCAGGACGAGCCGAGAAACATGAGCTTCTCGACGCCTGCCAAACGCGCGGCCTCGATCACATTCGTCGCGATGGCGAGATTGTCGTAAAGAAACGGTCCGGGCTGCGTGTCGTTGGCGTGAATGCCACCGACGAGCGCCGCCGCCAGGAAAACCACCTGCGGCCGTTCCGCCATCATCCAGGCTTCGGTATCGGCCTGCCGCCGCAAATCGAGACGGGCGCGCGGCGCCGAGACAAGCGTGCAATTCTCGTTTTCCAGCCTGCGGGTCAGAGCCGAACCCACCATGCCGCGGTCGCCCGCTATCCAAACGCGTTTTCCGGCCAGCGAAAACGCGCTCATAGCAGATTCCGCTTATAGGCATCGAGATCGGCCCGTGCCATCTTGCCGATCAGATCGGCAAAACTTGTCCGATGGCGCCAACCGAGCTTCTCGCGCGCTTTCGATGGGTCGCCAAGGAGAAGGTCGACTTCCAAGGGGCGGAAATAGCGGGCATCGATTTCAACCAACACCTCGCCGGAGCGTTGGTCCATCCCCTTTTCTTCAAGGCCTTTGCCCTTCAAGACAACCGTGCGGCCGACTTCCTTGAAGGCCAACTCGACAAATTCGCGCACCGTATGGGTTTCTCCAGTGGCCAGAACGTAGTCGTCCGGCTGCGGTTGTTGCACAATCAGCCACATGCCCTCAACATAGTCCTCCGCCGCGCCCCAATCGCGCTTGGCGTCAAGATTGCCGAGATAGAGCGTTGCACACGCCCGTTCTCGATCGCGGCCACCGCCCGCGTGATCTTGCGCGTGACGAAAGTCTCGCCGCGCGTCGGCCCCTCGTGGTTGAAGAGGATTCCGTTGGACGCGTGGAGTCCGTAGCTTTCGCGATAATTGATCGTGATCCAATAGGCATAGAGCTTGGCGACAGCGTAAGGACTCTGCGGATAAAAGGGCGTCCTTTCGGTTTGCGGCACTTCCTGGGCGCGGCCATACAATTCCGAGGTCGATGCCTGATAAAAACGCGTCCTCTCCGTCAGCTTCAGCACACGAATGGCCTCGAGCAGCCTGAGCACTCCAAGACCATCGACGTTGGAGGTGTATTCCGGCATCTCGAAGCTGGTAAGCACATGGCTTTGCGCGGCAAGGTTGTAGACCTCCGTCGGCTGCGTCTCCTCCCTGACGCGAAGCACGTTGGTCGGGTCCGTCAGATCGCAATAATGCAGAAAGAAGCGCACGCCGCTTTCATGCGGGTCGCGGTAGAGGTGATCGACGCGGCCGGTATTGAACGAAGAAGACGGCCGCTTCGCCCCATGCACCACATAACCCTTCTTGAGAAGGAGTTCGGCAAGCAGGGCGCCATCCTGGCCAGTGGCGCCAGTGATAAGAGCGACTTTTGAAGCGTCCGACATCGAAGACCCTATGACGCGTCAGTTTGTGAAAGCAATTTCTCGAAATAAGCGATCGTCAGTTTCAGGCCATCTTCCAGGGCTATTGCCGGTTCCCAACCGAGGACCTTATTCGCCCGCGTAATATCGGGTTGGCGCTGCTTCGGATCGTCCACCGGAAGCGGACGATATTCGATTCTGGAGCGCGTGCCGGTGAGTGCGATGACCCGCTCCGCCAGCGCGCGGATCGTGAACTCCCCGGGATTTCCCAAATTGATCGGGCCGGTGACGTCGTCCTTGGTGTCCATCAGGCGCATGAGCCCGTCGACAAGATCGTCGACGAAACAGAAGGAGCGAGTCTGATTGCCGTCTCCAAAAACCGTGATCGGTTCGTTCTTCAGCGCCTGCATGATGAAATGGGAAACCACGCGACCGTCGTTCGGCTGCATGCGCGGGCCATAGGTGTTGAAGATGCGGGCAACCTTGATGCGAAGTCCGTGCTGACGGCGATAATCGAAGAACAATGTTTCCGCGCACCTCTTTCCTTCGTCATAGCAGGAACGAGGCCCGATCATGTTCGCATTGCCCCAATAATCTTCCGTCTGCGGATGAACTTGCGGATCGCCGTAGATTTCGCTCGTTGACGCCTGAAGGACCCTCGCCTTCACCCGCTTGGCGAGACCAAGCATGTTGATGGCGCCATGCACGGCCGTCTTCGTCGTCTGTACGGGATCGCGCTGATAATGGATGGGTGAGGCCGGGCAAGCGAGATTGTAGATGTCGTCAACCTCGACATAGAGCGGGAACGTCACATCATGACGCACCAGCTCGAACCGTTTGTGGTCGATGAGTTGCTCAACGTTCCGCCGCGTGCCGGTGTAGAAATTGTCAACGCAGAGCACCTCCTGGCCGCGGGCCAGAAGCGCTTCGCACAGGAAGGAGCCGATAAATCCGGCGCCTCCGGTGACCAGAACACGTCGCTGCGTCTCCATGCCCCGTCCTTACCCCACCGTCCAGCGGGGGGGGGGTACTGCATTGCGCTGTTGCTGCGAAGGTTCCGCAGCCATCATCCCGACGCCAAATCTTCGGGGCGAAAGACTTCCAATACGATGGGCGGCGATTTGGGATGAACATATTGCCGACTTCGCCACACATAACCCGTCATGCGATCTTCCCAATATTCGTTGTCGAACCTCCATCTTATCGTGGGGACGGAACAATGTTCAACGACGTGACGCGTTAGAATGCTGTTGCCTAGGATTTCGACACTTTCGTCGCCCGCATTCGTGCTTGAGCATTGGGCTACAGCCCCAAACACGCCGAGGTCGGGAAAATCCAGCGCATAGGTGATCATTGCCGCGCCGGACACCTGCGTCAGGTGGCGCCCGCCCAGATCATTGGGCAGACCGGCGGTGCGCGTGATACGGCCGCGTTGCGTCCGCACGAAAACCGCGTCGCCTGCATACCAGTCGAGTCCGTCGCCTGCCGCCATGCCGAGTACCAGCAGCACTTGCGGGCTGAAGCCATATTCCAGTCCCATGCTGGCGTAAGGTATTTCCGCCGCCCGCTCGCGCGGCACCTTTTCGTTGGTTCCTTTTAGATAGTTAAGCGCAAGGCTCGCCAACTTCTCGGAAGTCGAGTTCGCGCAACCCGCCACGACAAGCAAGAACGGCAGGAAGATAATGCAGGATAAGATTCGTTTGTTCATCAGAGCTGGCTCAGTTTGTTTGAACAGTTTTCCCGTTTCGATAAGTGGAGCCCCTGCCCAGTTTATGCCGCCACGGGAAGAGGCAGCTTCTTGAAGTAGGCCTGATTGGGCGTCTGCCGGTCAAGGCTGGAATGTCTTCTTCTGCGGTTATAAAAGTCGAGGTAGCCGCCGATCGAGGCGCGAGCATCGCTCACGGTTTCGTAGGCCTTCAGATAAACTTCCTCGTATTTGATGGTGCGCCAAAGACGTTCGACAAAGACATTGTCGCGCCAGGCGCCCTTGCCATCCATGAGCCGCAAGGGTGATTGCTGGGATAACGCGCCGATGGAAAGCTTCTGGGGAACACTCAAGAATGAGCTGGTTCATCATCGACGCTACCGCACCCGAATGCACGCAATCCAGGAGATCACCGAGTACATCGAGATCTTTTACAA
>CAMDOZ010000119.1 GCA_945903705.1 Fidelibacterota bacterium | reverse complement strand
CTTTGATCTGAGTCAGGCGCGGATGGTTTTCGTATCCGGGGAACACCCGGTCTCCGTACAGGTACAGATCCAGCACGGTGACGCCGTAGCCGGCGTTCAGAAGCTTGGGAACCAGGACGGCGCCGACATAGCCCGCACCTCCCGTGATCATGACATTGCAGCCGTTGGAGATCATATGAAGCAGTCCGTTGAAACTCTATTTCAATAGCGTGGTGAGATATTTGAGATAGGCGACGCGCTCGATGAAGGAGCTATGACCGACAATGCCCACCTTCATGGCGCCGGCAACATTGCCGAGAAATCCGACCGTCGACAGCGGCATGCCGGCGCGAACCATCGGCGCCGTCACGGCGAAGAACGCATCTCCCGCGCCGATCGTGTCGACAATCTTATTGGTGAGCGCAGGCGCCTGCGTCAGGCCGGCGGCGGGATCGGCCTCGTAGGCCGCGCGGTCGTAGGCGAGGGCGCCGTGCTTTCCCTGCGTTACGATGATCTTCTTGCAGTCGATCAGGGACGGCAGCCGCAGGATGATATCTTGCGCCTCGGCATGCTGATCCCGCACCGCCAAGCGCGCTTCGGGCACGTCGAGACAGATATAGTCCGCGCGGCGGTATTTATTGATCAGATTGTAGCCGTGATTGCCGCTGTTGGTTTGCGTGTTGACCGCAAGGAATGGGGCCTTCTGGCAAAGAAGTTCGACGGTCGCGCCGTGAAGAAAGCCGTGGCCGAAGTCCGTCACGACGACCACGTCGTAGCGGGCGAGGCGCTCGAGGATTGCCGCATCGAGCTCGGCCTGCGCCGCGCGCGGGAGCGGCGAGTCATCCATGATGTAAAGCTCGAACAGCTTCTTGAGACCATGTGTCCGGTCGACGAAGCGGCACTTGCGCGTCGTCGGGGCGCCGGTACGCAAGATGTGGGTGAGCTTCACGTTGCCGCGGAGTGACTTACGAACGAGGTCTTCGTAGGACTCCTGGTCGCCAAGCGACGTGATCAATTCGACCTCATCGCAGAAGCCGGCGACGTGGTTGGCGGCGGCCACGGCCCCGCCGGCGAAGACCTGACGGTCAACGACCTGTGTGGCGATTATTGTTTCTTTTGAAGGACGGCCCAGGGCCTTCACGTACTGGTATTCGTCGATGATCGTGTCGCCGATCACCAGGACCTTCAGCTTCTTAAGCTCCTCGATATCCTTGATCAGCGTCCGCGCTTGGCCGTCGGTGCGCAATTTTTCGAGATACGTCGCAAGCGGCGGATCGTGTGGAGCAAAATGCCGATTGAGCAAGGTCGAGGAGCTGTACGTCTCCTCGTCCGTAAAGGCGATCTTGCCTCCATGCTCCTCGACGGCAGCGCGCTCAGCGGTGATTTTCCCCGTCACGTCGGCGTCGGCGTCGCTGTATTCAATACCCTTCGCATAAACATCGGGCTTGATGGCGCGCAGAATGTTTTCCGCCGTCATGGCGTGATTGATTCCGACGGCGTCGACGAAGGCCAGCGCCGCCAGCATCTCCGCGCGCAGGTGCTCGGTAAAGACCGGTCGGCCAGGGCCCTTGTTGACGAACTTGTCGGCGGTCACGGTCACGACAAGATATGATCCGTGCTTGCGGGCGGCCTGCAGATGCCGGACGTGACCGACGTGCAAAAGGTCGAAAACGCCGTGCGCGTAGACGACCGTATGGCCGGCGGCTTTGGCGGCTTTCACGCGCGCGGCAAGGTCTTCGATCGAGGTGATCTTTCCCGCGACCTCGTTTGCGCCCGGGGTCATCGCGTCGCTCCGAGGTATTTGAACCAATTGGCGGTTGCCGTTTCGATGCTCGCCGGCGTCCAGACCGGCGCATCGCTCCAATCCGTCATGCGCTCCATCATGCGGCGCACGCCGTCTTCGATCGGCACCTGCGCTGCCCAGCCGAGAAGATCGGTGATGCGCCGGATGTCGGCGTGTGTGCAGTCCGGTTCGCCGGGCCGCTTCGGGACGTGGACAAGGTCCTTGGCCCCCAGTAATTCCACCAGCCGATTGACCGATACGGGCCGTCCCGTGCCGACGTTCATGATCTTGCCCGTTACCTTACTGTCCGCGGCCGCGACGAAGGCCCGCGCGACGTCGGTGACGAAGGTGAAATCGCGCACTTGCGTGCCGTCGCCGACGATCGTCAGCGGCTTCTTGGCGAGGAGCTGCGCCATGAACACTCCGAACACGGCGCCGTAGGTGCCTGCGGTCCGCACGCGTGGCCCATAAACATTGAACAGGCGGAGCGAAACGACATCAATCCCGTAAACAGCGCCCCAATGCAGGACGATCTGCTCACCCAGGAACTTCGTCAGGGCATAAGGATAACGCGCGTCGATCGGCGCGGTTTCGGGGGTCGGGTAGTGCTCTGGAATGCCGTAGCAGGACGACGAGGCGGCGTAGACGACTTTGCGCACCTTTGCCGCCCGGGCGGCCTCCATGACGGTAAAGGTCCCATCCACGTTCGCGCGAAAATACGCCTCAGGTTTCTCGATCGACGGCACGATGTCGGCCAAGGCGGCCAGATGGAACACCCGCTCGGCGCCCGCGAAGGCGCCGTTGACGGCTCCCGGATCGCGGATATCTGCTTCGCGAATTTCAAGCGCCGGATGATCGGCGACTTCCGCCAGGTTGCCTCGATGGCCACAGGCGAAATTGTCGACGACCCGGACTGTGCGGCCCGCGGCCAGCAGGCCCTCGACTAAATGGCTGCCGATGAAGCCTGCGCCGCCCGTAACGATATCTAGTCCCGGTGATTTCATGGGGGTTTTATTCATCGGCCGGGTCCCCGATGCAAGCCAATTGCAAGGGGGCCAAAGCCATAGTTTCTGTTGCGTGGCGACCGGCCTGGGCGGTAAAGCGGTTGCGCATTCAGGTGCCCTCCCAAGGCGTGCCGGATTATTAACCAAAGGTCACTATTGGCGGCGCAAGATATAGTAATAAAAGACACGACCAACTTACTTCGCCGTCACGCATGAACACTCAACTTCCGAACGATCCTTCGCTTCGCCTCGTCCGCGAGATGCTCCGCATCCGTATGGTCGAGGAGGCCATTGCGCGCGAATACCCCAAGGGTGAAATGCGTTGTCCTACGCACTTATCCGTGGGGCAGGAAGCCGTCGCTGTGGGCACGGCCGCGGCGCTGGAGCGCACCGATCCTGCCGTCAGTACCCACCGGGCCCATGCGCACTACTTGGCAAAAGGGGGCGATCTGAAGCGCCTTCTGGCTGAACTCTTCGGCAAGGAAGCGGGCTGCGCCCGCGGTCGCGGCGGGTCCATGCACTTGATTGACCTCGACGTCGGCTTTGAAGGCTCGACCGCCATCGTCGGCAGCACATTGCCCGTCGGCGTTGGATTGGCGCTGGGCATCCGCGTCCGCGCCGAGGCCGCGGTGGCGTGCATCTTCCTTGGCGACGGCGCAATGGAGGAGGGTGTTTTCTACGAATCCGCGAACTTCGCGGTCGTGCGCAAACTCCCGGCCCTTTTCATTTGCGAGAACAACTCCTACTCGGTGTATTCGCCGCTGACGAAGCGCCAGCCTCACGGCCGCCAGATACACGACGTTGTGCGCGCTCTCGGACTTACAACCGCGGCTCACGACGGCAACGACGTGTTTGGTGTCGCCGCTGCGGTCAAGACGGCGGTGCAGGCGATCCGTGATGGCGGCAGCCCGGTGTTCCTCGAGTTCTCGACCTATCGCCATCTGGAACATTGCGGACCCTACCCGGACGACAATCTCGGCTATCGGCCGGAGAAAGATGTCGCAGCGTGGAAGGCCCGTGACCCCATCGTGCAAGCCCAGGAAAGGCTGCGCGACCATCCGGGATTCTCAGGCGAAGTGATCGAGCGTTGGCGCTCCGAAATCGCCGCCGAGATCGACGGTGCCTTTGCTTTTGCGCGTACGGCGCCATGGCCGGACCCATCAACACGGGCCGAATACGTCTATGCGTGACGTGCCCACTACACAGATGAAGGTGATCGAGGCGATCCGGAATGGCCTGGACGTAGCGATGGACCTCGATCCGCACCTGATTTGCTACGGCCTCGGCATCGATGATCCCAAGCGGATTTTCGGATCCACCGTCGGGCTCGCCGAGAAATTCGGCAACGGCCGTGTGTTCGACGTGCCGACGTCGGAAGCCGCTATGACCGGGATTGCGGTCGGCGCCGCCTTGCGCGGTGTCCGCTCGGTCACGGTTCATCAGCGCCTGGATTTCTTTTTCCTCGCCATGGACCAGCTCATCAACAATGTCGCGAAATGGCATTTCATGTTCGGTGGGCAGCGTTCGGTGCCGATCGTCATTCGCCTGATCTTGGGCCGCGGCTGGGGCCAGGGCCCAACCCATTCGCAAAGTGTGCATTCCTGGTTCGCGCATATCCCCGGCTTGAAGGTGGTCATGCCCACGAACGCAGCCGATGCGAAAGGCCTGCTGCTTTCGGCGATCTTCGATCCCAACCCGGTCTTGTTTCTTGAACACCGTTGGCTGCACGAAGCCGTATCCGACGTGCCATCCGGCGACTACCGCGTGCCGCTTGGCCAAGCGCGTATTGTGAGCGAGGGCGGCGACGTCACGATCGTCGCGATGTCGTTCCTGGTGCCGGAGGCGATTCGCGCGGCCGGTCTGCTGGCGCGCCATGGCGTTGGATGCAACATCATCGACCTGCGCACCATAAGGCCTCTGGATTGGGATACGGTATCGGCCGGCATCCTCAAGACGGGACGGTTGCTGGCGCTCGATTCCGGCTTGCCGATCTGCTCCGTCGCCTCCGAGATCGTCGCGTTCGCCAGCGAACGCCATTTCCAATCCCTGAAGTCGGCGCCGCGGCGGCTGACGATGCCGGATCATCCCGAGCCCACGAGCTTTGGGCTGACCCGTGGTCTTCATCCGTCGGCCGAAAGCATCGCCGATACGGTGTGCGAGATGCTGGGCCTGCCCCATCGCTTCGCACCGGACCCGAACGCCGGGCCACACGATGTGCCGGGGGCCTGGTTTAAGGGCCCGTTCTGATCCGGCTTTACCACGGCGGTATTGTCTTTTTTGCCGGCGATAGCTAAGCGTCAAGGCCCGGTCGAAGTCGTTCTGGGGCACTAGGAATCGACATGCCTTACCGGATTTTTTCCTACATATCGCCGCGCGCGCTCGGAGACGTGATCCTACTGTGCCTGTTTACGACCTCGGTCGCAGACCTGTTCGACGATGCTGATCTCACCGTCTACTACCGCGACGATCGCCCCTATAAGAGCCACGTCGTCAACTGCATTCGGAATGCAAAACGGGTCCTAAGGGCAGAAAGCGAAAGCCCGGGGTTGCCCATCGAGACTTTTGACGGAGCGGGTTGGGCACCAAAGGTTCCCGCCGCACTCAACACGGAAGATATACGTAAGGTGAATCTTGTCCTGAGCCAGACAATGTTTTCAGAGGGGATGCTCAATGCCATTCCTTTGGCGGTGATGGCGCCCCCCGAAGACACACATGAGACAAGCGACAACGCTTTGATGGAACTAGGGCTCGATCCGGGGAAATGGGTCGCGACGGTCTATTGGAAAGAACCTGGCTACACCTTTCGGCCGAACGAATCTGGGCGAGAGATTGCCGATCCTGAACCCTATATTGCGGCCATTCGCCACATCGTCGAAAATCTGGGCGGACAAGTCGTCAGAATGGGGCACGCCTCGCCAACCAAGCTGCCGAAGTTGAAGGGACTGATCGACCTCGCGCACGTCCCAAACTCCGAATGGCTCCAGTTGTACGCGGTATGGATTTCGCGCTTTTTCTTGAGCTCCAACTCCGGGCCCGTCTCCTACGGTCCGGCTTTCAATGTTCCGACGGTCGTTGCCGATCAGCTCACGCCCCTCGCCGTATACCGCTCCCACGACTACATCGTTACCCAACGCATCATTGCCAACGGAAAGGAATATCAGGGACTCGACGCTTTTGCCGCGGAACTCATGATCTACTACGGAACAAATCCCCACCGGTGCATCCACAATACCGCCCAAGAACTCATCGCCGCCGTGGACGAGATGTACGGGAGTACGGCGAATTGCATCGGGTGGCGGGCCCATCCGGAGCCTCAGGTGCCGGCCAAAAGACCGAACAAGCTCTGCATGCCTCTGCCCGTTCTGGTGCGCCCCCAGCTATTTGTTCCCCCGAGCCAACGGCCCAAGGCATAGGATGTGCAATGACTTGCGGGGCTATTTTCCGGCATTCCTTCACCCTATCGTAGAATTCAGTATTCATCGCCTTTGCCGGCGCGCTATTGAAGCCCCTGACCACGATGCCCTCCGCCGAATGATTTGAGACAAGATGGACACCATGCGGTTTGAATACGAAAAACTTGTCGATGTGTTCGAAAACGCGCTCCTCACCGACCTGCGCGGTCACGGTACGAGCGGCGAGTTTCTGCGCACCTGGGTTCCAGATCCCGACCCGGCGAAATCACTGATCAACATGGCCGACGCAGCCGCAATCGAAAGCGTGTCGGACTTCGAGGTCGACATCGCGGCGCATGCGCTTCCGCCGGCAGCCGTTGCCGAACTGACCGAGGCGGTGAAGGGCACTTATGCGGTCCAAACCGTCGGAGCTTCCAACAGCCGCGTGGTCGTTAGATTTTTCGCCGAGACAGCGCGATGAGCAGCGCGGCTCCACGACTGTCCGATGTGATTTCCCGAAGCGTCGCCTGGCAAGGCAACGGCTGGACCATCGAGCTCGGCCTTGAGAGCGGCGCTATCGCCACAGCGAGCCTCCGTTGGGACAATGAAGCGAGCGATGCCGCGTTTCTGGCGACCCTCAGCCAGCATCTAAAGGGTATGAGTTTGCGCGAAGCGCGGGACCATGGTGTGCAGTACGCGTGCGCCGCGCTGATCGCGGCGGGTAAGGGCGCGAGAGTTGCCGGCATCGTGATCCCGGGCAACTACTCGGAAACCAGCCGCGCGGCCGCGAAAGCGTTGCGCGCTGCCATCGATACGGCGACGCCGTCAAAGCCCGCCGACTGGAATTTTGAGGACCACGGCATCTCTGATGCATGGCGGCAGATTTCGAGCGAAGAGCGAACGCGTCAGCTCGAGGCGCTCTTCAAGGAGCATCTCCAGAAATCGAATCTTCCCGGTGCCGTGCTCGTGACCGACATCGACCAATACGATCGGGTCTTCATCCAGTTCGATGAAGGCTTCTCGGTCGCCCAAAAGCCGCCGGTCCTCATGCAGCTCGAGCGGTACGTTCGGCAGGCCACCGGCGAGCGCATCGAACTTTTCGTGTCCGAGATGAAGGACAGCAACCGCATTCGGCGTCTTTAAAGAAGCGCCAGTAAGAGCCACTCATGACCGGTATGACCGACCACACCCAGCTTATTCTCGACGGTACCAAGATCGCTTGGCACCAGGATCGCATCAAGGCGTGGGAACGCGGCGAACGCATTGCGCCGATCACCATCGACATGGCGCTGACGCGCGCATGCAACTACGCCTGTCACTATTGCTACGCGATGCTGCAGGAAAACGACCGCAAGTCCATCACCAAGCAGGTCATCATGGACTTCTTGGACGACTGCAAGGAAATCGGCGTCAAGGGAATCAGCTTCGTCTCCGACGGCGAAAGCACCATTTCACCGGTGTTCGTCGATGCCTGCAAACACGGGCATAGTCTCGGTCTTTCTATGGCGTGTGGCACCAACGGGTTCGTGCTGACGCGGCGCAAGCTCGAGGAAGTTCTGCCGGCGCTCACATATCTCCGCATCAACATTTCGGCCGGCGAACGCGACCGCTACAGCGAGATCATGGGCGTGAAGGCCGACTATTTTGATCGGGTCGTGCAAAACATCCGCGACATGGTCGCGATCAAGAAAGAGCGCAAGCTCTCGGTCACCATCGGCCTGCAGATGGTGGTGATGCCGCAGTATCACGATCAGATCCTGCCGCTCGCGCGCCTCGGCAAGGAGCTCCGCCCGGACTATCTGATCTTCAAACATTGCTCGGACAACGAAGACGGCGATCTCGGGGTCGCGTACGACAAGTACTCGGATCTCTATTCGACGCTGCGGGAAGCGGAAGCGCTTTCGGACGATGAGTACAAAGTGGCCGTCAAATGGTCGAAGATCAACGCGGACGGCCAACGCAGCTACCAGCGCTGCTACGGCGCGCCTTTCATGATCCAGCTTTCGGGCTCGGGCCTCGTGGCGCCGTGCGGCATGTTGTTCAACGAGCGCTATAAGAAGTTCCACATCGGCAATATCTGCGAGAACCGTTTCAAGGATATCTGGGCGTCGGACCGCTATTGGGAAGTGATGCGTTACCTGGCGAGCCCGGACTTCAACGCGCAGAAGATGTGCGGTTCGTTGTGTCTGCAGCACAAGGTCAACGAAACGCTGGATGCCTACGAAAAAGGCTACGGCACCTTGCCGGACCTTTCCAACGTGCCGGCGCCGCAGCATCTCAACTTCGTCTAGGGCACTTCTAACGCGGACCTTCGACGCGCGCCGGGCGGTGGCGCGCGCTAATCCATCTTGTCCCAGCGCCGGTAGACGATGCTGTTGTCCCCGTACGCATAGGTCAGCATCTTGCCGTCGGCCGAGAGGGTGTAGACCGCTTCCAGCGTGACCTTCCCGTGACGGGTGACGGTCAGATTCAAAGTCGTCTCGCTGATCTTCTTGAAACTCACGACGTTGTACGGCATCGCGCCCGCCGAGCTGTGGTATTCGATTCCCGGCGTGCCGTCGACTTGCGCGGCCCAGTGGCCCGTGGAGTAAGATCCGTTGGCGCCATACGTCATGAAGGTCACAAGCACTTTGCCGTCGGCGGTGTATTGGAATGTCCTAAGCGCCGCGCGCGGCTTGTTGCCGGCATAGCGCGACGCTTCCATATCGACTTTCCAAGGTCCGATCAGCGCGGCGGGCACCTGCTCGCGCGCATCGCGAGGGTCTTCGGACGCCGACATGGCCGGCGTGACCATGAGGACGCTCATGAGAAGTCCTGCCATTAAAGACAGACGAAGCAGCATGCGTGTCATGGATATTTTCCCTCCCAAGTGCGTTGCGAGTGGCCCTATCATGACGACCGTCTAGCGGCACTTTTTGCTGTTCTCGAGGCAAAAGCGGCGCTTTCGTCCAATTGGCGCGGGCTATGCGAAAGGCAGCGTTGTTACAGAGGAAGGGGTCACTATGACCATTACGTTCGACGACTTTTTGAAGGTCGATATCCGTTCGGGGACCGTGGTGAAGGCGGAGCCCTATCCCGAAGCGCACAAGCCCTCGCTCAAAGTGTGGATCGATTTCGGTCCCGAGATCGGCATGAAGAAGTCGTCCGCCCAGATCACGGCGCGCTACACGCCTGAAACCATCGTCGGCGTGCAGGTGGCCGCGGTAGTCAATTTTCCGCCCAAACAGATCGGGAAGTTTACGTCGGAGTGTCTTGTGCTTGGGTTCGCCGACGAAAAAGGCGGTGTGGTGCTTGTGCGTCCCAACATCGCGGTTCCGAACGGTCAGCGCCTGCACTGAGGGCCAAAAATTCCCGCAGCAGATTCTACAAGTCGGAAGTTAGAGAACGATAAGAATACCTCCTCAGGTCCCTCAAAACGGCATTCGTCCTTTATATCTGGCGGATATCCTTTGATGGTCGGGGACCGGTTGGGCGGTCATTTGCAGAAGTCGATCTCTGGAAAGGAACGTATGAATGCGCCTCACTGACTATAAAGCGCTGTCCTTCGACTGCTACGGCACCCTGATCGACTGGGAGTCCGGCATGGTCGCGGCACTCTCCGGGCTTACGTCGCGTGTCAAGCCCGCGCTGACCCGTAACAAGATTCTCGAGGCGCACGCCCGGCATGAGTCCGAGCAGCAGCGCGTCACACCCGGCAAATTGTATCGCGACCTTCTGGCGGTTGTTTACAAGCGCCTCGCCGAGGAATGGGGCGTGCCCGCCACGATCGACGACTGCGAGACCTATGGCCAATCGGTCCGCAACTGGCCG
>CAMDOZ010000118.1 GCA_945903705.1 Fidelibacterota bacterium | reverse complement strand
ACGTTCTCCGAATAGGTAGATCGCAGCCCGTTCGCCATAGAGTCCCCAGCCCCACAGGCAGGTGACGCCGAACATGACGACGCAGACCGAGACGATGGGCCCGCCCCAGCCGGGCATGGCGGCGTCGAAGGCGGCGATGACAAGAGGTGCGCCGCTTTCGCCGGATTTCCACACGCCGGTGACGATGATCGTCAGCCCGGTAATGGTGCACATGAAGATGGTGTCGATGAACACGCCCACGATGCTGATGATGCCCTGTTGAACCGCGTCGTTGCTTCGCACCGTGGCGTGTGCGATGGCGGCGGTGCCGAGGCCGGCCTCGTTGGAAAAGATGCCGCGGGCGACGCCGTACCGGATCGCGGCCGCGACCGTGGCGCCGGCGAAGCCGCCGGCTGCGGCGCTTCCCGTGAAGGCATCACTTACGACAAGGGCGATAGCCGCGGGAATCTGGTCGGCGAAGGCAAAGAGCACGACGAAAGACGCGCCCATGTAGACCAGCACCATGAACGGTACGACGGCGATACAAACCGCCGCGATGCGTTTCACGCCGCCGATCAGCACTGAAAAAATGGCAATGATCAATCCGATCCAGGTCGCCCAGGCCGGCACGCCGAACTGCGAGTTCAAGGTGTCGGCAATTGTGTTGGATTGGCCGCTGGGCCCGAACGCCTGAATGCAGGCAAAGATGGCGTAGAAGACGCCGAGCCACGCCCAATTTTTACCGAGGCCATTGCGGATGTAGAACATCGGTCCGCCGTAATAGGCGCCCGACGACGAAACGTCG
Source organism: Fidelibacterota bacterium (assembly GCA_945903705.1). Lineage (GTDB taxonomy): Bacteria > Pseudomonadota > Alphaproteobacteria > Rhodospirillales > Rhodospirillaceae > SHVO01. The sequence goes on along the minus strand of CAMDOZ010000118.1, from coordinate 9,252 downwards.
CGGTAGATGATCGCGAGATAGACTTCGCCGAAGCGCGTCGCCATGCCGAACACCGCGCCCATGCACATCCAGAAAAGTGCACCTGGTCCACCCAGGGCAATGGCCGTGGCGACGCCCGCGATATTCCCGATACCCACCATGGCGGCCAACGCCGTCATCAGGGCGCCAAGCGAAGACATCTTTCCGCTGTCGGCACTTTCCGCGCGGGCGGACTTGCCGAAACTCATGCGGAAAGCTTGGAACAGGCGGGTCAACGTCAGGAAGCGAAGGCCGACCGTCAGGTAAAGCCCGGTTCCGAGGATAAGGACAATCGTGAATGGCCCGAAGGCCAAGTCGGAGATTGTCGCGATGATCGCTTTGATGTCCCCCATGGGCCGAGTTAAGCGGTCGCCGCCCTTCCCGTCAATCTATCCTGCGTCTCAGTACCCAAGGGCGCAGCCGTCCTTGCGGGGATCGGACCCTCCGATCCAGGTCTTGCCGGAGAAATCCCGCATGACCCCCTGCCCGCCGCCGATCGGTTCCGGCGCCACCACAATCTTGTGCCCCATGTCGGCCAGTGCTGCGCGGATGGGCGCGGGAACTCCCTGCTCGAGCGAGAACTCGCCGTTGAAAAGGAATCCGCGCGGGCAATCGATCGCTTCCTGGATGTCCATGCCCCAATCGACAATGTTTGTGAGCACGTGCGACTGGCCTACCGCCTGATAGTCGCCGCCCATGACCCCGAAGGCGAGCCACGGCGCCCCGTCCTTGCGCGCCATCGCCGGAATGATGGTGTGGAACGGGCGCTTGCCGCCGGCAAGCGCGTTCGGGTGAGCAGGATCCAGGACAAAACCAAAGCCGCGATTGTGGAACAGTACGCCGCTTTGACCTGACGCAATGCCGGACCCAAAGCCTTGGTAAATCGAATTGATGAACGACACCATCAGTCCGTCGACGTCGGCGACCGCGAGGTAGGTCGTATCGCCGGTGCGGGTCGCTCCCGCGGGTGGCCCGGCGCGGCGTGGATCGATCTGCGCTGCGAGCGTTTTGGCGAAGGCCTTGTCGGTAAAATGCGAGACATCGATGGCGTTGCGTTCGGGGTCCGCGATGGCGCGATCGCGCTCCAGATACGCGAGGCGGGTCGCTTCGGCTTCGATATGAAATCGCTGGGTGCTGACGGCCGGCAATTCATCGAGCGCAAATGTCTCGAGGATGTTGAGCATCAAGAGAACGGTGATGCCTTGCCCGTTCGGCGGAATCTCAAAGACCTCGACGCCGCGATAGTCACTGCGCACCGGCGTGACCCAGTTGCCCCGGTGCTTCGCAAAATCTGTGGACGCATGCGTTCCGCCGAGCGCGCGAAGACTCTGCACCATGTCCTCCGTGGCCCAGCCTTCATAAAAACCAGCGCGTCCATGGCGCGCTATGTCTTCCAGCACGCGGCCGAGGCCTGGATTGCGGAAGAGATCTCCCGCTGCGGGAACTTGGCCGCCAGGTAAGAAAAGTTGCGCGGCATTCGCGTCTTTCGCAAGCCTCGCACGGCCGACGTTCCATTCATGGGCCACGCGCTGTGTCACGGCAAAGCCGTCCTTGGCATAGGCGATGGCGGGCGCGAGCACAGCGGCGCGATCGAGCTTGCCGTGACGCTCCAGCAATGAGAGCCAGCAATCGACGGCGCCGGGAACCGTGACGACGTGCGGGGAGTCGACGGGAATTTTTTTGAGGCCGGAGCCTTCAAAGTGTTTAAGTGAGAGTCCATCCGGCGCGCGGCCCGAGCCGTTGTAACCTTCAACTCCATTGGCGGTCGCCACGAGACAGAATGCGTCCCCTCCGACGCCGGTGGCCATCGGCTCGACCACGGCCAACACCGCGGCAGCAGCGACAGCGGCATCGGCAGCACTTCCGCCACGCCGCAGCATATCGACCGCCGTCAGCGAGGCGAGCGGATGCTCGGTCGCGGCCATGCCGTGGCGTGCGCGGGTCGGCGAGCGGCCGGGGAAATGAAAATTACGCACGCGACGTCCTATTCGTCAGAATCAACATCCACCTGCCCCGTAAGCCGCGCGCGCGTCTTCGACCAGGTGAACCCAATGGCGAGAATGGTGGCGATTGCCACCAAGCCGAACCAAGTGACGGCGCTGCCGCGCGCGACATCGAGCAAGCCGAAGTCCGCCAGCACCCAAATGAGGGCCCCGAACAGTGCGATCAGGGCGAGCGTTCCGAAAATGCCGAGGGAGTACCAGGTGGCGCGGAGATAGATGGCGTAAAGGATAATCACGACGATCGCGGCGAGCGCTTTAAACGACAGGGCCCCCTCCCCGTTCACCAGCCAATGGAGGAATGAATAGTCCGTCGGATTGAAGGTTCCGAGAACCAGGATCACGGCGACGATCCAGCGCCAGAAGAAGCCTCGCCACGTCTTTCCTGAGATTGCCATTGTTTGCGATCCTGCCTTGGTCCTCCAGCATAACCGAACCCAGGGGGATGGCCCGCTCAAAAATTGGATCCTGCGCCTCGAGAATGACGGCGTCCGGCAGTTCGGGAATTGCTATGATGCAGCGTTCGGGTATTTCAGTCTCTCACGTGTAACGCTGTCAATTGGGCCCAATGGAACGAGGAGCGTCTCAATGCGAGCATTGGTGAAGCGCGCGGCGACGATCACGCTGCTGGCCGCAGCGACCCTTACCGCCGGTTTCCTGGCGGGCATCCTTACGCAGCCTACAGCCAGCGCTCAGGGGTTCACAGTCGTCCTCGATTGCGGCGCCTCGTCAACGTCTCAAGTCCGCACCACGCTTTATTTCGGCCGCGCGCGTCCCAAGGGGTCAGTGAGCGAACTCGAATGGCAGCTTTTTCTTCGCGACGAGGTGACCAAACGATTCCCACAGGGCCTGACCGTGTGGAACGCGGAGGGTCAGTGGCGGACATCCGACGGCAACATTGAACACGAGCAGTCGAAGGTCCTGCTCCTGGTTCACCCGGACACTCCGGCAGCGCGGCAATCGGTTCAGAGCGTGATCGACGCTTACCGCAAGGTTTTCGAACAGGACTCCGTTCTGTGGGAAAATGCGCGTGTGTGCGTGGCAGCCTAGCGGAATGGGATACTTTCCAAGAATTGCAATCGTCGTCGCGGCCCTCACCTGCCTCGCCGGATCCACCGGCGCAGGCGAACCCGCCTACGACGTCCTGGTCCGCGGCGCCCTCGTCGTGGACGGCGTGGGCGGCGCGCCGTTCAAGGGCGATGTGCTGGTGCGGGGAGACGAAATCATACGAGTGGGCCAAATCCCGCCGGGAACGTCAGCGACCCGCGTCATCGACGCGGCCGGCCGGGTGGTCGCGCCAGGTTTCATCGACGCCCATGCCCACGGGCAGGCTTTGGACTCGTCCCAACCCTTCGAAAACTTTCTCGCCATGGGGGTGACCACCATCATCTTAGGCCAGGACGGCGGCAGCCCCGATGGCGCGACCATCGCGAAGGGAATGCCGACGCTGGCGGAATGGTTCACCCGCCTGGAAACCACGCCGCCGCCGCTCAACGTCGCGACGTTGGTTGGCTTCGGCTCGGTGCGCACGGAGTCCGGCGCCCCCTATAACGCGCCCGCGACGCCGGAGCAGATCCGGCTCATGGCCGATCTCATCGACCGTGGTCTCAAGGTTGGCGCCTACGGCGTCAGCCTCGGCATGGAGTATGTGCCGATGATCAGCGCGACAAAGGAGGAGCTTAAAGGCGTCGCTCAAGCTGTGGCAAAATATGATGGTATCGTCATGAGTCATATGCGCAGCGAGGATGACGACCAGATCGAAGCCTCCATCGATGAACTCCTGGTCATGGGCGAATTCGCGCGCGTACATGTCTCCCATATAAAAGTCGTTTACGGAAAGGCGGCCGCGCAAGGACAGGTCGTGCTCGACCAACTGGCCGCGGCGCGCGCAACGGGCATGCAGGTGTCCGCCGACGTCTATCCGTACCTCGCCAGCCACACCGGCATCGCCATCCTGTTCCCCGAATGGGCCAAGGTCCGGGCGGATTTCGATCGCGCGCTGTCGACGAGGCGCAAGGAGCTGGAGGCCTATCTCCAAGACCGCGTGACGCGGCGCGGCGGCCCGGAAGCAACGCTCCTCTCCACTCAGCCCTATGTGGGCAGCACGCTCGCGGATCTTGCGCGCGAGAAACGCACCTCCTTCGTCAATGTCCTGATCGACGACATCGGCCCTCAAGGCGCCAGCGCCGCCTACTTCGTGATGGGCAAAGAGGCGCAGGATCAGTTCATCCGCAGTCCGGACGTAATGATCAGCACCGACGGCTCGCCGGGAATGTTCCATCCCCGCGGTTACGGCTCACACGCGCGTATCATCGAAACCTATGTGGTGAAGGAGGGTCTCTCCCTTCCCCTGGCGGTCAAGAAAATGACGTCCATGCCGGCGGCGGCTTTGAAGCTTCCCAACCGCGGCGTACTCCGCGCCGGCGCCAAAGCCGACCTTGTCCTGTTCGATCCCGCGAAGGTCCGCGAAACCGCGACCTGGGACAAGCCGCAGCAGCTGTCCACCGGCTTCGACGTGGTCATCGTCAATGGCAAGATTGTTCGCGAGAACGAGAAGCTTGTGCCAATTCGCGCCGGCAGAGTCTTGCGCAGGCCGAATTAGGACGCGACCGCCTGAAAAGCGGCCCGGCCACAGGAAATGCAGGCGCCTCCGTTCTCGCGGCGCAGGGCCACGAGACTCTCCTTGCGATAGAACACGCGGCAGTTCCGGCATTGGGACACTTCCACGGCCTGGGGCACGAGAGCCCCGGTCAAGGCGTCGACCCGATCGCCCGCGGACTGCCACACGTTGACGGTGACCGCGCGCTGCGGGCGCTTCACGATAATCGATGTCCCGGCGTAATTTCTGGTCCGCGCCACGGGTTCGCGCTCGCCGAAAAAGAACATCCAAATTCCCAACGCCATTGCGGCGGCGATCAATGGGGCGACCCTGTAAAACATTTCATTCCGCGGCGCTCTCGATTGCGACGGCGGCTGCGACTGCGATGCCGCGCTCGCGGTGAGCTTCTTCATGAGTTGCCATGGCCTAAGCTTGGCCGGCGTCTCGAGGGCTTCGCGGTCGGCGCCCTCCTCCGGAAGGCAAATGCCCCGGTAGGTAAAGTAGCCCGGCAGACAGACCCACACGTCGCCGTAAGGCCCGAGCACGGCGTTGCGCGGAACGGCGATGGGAATGCAGGTCTTCCCGGCGCGGCGGTATCCGTAGGTGCAAATCCAGCCGTCGCCGCGCGAGTTGAGCTGCGCATTGGCCGGCACTTCGACTTGCGGGGCGCCGGAGAGGTTCACCGCTTGCGTGGCGGCGGCCGCAGGCTTCCCCGCCGTCACGGCAACGCAGAGCGCCAGCAGGAGGGCAAGCGTCAGCCGCATGCGACGACCACAAGGTTTTCTTCGGGAACGATCGCGCTCTCCGGTCCGACGAAGGCCCGCATCTCTTCCCGCACCGGATCGATGACGATGCCGACGCTGAAGGGATTTCGGAAGAAACTCCTTTGCGTCGTCCGGTCCGTTTCACTGAAGAACGCACCCAAGTTCGGGTGACTGTGATACCAGCCGACAACCAGCGCACCGGCGTCGAGCAGCGGCCTCGCCCGGTCCCACACTTCGGTTTCCATGCGGAGCGACACGCCGGTGCTGTCGAAGACGCGGCTCGCGACGCTGCACTCGGCCACGATCACATGAGTTTCAGCCGGACCGGCGTGCCGATAGGCGCGGCCCAGAAGAAGCCCGCCAAGTTCGTCGCACGACGTGTCGAGGTGTTCACGCATGGAGCGGAGACAGTCCGAAGTCACGACGACGCGCGGCAGCTCATTTTCCAAACCGCTCAGCCGCTGTTCGTCCGCGGGCTCGAGTGTCTTCAGGAAAACCGCGGCGGCGGGAAGTGTTACGGTTTCGGATTGATCTTCCCAGCGCATGCGACGCTACACTTCGTTCCAGCGGACAGTTTTCGCCGCCACTTCAGGAGCGAGATCAACCTTCTCGGTGGGGAATGCTTCGGGATGCCGCTCGACCATGACCTTGTACCACATGGCGGCTTCCATGTTGGCCGGGTTGCTGTCGTTCACAGTCTCGGGATCGAACGTCAGGATTTTCGCGACGCGCAGGATCAGGAGATCCAATCCCTCCGTTGCGATCCACTTGTTGCCGAGACAAACGCGCCCTGAGGGATAGACGTTGGGATTGTAGATCGGGTCGAGAATTTCGACGGCCGGCTCCTGGAACGGATAGCGGGCCCCCAGGAGAACGCGGATGCGCGTGGTGTCGCGCGCTTCGGCCGGATACTGCGCCGTGGGCGCGGTCTTGTAGGCGACGGAAATGATGATCTGCGACGGCGGCGTGTCGATGGTTTCGGTGACCGAGATGCGCCCGTGCGTGCGTACGCCCAGCCGCGTTATCTTGGCCAGGTCCTGCATACGCCGTTGCGCAAGAGGATTCACGCGTGTCCCGCAACCAGGACCGGCTGAACCTCGAGCACGTCGCCGGCCTGCACGAAATTCTCGTCGAGCATTTCCGTCGGCACCAGCGAGCGTCCGGTCGTCACGTTGACCAGCGCATAGTCGGTGTCGCTCGGCAGCGCCCAGTTGTCGACCGCGGCCTGAACGATATCCGCGCCGATGCTCGACCGCTGCATTTCCACTTCGGCTTTGCGCGTCTGATCGGCGGTCCTGATGATGAACTTTACGTCAGTCACACTCGCTCTCCTTTTCAAGGACGAGGACATCGGTGCCCGTTTCCGAGGCCGCCAGCGCAAAAGGCAGCGGCAAGGATCGGACCCCGCTCTTCGTCAGGGTGTCGAGCGGAAGGCGATCCGTTATCTGGATCTCCACCGCCCCCTCGGCGCCGCAAGCGCGGCAGTTCGCGAGGCCGGAATCATGTTCGCTTGCGCGCCAGAATAATGGAGCATCATGGCCCTCGCCCGCGTCACATTTTTTACACTGAAAGGAGAGAATAAGCGACTCCGGCAGGGTGATGTCGGAGTTCCCCTTTTCGGCCCTCAGACGTGCAAGTTCGGCTTGTAAATCGCGTACCGGGCGCTTGCGGAACGGCGCAGGAAACTGCGAGCACACCGGGCAATCGACGCGGACCGGGAGTTCCGAGGGCCTGGAAATGCCCGAAATCGAATCGAGAAATATTCTGTCGGACCGCAGGGCGCCACCCGGTCCCAGCCGCAGAGCTTTCGACGCCGCGAGGCTGCCGGCGAGGCTCGCGGTAATCACGGTCGTCGGAATCCGCTTTTCGACGAAGGCCGCGCGCTTCAAGCCGCCGCAGGAATAGCGCTGGGAAAGCCGCTGATAAACCGAAGGCGGAAGCGTGCACTCGTAGCAGGCGACGCTTTGGGCGCTTTGCTGCGAGAACGGGAACACGTCCACCACGGCGTTGCGGCTATCGACACCGGTATTGATGAGGTCGATCTGCCAGAGCTTGCAGATCAGGTTGAGGCGCAGCCGCGCCTCGAAATTGTCGACGCAACAGATCACCGCGGAGTACTTCGAGAAAGACGCGAGATCGAGGTCGCGCAGGATATTGCCCGTATACGCCGTGATGACGACGTTGGGGTCGAGGTCCCTCACCCGCGCGGCGGCGCATTCGGCCTTGTTGCGCCCGATATCCGTCACTCGGAACAGGACGCTGCGGGTGAGATTGTGAACCTCGATGCGGTCGAAGTCGTAAACGTCGATGCTGCCGGCGCCGAGAAGTGCGAGACACTTCAGGACCTCGTTCCCGACCGCGCCTGCGCCCACCACGCAGATCCGCGCATCGCGGACCGTCGCCTGCGAGAACCAGTCGATAAGGGAGTGGCGCTGATACCTACTTTGCCGGTCCATTACGATACTCGCGCTCGATGTGCGCCATGGCTCGGTTGATGATTTTCAGGACTTCGAGGCAGTAGGGCCGCATGAACGGGTCGGCATGGTCCGGGTGATAGGTCTTCACCAGGCCGCGGTAGGCGCGTTTGATCTCCGCAAGATCGGCCCCGCGCTCCACCTTGAACAGCGTGTAGGGGTCGCTGTCCTTCATCTCGGCGACGCGTTGGCCGGGATTCTGATTGAGCTCGCGCCATTTCATGGGAGACGGACGACGGCCACGGTTCACCCGCAAAAATGTGCGCGACGCCCAGAAGTCTCCATTAAAAGGCGTCGCCTGGCAACCCGGCCGGTGGCAAGATTGCGGCTACGTAATTTGCACGAGAAAGAATCAGGAGGAGGCCCCATGAAGCATCACGCCATCCGTTCTGTTGTCGTACTCGGGATCATCGCCGGCGCCATGTCGCTCGCGGGCGCGGCCGACGCACCGGACGCGGCGCTCAAGGCCGCCGTCGCCGACAGCTTCCGCCTGAAGGAGCATGTGGTACGCGACCCGCATCGCCATCCTTACGAGACGCTCGCCTTCTGGGGATTGAAGCCCGGTCTGAACGTCATAGAGATCGCCCCGGGCTCCGGCTATTGGAACGAGATCCTCGCGCCCTACGCCAAGGCCACCGGCGGCCGATATGCCGCCACCATGCCCGATGAATCCAATCCGAAGGTTTCAGAGGCCGCGCGGACCCGCATTACTGCCTACAAGGCGCGCTACGCCGACGAAGCCAAGTTCGGCAAAGTCACTTGGCCGGCCTGGAGTCCGTCCAATATGACTCCGCTGGGCCTTCCCGGCTCCGCCGACATGGTGATCACCGCGCGCAACATCCATGACTTCATGTGGTTCCCAGGGCAGACCGAAAAGTCACTCAAGGATTTCCACGACGTGCTGAAGCCGGGCGGCATCTTGGCCGTGGAGGATCACCGCGCCGATCCGCGCAAGCAGGTGACCGACGCGCGCGATGGATATGTGGATACCGATTATATGGTGGCGGTCGTCGAGAAAGCTGGCTTCAAATTGGAGGCGTCGTCGGAGATCAACGCCAATCCGAAGGACACCAAGGACTATCCGCTTGGCGTGTGGGCCCTTCCCCCTACGAACGCCACCACGCGCCTTCCCTTCATGCTCGACTGGCCGGGCCTCAAGCCCGACGCGAAGCTGGAGCCGGAGAAATACAAGGCCATTGGCGAAAGCGACCGCATGACGCTCCGCTTCCGAAAACTCTGACGCAAGACGAATGATCGGCCGCTCGCTTCTCGCCCTGGCGCTTCTTGCTGCCGGCCCTGCCTTCGCCGCCTGCCGCGGCGGCGAAGTGCGGCCGCCCTCAGCCCGCTACGAGCTCCGCGGCCCCACGGCGTTGGACAAGAGGACGCGGCTGGAATGG
>CAMDOZ010000117.1 GCA_945903705.1 Fidelibacterota bacterium | reverse complement strand
AGGGGCAGCGACGTGCCGGCCGTGTCCATGACCTCGCCGGCATCGAGGCCGTAGAGTTCGCGGGCGACGTCGTCGGTGAGCGCCTGCGGCACGCCATCGAACACGATCTTGCCCTGGGCCATGCCGACCAGCCGGTCGCAATACATCCTGGCCGTGTCGAGCGAGTGCAGGTTGCAGATGACGGTGATGCCGAAGTGCTTGTTGATGCGCAGCAGCGCATCCATGACGACTTTGGTATTGCGCGGGTCGAGCGACGCGATCGGCTCGTCCGCCAGGATCAGCTCGGGTTCCTGCACCAGCGCGCGGGCGATCGCGACGCGCTGCTGCTGGCCGCCGGACAGCGTGTCGGCCCGCTGCGCCGCCAGTCCCGCCATGTCGAACTGGTCGAGCGCCGAGAGGGCGATGGCGCGACCCTCCTCGCTCCACAGCTTGAGCAGCGCCTGCATCGTGCCGACATGGCTGAGACGACCCATCAGCACGTTGGTCAGCACGTCGAGACGGCCCGCGAGGTTGAACTGCTGGAAGATCATGGCGCAGCGCGCCCGCCATTCGCGCAGAGGACGGCCACGCAGGCTCGTCACGTCCATATCGCCGAACCGGATCGACCCTTCCGACGGATCGTTCAGCCGGTTGATCATGCGCAGCAGGGTCGACTTGCCGGCGCCGGAGCGGCCGATCACGCCCACCAGCTGCCCGGCCGGGACCTCGAGCGAGACCTGGTCGACGGCGCGCTTGTCGCCGAATTTCTTCACAACGCCTTCCAGCCGCAACATCGGGACCTCGCGCGGTTACCTGACCCGCTGGGTAGCGGCCCGAGACTTCGACAGGGCGACTGTTTGGTTACAGGATCGAGACACATGGCCGGGTGGTCCTGGCTCTTGGTGGATAAGCGGGCCGATAAGCATTTTCCGGACACGAGTTGTTCGGAAGCTGATTGTTCGGAAACGTGCACGGCACCGCCCGGTCCTCGTCGTCGAGCGCCGCACTGCTCCGAGACGGGCAGTGTCACACCCCAAGGTGTCACACCAAGTTGAGACAAATGTTGTGACACAGGCCAATCGCCCACCTGTGCCCTCTTCGGGAATCCGACCCTGTGGCCCCACCTCGGGCGGCCACGGAAGACCGTCAATATTCAGTCCGCGGACGCGTTTTTCGCGCCTCGGTCCGCCCCACAGCCGGACAGTCAATGCGGCGAGGGCGTCCTTGTGCTTGCTACTCACGGCTCAGTACTCGGGTACTGACTACCCGGTAAAGGCCGCGGGACGGCCCCTCATCCTCCAGGGATCGTACCCGGCGGGCGCGCCGGGCGGGGCATGGCCAAAGGTTCTTCCCGAACAACTCCTGACACTCGAAACGGGTGTCACAAGTTGTTCGGACTTGTTCCGCTCCACGCGGATTCGGAGTCTCGTGAAACCGGCAAAGACCCTCCACGGGTCCAGGAGGCCGATGGTCACGTGGCATCGCCCGAGTAGCCCAGAGCGACGGGAGGGCTGGCCTGGGTTTCTCCCGGCTTTTTGCGCCGAGCCTCTGGAGTGACCTTCCAGAAGCTCGGCTGGGTTTTGCGTTCCCGCATAAAAGCGGTCGGTCGGCCGGGCGTGTCCGCCTACTGGTTTACAGCCGCGCGCGTATGATCGATTCGCGTCGGATTTGCGACAGTCTCCCGAGACGGCCGGATAAGGGAGACCAACGACCATGTTATTGATCGGCAGGGAATACACCCTGCCCCAAGTGGCTTCGCGACCGCGTCCGTGGACTTGGCCCCTTGCATCGCCCGCGTGGAGAGCGGGAACGCCACCCGGTCACGACTTGGAATATTGGGGAGCCGTCCCGGGCAAGTGAACGGGCGGCTCGGCCTTTTAGACAGGCCTCGTGCGACGATATCAAAAATATAGGACGAATCCTGCCAAACTTGCAAGTACCAGATTTGGGGACTGCAGGGTGCTTTCCCATTGGGGCCGGCTCCGCATGTTTTGCGTCCGTTAAGGCTTTGTTATTCCGTCAAGAAACGCCGCCGGCGGATCGATCCTCAGGCCCGGTCCCGACCGTCACCGAACTGTCACATAAAGGAAATAAATACATAGCGGCGACTCCCTAGGACTCCGGCCCACACGAACCAGAGGAGGTCCAATGATCAACCGTACCATCGTCCTGACTGCGGCGGCCGTCGCCACGTTCGGATTCGCAGCGTCCGCCCAGGCCCAGGGGGTCGATCCCAAGCTGGCGAAGTACACCCCCGTCAGCGGCATCTCGGGCAATCTGAAGTCCATCGGCTCGGACACGCTCAACAACCTGATGACCTTGTGGGCCGAGGGCTTCAACAAGATGTACCCGAACGTGAAGATCGAGATCGAAGGCAAGGGCTCCTCGACCGCGCCGCCGGCGCTGGTCGCCGGCACCGCCCAGTTCGGTCCGATGTCGCGTCCGATGAAGGGCGCGGAGATCGACGCGTTCGAGAAGAAGTACGGCTACAAGCCGGCCGTGATTCGCAGCGCCGTCGATGCGCTCGCCGTGTTCGTCCACAAGGACAATCCGATCAAGTGCCTGTCGCTGCAGCAGGTCGATGCGATCTTCTCCAAGACCCGCAAGGGCGGCAACGACAAGGACATCGGCAACTGGTCGCAGCTCGGCGTCGAGGGCGAGTGGGCCAACAAGCCGATCTCGCTCTACGGCCGCAACTCGGCCTCCGGCACCTACGGTTACTTCAAGGAAGTCGCGCTGTTCAACGGCGACTACAAGGATGCCGTGAAGGAGCAGCCCGGCTCGTCGACCGTCGTCCAGGGCATTGCCTCCGACAAGTTCGCGATCGGCTACTCGGGCATCGGCTACAAGACGGCCGACGTGAAGGCGGTCCCGCTTTCCGCCAAGGCTGGCGGCAAGTGCGTCGAGGCGACGGCCGAGATGGCCTATGCCGGCGAATTTCCGCTCGCCCGCTTCCTCTACATCTACACCAACATCAACCCGAACCAGCCGGTCGAGCCGGTGCGGGCGGAGTTCATCAAGTTCATCTACTCGCAGGAAGGCCAGGCGGCGACCGTCAAGGACGGCTACTTCCCGGTTACCTCGGCCATCGCCGAGGACGACCTCAAGGCGATGAAGATCAAGTAGGCCGTTCGACGGGCGGTGGCCGGCATCGGGCCGGCCGCCGCCTCGCCGATAGTATGTCGTTTGGATGAGCTGGGACGTACGGGGGAAGCGCCATGCCGCAAAATGCAGCCACTGCAGCCACGCAGGGTGCTTCGGCTCTCGTCGGCAAGCGCGACAAGACGACCAAGAAGTCGGTGATCTTTGCCGACAAGGCGGCCGACTGGATCATCACGGTCGGCGGTCTCGGCGTCATCCTCGCCGTCTTCGGCATCATGATCTTCCTGCTCCAGGTGGTGGTGCCGCTGTTCACCGGCGGCTCGACCATAGCGACCGTCAGCGGCAAGGCGCCCGACAAGCCCGGCACGGTCGTCATGGACCGGGTGGACGAGTACCGGACCCTCTCGGTTGCCGTGACGACGCGCGGCGACCTGAGTGCCTTCCATGTACCGACCGGCAGGGCCATCGAAGCACCGACTTTCGATTTTGGCGGCAAGACGGCAACCGCTTTCGCCCGTACCATCGCCACCGGCGATATTGCCTTCGGCTTCGCCGACGGCAACGTCCGCTTCGGCAAGACCGGCTTCGAGGTCAAGGTGATTCCGCTGGCCGACGTGCCGGCCGGCGCCATGGTACTCGATCGGAATGACCGCACCGACGGCCGGCAGATATTCACCACATTGCCGGGCAACCAGGCGCGCCAGATTTCGATTTCCGCCGCCATGGCGGAGCCGCAGGAAGTCTCTCCGGGCGCCGCCATCGTCGGCATCGACTATCGCGTCGGCGGCACCGTCGAACGCCCGACGCGCGCTTTCGTCACCGTGGACGACAAGGGAATCGCGCGGCTCAGCCTCGCCGAAACCAAGGTCAATCTCCTGACCCGCAAGGAAACCACCGAGATCACCACTTCGACCCTGCCGGCGTTGCCGGCCGGCGTGGTGGTCAAGGCGGTCCTGATGACCGAGAAGGCGGACCAGGTCTACATCGCCGAGAAGTCGGGCCGCGTGCATCGCTACGACACGCGCGACATGACCGCTCCCAAGCTTGCCGAGACGGTCGACCTCCTGCCGCAGGGCGTCGAACTGACGGTCTTCAGCTTCCTGATCGGCGAGCAATCGCTCGTGGTCGGCACGTCGGATGGCTCGGTCGATGTCTATTTCCGCCTCCAGCAGGCAGGCGCGCGCTCGACCGACGGCTATACGCTGGTGCGTGCGCACCGGCTCGAGAAGCAGGGCGCGGCCATCGTGGCCATGGATGTTTCCAAGCGCACCAAGATGTTCGTGACCGCCGATGCCAAGGGCGAGACCTGGGTCCGGCACAGCACGACGGAGCAGACGCTCCTGCGCCTGCGCCCGCCGGCGGATTTCGGCGCGGCGGACTACAAGGCCGTGGCCTTCGCACCGCGCGACGATGCCGTGCTGGCGGTCGCCGGCGGCGGACGCTATGTCGAATGGAATGTGTCCATTCCCCACCCGGAGACGACGTGGTCGTCGATCTTCGGCAGGATCTGGTACGAGGGCTACTCCGGGCCGGAATACACGTGGCAGTCGTCGTCCGGCACCGATTCGTTCGAGCCCAAGTTCTCGCTCGTGCCGCTGATCTTCGGCACCCTGAAATCGACCTTCTACGCCCTGCTCATGGCGGTGCCGCTGGCCCTGGCGGCAGCCATCTTCACGTCCGAATTTCTCCACCCCACCGTTCGTTCCGTCGTCAAGCCGGCGATGGAGATGATGGCGTCCCTGCCGTCCGTCGTGCTGGGCTTCATCGCCGCGCTGATCGTGGCACCCATCGTCGAACAGAACATCACCAGCGTGCTGCTCGCCTTCGTCTTCGTGCCGTTGGCGCTGATCGTGGCCGCCTACTCGTGGCAATTCATGCCGCAGACCCAGGCCATCCGCTTGAGCGGCGTGCCTCGTTTCATTCTGATGTTCGTGGCATTGGCGGTCGGCTTGTGGCTCGCCAGCGTTCTCGGCGGCCCGCTGGAGCGGCTGATGTTCGCCGGCGACTTCAAGGCCTGGGTCAACCGCGACCGCGGCTCGCCGGTCCCGTTCATGACCGTGATCCTGTTGCCCGCGGCGTTCCTTGCGGCATCTTATGCGCTGCGCCGGTTCGGTCCCGGCCCGCGCATCGATGGCATGCTGCGTCGCGCGAGCGGCTCGCAGGCGGCGGCCCTCGACGGCGGGCGCTGGCTCGCCCTCATCGTTGCCGCCCTGATCCTGTCCTATGTCGTTTCTTCCCTGCTCGCCGGCGTCGGCTACGATCCGCGCGGCGGCATGATCGACACCTACGTGCAACGCAACACGCTGGTCGTCGGCTTCGCCATGGGCTTCGCCGTCATTCCGATCATCTACACCATCGCCGAGGACGCGCTGAACTCCGTGCCGGAACACCTGCGCGGCGCCTCTCTCGCCTGCGGAGCAACCCAATGGCAGACGGCAACCAGGGTCATCCTTCCAACGGCCGCCAGCGGCGTTTTCGCCGCCGTGATGATCGGCATGGGACGCGCCGTCGGCGAAACCATGATCGTCGTCATGGCGGCCGGCAACACGCCGATCCTGGACATGAACATCTTCAACGGATTGCGCGCGCTGTCGGCGAACATCGCGGTGGAGCTGCCCGAAGCGGTGCGCGACGACTCGCTCTACCGCATGCTGTTCCTCGCCGCCCTGACCCTGTTCGTCATCACTTTCGTGGTCAACACGGCGGCCGAGGTAATTCGCCAGCGCTTCCGCAAGCGCGCGGTCTCGTTGTGATCGATCGGGGAGAACGCGAATGACCGCCGTCAACATCGACACCGCCGCCTCTACCGGCAAGGCGAAGTCCTCCGTCTACCGCCGGGCGCATGCCGCCGACCTGAGCGCCGTCGGCGAACCGTTCCAGTGGGTTCTGGGCGGTGCCCTGGCGATGGGCTGCGTCCTGATCGCGGGCCTTCTCCTGCTGGTCTTCTGGAACGGTCTCGTCACCTTCTGGCCCAAGCCGATCGAGGTCGTTCGCCTGACGGACGGAGCGATGGTGGCCGGCGAGCCGTTCCGCACCGAGAGCTTCCGGGTCACGGCAGATCAGCTCGCCAAGGTGCCCGCCGACAAGCGCGCCGCGATCGCCACCGACGACGGATTCGCCGACCGCACGCTCTACCGCACCGGCAACTACGACATCTACAACGACGACTTCCGCTGGGTGCCCGATTACGAGGTGGCCTCCGTGGAGCGGCCCGCCGACATGGTCTATGTCGAGCGTCTCGAGTGGGGCCCTCTGATCGGTCGCATCAAGAGTGCCATCGTCAACGGGACCGCGGTTCCGGCCGACCGCCTGACACCGGCTGGCCTCGCCGCCGCACACGATGCAGCCCGCGCCCGTTGGGCGCAGATCCAGCACATCGAGCGAGACCTGATCGGCGACGTCAATCACACGATCGAGAAGGCCCGGCTGCGGGTACGCAGCGTCGAACTCTCCTCCGGTGCCGACAGCCCGGCCTACAGGGCAGCCCAGCAGCGCTTCAGCGACGAGAACGTCAAGCTCCAGGAGCGGTTCCAGGCGCTCACCAAGCAGGCTCAGGCATTGCGCGCCGAGGATGCCAAGGACACGGTCACCTTTGCCGAGATCGGCGGCAAGGAGAAGGCGGTAAACCTGTCCGCCGTGGTGCGCTTCTTCCAGCCGAACGAGCTTTCGATCTTCGGGAAGATCGGTGTCTATCTCGGTCGCTGGTGGGAGTTCCTGTCGACGGAGCCACGCGAAGCCAACACCGAAGGCGGCATTCTGCCGGCGATCTTCGGGACGGTGGCGATGACCCTGTTGCTGGTGATCTTCGTGGCGCCGTTCGGCGTCATCACGGCACTGTATCTGCGCGAGTACGCCAAACAGGGCCGTCTGGTGGCGGTGGTGCGTATTTCGGTCAACAATCTGGCCGGCGTGCCGTCGATCGTCTACGGCGTGTTCGGCCTGGGCTTCTTCGCCTATATTGTGGGCGGCTCGATCGACCAGGTGTTCTTTCCGGAGCGGTTGCCGAGCCCGACCTTCGGCACCGGCGGCCTCTTTTGGGCGGCGCTGACCCTGGCGTTGCTCACCGTGCCGGTGGTGATCGTCGCCACGGAGGAGGCGCTGGCCGCCGTGCCGCGCTCCATGCGCGAGGGCTCGCTCGCCTGCGGGGCATCGAAGTGGCAGACGATCCGACGCATCGTCCTTCCGCGCGCGATGCCCGGTATCATGACGGGAATCATTCTCGCCATGGCGCGAGGTGCCGGCGAGGTCGCGCCGCTGATGCTGGTCGGCGTCGTCAAGCTGGCGCCGGAGCTGCCGATCGACGGCTATTTTCCCTACATCCACCTGGAGCGCAGCTTCATGCACCTGGGCTTCCACATCTACGACGTGGGCTTCCAGTCGCGCAATTCCGAGGCCGGAAAGCCGATGGTGTTCGTCACGACCCTGCTTCTCATTCTTCTGATCGTCGTCATGAACGCCGCGGCGATCTACATCCGCAACCGCCTGCGCCGCCAATTTGCCGGCAGCCAATTCTAGAATCGACGGAGAACAACATGCCCGACGGCAGCCAGGTCGAATACGACAAGACGGTCTACCATCCCGTGCGCGGCGAAAACGGCACGGCTCTGGATATCGAGAAGTTCTCGCTGTGGTACAGCGAGAAGCAGGCGCTGTTCGAGAACTCCCTCGTGGTCGAGCGCGGCCTCGTGACGGCCCTGATCGGGCCTTCGGGTTGCGGCAAGTCGACCCTGCTGCGCTCGATCAACCGCATGAACGACCTCATCGACGGTCTGCGCATCGGCGGCCAGATGAAGATCGACGGTCGCGATATCTACGGGCCCGGAATCGACGTGATCGCGCTCCGGAAGCGGATGGGAATGGTGTTCCAGAAGCCCAATCCGTTTCCGATGACGATCTTCGAGAACGTCATCTATCCTCTCCGAGTCGATGGCGTGACCGACAAGACGATGCTGGAAGAGACGGTGGAGCGCTCGCTCAGGGGATCTGCCCTTTGGGACGAGGCCAAGGACCGCTTGCACGAGAGCGCGCTCGGCATGTCGGGCGGCCAGCAGCAGCGGCTGTGCATCGCGCGGGCCATCGCGGGCGATCCCGAGGTGCTGCTGATGGACGAGCCGTGCTCCGCCCTCGATCCGATCGCGACATCGCGCATCGAGGAGCTGATCGACGAACTGGCCGGTCACTACACGATCGTGATCGTCACCCACAACATGCAGCAGGCGGCGCGGGTCTCGCAAAATACCGCCTTCATGTATCTCGGCCGGCTGATCGAGTACGGCGCGACCGAGACGATGTTCACGACACCGAAGGCGGAACGCACCCAAGCCTATATCACCGGGCGCTTCGGCTGAGGCAGTCCGCGCGATGCGGCGGGCAAATGAGGAAGGGAATTCGACATGGCGGGCGAACATACGCTGAAGCGGTTCGACGAGGAGCTGGAGCGGTTGAGCGCGACGATCAGCGAAATGGGCGGCCTGGCCGAGAGCCAGCTCGCGCAGTGCCTGGCGGCATTGCATGAGCGCGACACCGCGGCGGCGGAGAAGGTGATTGCCGACGACGCCAGGGTCGACGCGCTCGACGAGGCGGTGCAGGACCAGACGGTCAAGCTGCTGGCGCTGCGTCAGCCCGTGGCGGTCGACCTGCGCGTCATCCTGTCGTCGATCAAGATCGCGGCGGCGCTGGAGCGCATCGCCGACTACGCCAAGAACACGGCCAAGCGTACCATCGTGCTTTCGCAGGGCACGCCGCCGCCGGCGGCCGTCTCGGGCATCGAACGGCTGGGCCGGCTGGTGCGGACGGCGCTCAAGGACGTGCTCGACGCCTTCACCCAGGGCGATGTCGCCAAGGCGCGCGACGTCTGGGAACGGGACGAGGAAATCGACCAGGTCTACACTGGCCTGTTCCGCGAGCTCTTGACCTATATGATGGAGGATCCGCGCACGATCACGGGCTGCACGCATCTGTTGTTCATGGCCAAGAACATCGAGCGCGCCGGCGACCATGTCACCAACATCGCCGAGCTGGTGAGCTTCCGTGCCACCGGCCACGGTTTCGACGAGGCACGGCCCAAGGGCAGCGCCGCGCTCTACGCCACGGGCACCGCATCGTGAGCGTGGCCGGCACCATGGCCTCCCGTCGCGACAGCCAGACGTCGTCGATGAAGCCGAGCGTGCTGATCGTCGAGGACGAGACCGCGCTGGTCGAGCTGCTGCGCTACAACCTCGAACAGTCGGGGTTCAAGGTCGTGGTCGCGGGCGACGGCGAGGAGGCGCTGGCCGCGGCCCAGGAGGATGTCCCCGATATCATCCTGCTCGACTGGATGCTGCCCTTGATGTCGGGCATCGAAGTCTGTCGCCAGCTTCGCCGTCAGACATCGACCGCCAACGTGCCGATCATCATGCTGACGGCGCGGGGCGAGGAGGGCGATCGCATACGCGGGCTCGATGCCGGTGCCGATGACTATGTTTCCAAGCCGTTTTCACCGACCGAGCTGGTGGCGCGCATCCGCGCCGTGCTGCGACGCATCCGTCCGGCACTGGCCGACGAAGCGCTTTCCTACGCCGACATCGTGATGGACCTGGTGGCGCACCGCGTCATCCGGGCCGGCAAGCCGGTCCATCTCGGTCCCACGGAATTCCGCCTGCTGCGCCACTTCATGGAACATCCCGGCCGCGTCTTCTCGCGCGAGCAGTTGCTCGACTCGGTGTGGGGCAAGGACGTCTACGTCGAGGCCCGCACCGTCGACGTCCACATCCGCCGCCTGCGCATGGCGCTGAACGGCGAGAGTCAGGCCGACCTCATTCGCACCGTCCGCGCCGCCGGCTACGCCCTCGACTCGACGCCGGGCTAGAAGAACTCATCTCAAGAAGGACCGCGGGCTTCCAAGCCCGCTCAGAATCATGAGCGGGCCAGAGGCCCGCGGTCCGGAAGAGCATGAGGGGTTTTCCACACCACCAGTCACGGTTTTGTAGCCTCGGCCCCCTAAACGAGAGGTGCCCATTCCCGGTCGGCAACCCCAAGCCCCCGCTTCGGAATGGGCAGGTTCCCCCGGCGCGGTGACACCCCGACGCCGATTTACTTCCCCTCCTTCCCTCAGGAAGGAGGGGTTTCTTTTTCGAAGCGGCGGCGCACAACGAACGCAAGCACCAGGGCCGGCAGGCCGAGCAGCGCGGTGTAGACGAAGAAGATCGCGTAGCCGCCGAACTTGTAGGTGGAGGAGAAATCTGCCTGCAGCCTGTCGACGATCCAGCCCGAGGATCCGCCCATCAGCTTGCCGGGCAGGGTCATGATCGAGGTGAACAGCGCGTACTGCGTGGCCGTGTAGGCGGTGTTGGTCAGTCCCGACAGGAAGGCGATGAAGATCGAGCCCGACATGCCGCCGGCCAGATTGTCGATGCTGA
>CAMDOZ010000116.1 GCA_945903705.1 Fidelibacterota bacterium | reverse complement strand
ATCATTCCAAGAAGATGGCTCAAGTCCCAGGGGCGCCCCTGGGACATGATTTGATGAACAAAGACGAAAAAAACCTCGGCCAGGACCGTATCTCCATCATGGTGGTGGAGGATAACGAGTACATGCTCGACATTCTCCTCAACAGTTTGAGGCGGATGGGTTTCACGCGGCTCCAGCGCTCCAAGAACGGCAAGGAAGCGGTTGATTACCTAAAGTTGACCTCCAAGGGTTTCTCGGCCGCGGTCGAGCCCGTCGATATCGTCATCACCGACCTGATCATGTCCCCCGTCAGTGGGGTGAATCTCCTGCAGTGGCTGCGGGACGACAAACAATCGCCCAACCGGTTCATGCCGGTCATCATGCTGTCCGGCGCGGCCGACCGGGCCAACGTCGAGGAGTCCCGCGACCGCGGTGTCACGGACTTCATGGCAAAACCTTTTTCGGTCGAGAACATCTATAAGGTTCTGCAGCGCATCATCGACAATCCGCGTCAGTACGTCACCACCCAGAACTATTTCGGTCCGTGCCGCCGCCGCTCGAAATCCGGCCCGCCCAAGGGCATGGAGCGCCGCAAGCCGGACGAGTCCCACGCCACCATCGTCTATTCCAAGGACAAGGTGGAAAAACCAGCGGCGCCGTCCGACGTGTGGCTGTTCAAGCTGCCTAACTATCTCAAGCAGAAGATGGGCTCCAACGCCCAGCGTCAGCCGTTCGTACTTCCTGAAGACATGCTCGCGTCCGCCGAACAGTCCTTGAAGCGTGAGGCGGACGGATTCCTCGACTGGGCAAAGCAGTTCCTGGACGGCCTGTCGCGCCAAGTGACCGAGGCGAAACAGATCTCCGGCGAGCGCACGCAGAACTTCGAGCAGATCAACTTGATCGCCCACGAACTGCGCGGCCAGGGCGGCACCTTCGGGTATCCGCTCATCACCGTCTTCGGAAAGTCCCTTTACGAAGTCACAAAGCCGCCCTGCCAGCAGGACGACGCCAGTCTCGAGATCGTGAAGGCCCACATCGACACCATGCGCGCGGTGCTTCGCGAAAAGATCGAGGGCGACGGCGGCGAAATGGGGCAGATGCTCTTCAAGGCATTGAAAGCGGCGATCAACAAGTTCAGCGCCAAGCCGGCGCAGTCGGCCTAGCAGACACCGAGGCGACCGCGCTTTCGAAAACCGCGCGGCCTTCCTAAACCACGAACGCGAAGGAACGGCCGTGAAACGCCGATCGATATTCCCGGTGTTCAAGAAAAGTGGGCCGTCCCTGCAGCGCCTGCGGATGGCGACCATCGTTCTGGTCGTGAGCTTCGCGGTTCTGATGATCGCCACCGCGATCTATTACCTGGCCGAGCAATACAACAGCACCGTTGACGCCGCAGCACGGTCCGCGCGCAGCGCCGCGAAAGCCGCCCAGGCGCATGCAGCCCGCGTCTTTGGCGACACGTACCGCGTTTTGGAGGGGCTCGGCGATTACTATAAAGACCGCGTAGAGCGTGGGGCTGCCGATCCCCACCTACTGCACGAGATACTTAAGGCCAAGCTGGCGCAGACACCCGACGTTTACGTTTTCACGATATTCGACGCGGACTTCAATGGCATCGCCAGCGGACGAAGCTATCCGATCGATATCGAAAGGTACCGCGCAGCGGGCGTGCCGCTGCAGGAACTCGGCATGACAGGATCGGGGCGGCTATTCGGTCCGCTGTACAAGGTTGCAGTGCTCGAGGACTTCTGGAACCTACCGCTAGGCTACGCGGTACGCGCCGAGGACAACACCGTGCTCGGCTACGTCACAGCCCTCATTCAGACTCAGCGGTTCTCGGATTACTACACGGGTCTCGACGTTGGTTCGTTCGGCAGCGTCTCGATGTGGACAGCGGACGGAAAGCTGATCGCCGCAACACCGAACGTGCCGGTCGAGAAGGGGCAAAGCGCGCCGACCGCGGCCGGGCCGACGGTGGGTCAGGGAATCACGATTCAGATCTCGGTCGAGAACGTACCGGCGTCGATCTCGGTCACGCTCGACGAGCGCGACTACATGGCCGGGTGGCGCCAAACGCGCAACCAGATCTCCTTTGCCGTGGCGACGATCATTCTCGCCATGGGTTCGTTCACGGCGATCATCCTGCGCCAGCTTTCACAGTCGCAGAAAAACGAGAATGCGCTCCGGCAGGCGAAGGCGGCGGCCGAGGAAGCCAACGAGGCGAAGAGCCGGTTCCTTGCGCATATGAGCCACGAGTTCCGGACGCCCTTGAACGCCATCATGGGTTTCTCGGAAATCATCCGGAACAAGGTGCTGGGAGACGGCGTCTCGACCGCGTACACCACATACGCCGACCATATTCACCGCTCCGGCGAGCATCTTCTCAATATCGTCAACGACATTCTGGACATGGCAAAGATCGAATCCGGCGTGCAGCCCTTGCACCAGGATACGGTCGATCTGCGCGCGGTGGTGTCGGCGGCGGCCTCGTTCGTGCAGGGGCTGGCGACACAGCGCGGCCTTCAGATCTCGGTCGATACGCCGTCGCACCTCCCGTCGGTTTCCGGCGACGAGCGTTTCATCCGCCAGGTGCTGATCAACCTTCTGTCCAACGCCATCAAGTTCTCGCCGCCTGAGGGCGAGATCCTGGTATGGACCGCCTATCACGCGGGCCATTGGCTGGACATCGCGGTCAAGGACAGCGGCCCGGGGATCGAGCCCGCGCTCCTGCGCCGCCTCGGCGAGCCGTTCCTGCAGGGCAACCCGGCGGTCTCGCACCTCGGTAAGGGCACCGGCTTGGGTCTCTCGATCTGCAAGCGCTACATGGACCTTTTGGGCGGCGAGCTGAAGATCGAGAGCATCGTCGGCATCGGCACGACCGCGACAATCCGATTCCCCAACCGTCTCCTGGTTCCGGCGGACGGCGACTAGCGCGATTTCTGACGACACTTCGAGAGGCGCTAAGAACACCGTGCGGCATCTGCGGCATGCGGCATCTTCCGAATAACGAAATGTTCTGAAGGGCCTGGGCGAAAAATTGCGTCACGCGGCATGCTGCGGCACCGCGCTGCATCTGCTGCACGCTGCATCTTCCGAATAACGAAATGCTCTGAAGGGCTTAGGCGAAAAATCGCGTCACGCTGCATGCTGCTGCATGCCGCTGCATCGCGGAGCAACGCGAGGCGGCGCGGGGCGCGACTCACCGCCACCTTTCTTTCCGATTCACGATGTCAAACAGCATGGCGCATTATAATGCGCACTTCGCCAATTTTTCGTCCAGCGATATTTGCTATCGCTGAGAATTTAATGATTCGAAAAATCCGTTTTGTGCCTATGCCGAGTCGTAAAGGCTAAGGGTCCACACGAATGTCGAAGGGCGTTCCTTCGAACGCGTCGGCGCCGCGGCCAATTCCTGCGATGGCGGCGACCATGCGGCCGCCCCGCTCCAGGACCTCATCGGCAATTGCGACCATAAGGCTGTTGGGCGTGGCCGATGGCGCCGCACTGCGTAGCCGCGCGGCGCAGGCGTCTTCGGACCCCGCGCCCATGCGCTCACAAGCGATGATGTAGGCGGCCGCCGTCGATCGACTTATTCCGGCGGAACAGTGAACCAGCATCGGCTGCGCGCCGTCCCAGGCGTCGCCGAACTCCAGGATGGCCTGGACGATGAGAGGGTCCGGCGCGATCAAGCCGGTCATGGGGGCAATGATGTCGTTGAACTGGAGCTTGAGGTGCCGGTCCGCTGCAAATCCCGGGCATGAGGGTGGCGAGATTTCCGGCGCAAGCAGCGTTAGGACGTGAGAGGGCTTTCGCGCAGCCAAAAGGTCCGGAACATGACGCAGGGGTGAAACGATAAGCGTCATAAGATCGCCGCCGCGCCCAAGAGGAAACCAAGCTCGAACATCTGCTCGACGGCGCCGAGAATATCGCCCGTATAGCCGCCCACGAGCCGCCGCGCCGTCAGTGCGATTATCATGGCCAACACGATGCCCCCGATCATCCCCGCGAGCGCCAGGGAAAGCGGAAGGAGAAAGAGGGGCCAAAGCGCCAGCACCACCGCAATGAACACCTCGGCACCCGTCACACCGTCGGGGACCGGTTTGATCTTCGACGCCGCCGGATCGCCGGCATAGGGCAAGGCGCACATGACAACGACGGCAGCCGCGCGCGCGGTGCCATGACTTGCGAGAAGAAGCAGCGCGGCCATCTCGATATTGAAGGGCGCCAGCGCCGCCATTTTCAAGGCGAGAAGCAAAAGGAGTGCTAAGGCGCCGAAGGCGCCGATACGGCTGTCCTTCATGATGGCAAGCCGGTGCGCGGCATCGCGGCCGCCGCCGAGTCCGTCAGCGGTGTCGGCGAGACCGTCCTCGTGAAAGGCGCCGGTGATCAGAATGCCGGCGGTGATGGCCAGCAACAGAGGCACGAAACCTTGCCACACCTCACCCGCGAGCAGGAGGGCGCCGGCCGAGAGCGCGCCGACAAGCTGTCCCACCAGCGGAAAGAATTTGGCGCTGCGGGTGATCCAGGAGTCTTCGAAACCCGCGAGGCGCGGCACCGGAATGCGGGTGAGGAACTGAAGGGCGCAGAGGAAGAGCTGAACTTGCCGGCGCATCATGAGCCGCCTTTCAAGATATCTTCCAACGAGACGACATCCGAGAGAAGCCGTGCGGCGGCGCGCAAGAGCGGCACCGCAAGCAGCGCCCCGGTCCCTTCTCCGAGCCGCATCTCAAGATCGAACAGCGGCCGGGCGTTCAGCGCCTTAAGCATGAGGCCATGACCGGACTCCGCCGAGCGGTGGGCGAAGAAACAATAGTCGAGCACGGCGGGCGCAAGGCGCGCGGCGGCGAGAGCGGCCGCGGTGGAAATGAATCCATCCACCAGGACGGCACGGCGCGCGGCGGCGGCCCCGAGCATCGCCCCGGTCATCATGACGATTTCACAGCCTCCGAACTCGGCGAGAACGCGCAAGGGTTCGCGCACCTCGGCCCGCGCGGACGCGCGTCGAAGCACGGCGAGCTTATGGGCGAGCCCCGCGTCATCCTGACCGGCGCCGCGGCCCACACACTTCTCCAGGGCAAGCCCCGTGAGGCCATGCATGACAAGGGCGGCCGACGCGGTATTTCCGATCCCCATTTCGCCCATGACGAGGATATCGAACCCTTCAGCCGCCGCTTCGCCGGCAAGAGTAGCGCCACGGTCGAGGGCCGCACCGACTTCGGACTCGGTTAGGGCCGGTTCATGCGCAACATTGCGGGTGCCGCGACGAATGGCGGCCTGGACCAGTCCCGGTCTGTTCGGCAGCGCTTGCGCAATTCCCGCATCGACGACTTTGATCTCGGCGCCCACGGCCCGGGCGAAAGCATTGGCGCTGGCTTTCCCGCCGAGGAAGGTCTCGACCATGGCGAGGGTCACCGCCGCCGGGTAGCGCGAGACACCTTCCGCCGTGAGGCCATGATCGCCGGCAAAAACCATGAGCAGCGCACGCTGGACCACGGGTCTCAACGTTGCTTGGATAAGCCCGAGGCGGACGGCGATCTCTTCCATGCGTCCGAGCGATCCCGGTGGTTTGGCGAGGCCATCAATGGCGGCGCGAAGTTGCACGCCAAGAGCCGGATCAATGGGAGGGATCGTGGGAACGATGGTCATCTTGCCTTCAGTCCGGCAATTGCAGCGAGGGCCTCGATGTCGAGGGCGTTCGCCAGTTCGTTCGCGATCTCGTCAAGCAATGCGTCGACAACGTGAGTGTGGTCTCGCTCATTCGATGTGACGTTAAAGGGGGCAAGGAGCGCCGCGCGGGCTTCGCCGCGGCTGAAGAGTCCATGTACATAAGTGCCGGCAATACGGCCGTCGCGCGAAATCGCACCGTCGGGCGCATCGCCCAGATGGAGAAAGGGGCGGGTGAGATCGGCCCCATCCGTACGCCCCACGTGCATCTCGTAACCATCGAACGGCGCGCCTGCCGCGGCGAGGCGTCCGGAGACCGGGCGCAGAGTCTTCTCGCCGGTGAGCACGGTGCTGACGTCGAGCAGGCCGAGACCTTCGCTTTCTCCCGCCGGCCCCTCGATCCCGCCGGGATCGGCCACGGAGCGGCCCAACATCTGGAACCCGCCGCAAATTCCGAGGACATGCCCACCGCGGCGGACATGGGCGGCAAGGTCGATATCCCAGCCCTGCGCACGCAGGAACGCGAGATCGGCGCGGGTCGCTTTTGTGCCAGGTAGAACGACGAGATCGGCGTCGCCGGGGAGCGGTGTACCTGGCTTGATGAAGGTGAAGGCGACCTCGGGCTCCGCCAACAAGGGATCGAAGTCGTCGAAGTTGGCGATGCGCGAGAACAGGGGCGCGACGATCTTGACCCGCCGCCTCGGCTCCGTGGGCGCCGCCGGATCGAGCACGACCGCGTCCTCGGCCGGCAGTTTACGGACCGCGGCAAGCCACGGAATCATACCCAGGTCGGGCCAGCCGGTGCGCGCCGTGATTTCCGTGCGGCCATCTTTGAACAGCGACGGATCGCCGCGAAACTTGTTGATGAGAAACCCGCGGATCATGGCGCGGTCCTCGGGTTCGAGCACCGTATGGGCGCCGACAAGGGCCGCGATCACGTGACCGCGGTCGATATCGCCGATGAGCACGACCGGCACGTTGGCTTCGCGGGCGAACCCCATGTTGGCGATATCGCCCTGGCGCAGGTTTGTCTCCGCCGGGCTTCCCGCACCCTCGACAATGACGAGATCACCTTCCGCCTCGAGACGACGGAAACATTCCATCACGACGCCGAGCATTTCCGCTTTGCGCGACTGATAGTCGCGCGCTTGCTGCGTGCCTTTCATCTGCCCCCGCACAATCACCTGGGCGCCGACATCGGACTGCGGCTTCAAGAGTACCGGATTCATGTCGACGGTCGGGGGCGTGCGACAAGCGATTGCCTGCAGGGCCTGGGCGCGGCCGATTTCGCCGCCGTCCGCGGTGACGGCGGCGTTGTTGGACATGTTCTGCGGTTTGAAGGGACGCACGCGGTAGCCGCGATTGGTGAAGAGGCGGCAGAGACCCGCGACGATGACGGACTTGCCGACATCGGAGCCGCATCCCTGGATCATTACAGCCGCCACGCCAAGCCTCCGAGCGCAAACAGGACCCACATCGCAATGCAGGCTGTCATATAGAGGCGTAACCCGCGGCGCAAATCCACAGGCGATGGACGCGGGCCCGCGCCGAACCGCGGGCGATCATGGAGCACGCCGTCGTAGACGGCAGGGCCGCCAAGCTCGACCTTAAGCGCCCCCGCCATGGCGGCTTCGGGCCAGCCGGCATTGGGCGAGGCGTGCTTGCCCGCGTCGGCCCACATGACGCGCCACCCTCCGCCAAGAAGTGCGATCAAAGCGCCGGCGATGCGAGCCGGCACCCAATTCATGACATCGTCGACCCGCGCCGACGCCCAGCCGAAATCTCGCCAGCGGGGCTCCATATGTCCGATCATGCTATCGGCGGTATTGACGGCTTTGTAGGCGAAGAGGCCGGGAAGGCCGCCCACGAACATCCAAAAAGCCGGGGCGACAATACCGTCGTTGAAACTTTCGGCGAGGCTCTCCAACGCCGCGCTCGCTACACCGGACTCGTCCAAGCCTTCGACGTCGCGGCCGACGACTTTTGCGACCGCCACCCGCGCGGCGGTAAGGTCGCCGCGTTCGAGCGGAGCGGCGACGGCGGCGATGTGGTCGTAGAGGCTACGCTGCGCGAGACCGAGGGTTCCCGCGAGGATCACGACAATCGGCCCAAGCTGCGCAAGCGCTGCGCCGACACCGCCGGCCGCGGCCACAACAAGGAGCAGACACAAGAGACCGGAGAATTTGCGATGGGCCGCCTCCGGACGGTTCCAACCATTGTCGAGCGCGCGAAGGACGCTGCCAATCCAGACAACAGGGTGCGGCACGAATTTTTGAAGGAGCGCAGGATAACCAACGGCCGCCTCGACCGCCAGCGCCGCACCTACCAGCCAGGGATCAAGCACGCCGGCCTACGATTTCGATGACGCGGCCCGCATTGCCGTCCCAGAACCGCGCTTCGACACCGTAAGCCCGCGCGAGCACGTCGGGAGAAAGGGCGGCCTCGGGCGATCCATCCGCAAGCACGCGCCCCTCACCCAGCACCAGCACCCGGTCCGCCATGCGCATGGCCATGTGCAGGTCGTGAAGCGTGACGATGACGCCGCAGCCGTCTTGGGTCATCCGGCGGAACAGGGAGGCGACGTCGAGCTGATATCCGGGATCGAGGCCGGTCAGAGGTTCATCGGCCAAGAGCCACTCGGGCTCGCCGGCCAGGGCGCGAGCGATGAGGACACGGCCGCGCTCGCCGCCGGAGAGCGTCAGCACGTTGCGATCCGCAAAGGCATCGACACCGGTAGTGGAAAGCGCGCGCGCGACGATTTCGTCATCCGCCTGCGACAAGCCGCGGCCGCCGATATAAGGCGTGCGCCCAAGCCCCACGAGCGTGCGGGCGTCGACGGGCCAGGCGACCTCGGGGATTTGCGGCAGGAAGCCGACGCGCTGTGCGCGCACGCGCGGCGCGAGGCCGTGGATGTCGGCGTCCTCGAGATGCACTTGTCCGCCGTCGGGCTTACGCAGTCCGGCCAGGGCGGTGAGTAACGTGGACTTGCCGGCGCCATTGGCGCCGACGACGGCCGTCACCTGATGGGAGTCGAAGACAACCGTAATGCCGTCGAGGACGGTTCTATCGCCAAAGCGCACTTTGAGGTTTGTCGCGGAAAGCCGGGTCATACGGCCCTCCGGCGGACATTGATGAGGAGCGCCAGGAAGAACGGCGCGCCCACGCCCGCCATGGCCACGCCGAGTTTGAGTTCGGCGACGGACGGAAGAAGGCGTACGAGGACGTCGGCCGCGAGAACGATCACGGCGCCGGCCAGTGCACTGGGGAGAAGAAGTGCGCCGGGGCGAGCGCCCACCAGCGGGCGCAAGAGATGAGGCGTCACCAGGCCGACGAAGCCGATGACCCCCGTCACGGCGACGCTGGCGCCCACAGAAATGCCGACACCCAGCGCAAGGAGGACACGCGTGCGGCCGAGATCGATCCCGAGGGAGCGCGCGCCGGTTTCGCCCAAGGTCAGCGCGTCCAGCGGGCGGGCGAGCATCATCACAAGGACGCTGCCGATGAGGACGAACGGGAGCGCCATGCGCACTTCGTCGACGCTGCGGTCGGCGAGCGACCCCAAGAGCCAGTTGACGATTTCGTTCACCGCCCACGGCGTGGGCGCGAGATTGAGGGCGAGCGATACACCTGCGGTCGCGACCGTATTGAGGATCATCCCGGCGAGGACGAAAGTGAGGATGCTGGAGGCGGCGCCCGAGAGGGCCAGCAACGCCGCGATGCCGCCGACGGCGCCGATCATGGCGCCGACGGGCAACAGCCACGGCAGCGTGGTCAGGGCCCCAAAATACATGGTCACGACGGCGCCGAACGCCGCCATGCTCGAAACGCCGAGAATGCCGGGATCCGCGAGCGGGTTGCGCGTGTAGCCTTGCATGGCCGCGCCGGTGAGTCCCAAAGCGGCGCCGACGATGATGCCGAGAACCGTACGCGGCAGGCGCAGCTCGAAAACGATGATCGAGCGCAGATCATCGGCAGCGGCGAACCATGCGTTCCAGGGGATCCAGACCTTTCCGGCGCTGAGGCTGGCGAGCGAAAGCAACACAAGCGCCGCAAGCAGGAGGCCGATCAGCAGAGGGCGCGAGACGGTTTTCATGGCGTGTCTCCGGCCGCACTTCGGCGCGCGCGCGCTAACGCGGCCGCGGATTCGATCAGCACAGGCCCGCCGCAGAACAGCAGCCGATCCGGGAAGGTCGCGATCTTCATCTTCGGCTCGATGGCGCGGAGCGCGGGATGCCGCAGCACGCGGTCGGCCCAGGTGGGTTTGTCGGGGCGAAACTCACCGGCAAGAAGCACGGCAGGCGGGTCGGCAATCACGTGTTCGAGCGGGACGTTCGACCACCACTTGAGGCCATAGCGATCGGCCACGTTCACGAAACCCGTACGGGTCATCAGTTCGTCGACCAGCGTGCCGCGACCGGACGAGAATCCGTTGCTCTGGAATATAAGCGCCGGCAGAGGCTCAGCGCCCAGCGGTGAGACGGCCGCCGCGAGCGCCGCCTGGATGCGCCCGACAACCTCCTCTCCGCGCGCTTCCTGACCCACCAGGGAGGCCACGCGACGGACGCCTTCAAGGCTCTCGGCTACGTTCTGCGGTTCGGAAAAAAGCTCGGTCTTGATATTCAGGCGACCGAGCGCATTGCGGGTTGCAAGGTCGGAGTGACGGCTGGTGAGAACCAGATCCGGCCCGAGCGCCATGACTTCTTCCGCCGACTCGTGAGTCATCGGAAAGGTTTCGGCAATTTTTGCAATCGTCGACGTGTCCTTGTCGCGGGAGTAGTGACTGAGGGCAGCGATCTGCTCGCGGTCGGCGACATTGACGAGGATAACGTCGAGGCAAGGATTGAGCGACACCACACGCTGC
>CAMDOZ010000115.1 GCA_945903705.1 Fidelibacterota bacterium | reverse complement strand
CGGCCGTATTGTCGAATAGCTAAGAGCGAGTGACAACTTGCCACGGTTTGCTTGCGAGAATGCTGCGCTCTCGATCAACCGAGCGTGTTCTGAATCATCCTTCGCGTTGGTCAACTGGATTGCGATGTCTGGACGACCAATGTTCGCATATGCCCTGGCGACGGCCTCTACGTTCACCATGCCAACGATTGCAAAGGCCGCGTGCTTAGTTGAAAAACCCTTCGCGGAGTCCAACGCAGCCATCGCTTCATCTTGTTGATTGGCATCGTGGAACGCGTACCCGGCCACAATAAAAGCTTGGAGCATTTCGTAATCGCGCCTCGGCGTTTCTCCACGCTTACCCGCCGCCTTTA
The DNA here is from genome assembly GCA_945903705.1 of Fidelibacterota bacterium. Classification (GTDB taxonomy): domain Bacteria; phylum Pseudomonadota; class Alphaproteobacteria; order Rhodospirillales; family Rhodospirillaceae; genus SHVO01. Next base: position 10,311 of record CAMDOZ010000115.1, on the reverse strand, counting down.
CGGCTTCAAATTGGCCAAGGGCGTTGTCGCTCGAGAGGAACTTCAAGGCCTCCGCGGGATTTCCTGCTCTGGCAGCGGCAATTGCAAGAGATGCGGGAATCGCGTCGGGATACTGGCCATGAAGATAATTCAGGCCCGCCAAAATGTCTTTTTGAGCTAGAAACGCCGCGACTCGTTCGACGACGTAGTATCTCTGACTTTCATAGTCGGGTTCGTTCCAGATTGAGACAAGCTGTCGAGCTTCGTTTCCAAGACCGTGCCGAATCAGCTGCACGACTAGTTCTTCGCGGGCTCGGAAAATTCCCTCGATCCGCGTGAAAAAAAACCTCCGGGCCGTGGCGTCGTCTTTCGGGGCCTCGCTGAATTTCGGGAGTGGCGCCCGGACAATTTGAGCGGCGGTTTGAGTGGCGCCCTTCGCTGCAGCCACCTGCGCGATCATATATTCCAGCGGTTCAAGAGGATCATTTGCGGGGATGGCTTTGAGCGCAGCGCTGAAATCGCCTAGTTCGGCAAGGCTCATGGCTATGTAGCGTTGAGCCATAAGTAGCGCATTCGTGTAAGGTTGGTTGGGATCGGGCGGCGTCGTTGCTTTATAGGTTGCTAGCGCATGCGTTACCCTCGCAACAGCTTGACGCGCAGCTTTCTCGTCGCCCATGCGCGCGGCGAGAAATGCGGTGGTGGCCTCAAGTCGAAGAAGATCTTCTGGATTTGAGTTTGCTTTTTTTTGCGCGATTTCCAGGTATCTCCGTGCGTCGTCAAATTTGCAAAGGGTAGTGAGCTGCTGCGCGTAGCTTAGAGTACTCGCCAAGGTTCGCGTGAGCTGAGCGTCGGCACGGCTTTGCCGTTCCGCTTCCTTAGCGCTTTCCTCCGCCCCTTTCGGAGAAGAAGCCAATGCTAACTCGCGGTCCTCGGTGCGCTGTGCTGCTTCGACGAGGCCCCGATCGCGATAGGCACGAGACAGATTTTTGAGAAACTGCTGTCGCAAGCCCGTATCGTCGATTTTGCTTTCTTCATCGGAAAGACGAAGCAGCACTTCACTTTCTTCGGATGAATTCGAATCTGCAGAGTTTAACGGAGCCTCACAACGCGGAGGTCCCGCATAGACCCCGTTAGAATTCCCAAACATGTCGCCACGCGGGGCGTCGGTAGGTCGGTGGGCGAGCGCGGGTTGCCCTGCCAGCACTACTGCTACGACAAGTAAGCGGCCTGTGAGAGTTGCGAGAACTTTAGCCAAAGCGGGAGCCCCGATTTCCAGAAAGGAATAGGTCCAGAGAAAATGTCCACCTATTCGGGGTCAGCTGGCAATAGCCATAGGCCAACTACCCATCTAATTGATAGTTTTTGCTCGCCTTTAGGCTTTTTCCTGGAAATGAGGTCGTGAAATCATTAATAGGTGCGCATTATATGTAGGACGAAACGTCTCAGAGGCCGATGTGATAGCGCGCGAGACATCCAAATGGAGCCGGGAAAGCTGGAGGGCGAAGCCCATCCAGCAGTCACCGGTGTATCCCGACGCCGCCGCCCTGACGGCGGTGGAAAAGCAGCTGCGCGGCTATCCCCCCTTGGTGTTCGCGGGTGAAGCGCGGCGCCTGAAGGCGGCGCTGGGCAAAGTGGCCGACGGCAAGGCCTTTCTGCTCCAGGGCGGCGACTGCGCCGAAAGCTTCGCCGAGTTCCATCCCGACAATATCCGCGACACCTTCCGTGTGCTCCTGCAGATGGCCGTGGTGCTCACCTTCGGCGGCGCCATGCCGATCGTGAAGGTGGGCCGCCTGGCTGGCCAGTTTGCGAAGCCCCGTTCTTCGCCCGATGAAACCATCGGCGGCGTCACGCTGCCCTCCTACCGGGGCGACAACGTCAACGGCATGGAGTTCACCGCTGAAGCGCGTACGCCTGACCCGAAGCGCATGGTGCAGGCCTACAATCAGTCGGCCGCGACGCTCAATCTCCTCCGCGCCTTCGCGCAAGGCGGTTACGCAGACCTCCACAAGGTTCACCAGTGGACCCTCGGTTTCATGACCGATGCCTCGACGGGCGAGAAGTACAAGCGCTTCGCCGACCGCATCCAGGAAACGCTCGAGTTCATGGAAGCCTGCGGCCTGACCGGTGAAACGGTGCCGCAGATCCGCGAGACCGAGCTTTACACCTCGCACGAGGCGCTGCTGCTGCCTTACGAAGAAGCGATGTGCCGCAACGATTCCACCACCGGCCAGTGGTACGGCTGCTCGGCCCATATGCTGTGGCTGGGCGAGCGCACCCGCCAGCCGGATCATGCGCATGTCGAATTCATGCGCGGTATCCAGAATCCCCTCGGCGTGAAGGTCGGCCCGAAGACCACGCCGGACGAGCTGCTCATCCTGTGCGACGCGCTGAACCCGCAGAACGAAGCGGGACGCCTGACCGTGATCACGCGCATGGGCGCCGAACGTCTGTCCGAGCACCTGCCCACACTCATCCGCGCCGTCGAGCGCGAAGGCCGCAAGATCGTGTGGGTGTGTGATCCCATGCACGCTAACACAGTGAAGAGCTCCAGCGGTTACAAGACCCGCCAGTTCGACCGCATTCTCGCTGAAGTGCGCGCCTTCTTCGGCGTACACCGCGCGGAAGGTACCCATCCCGGCGGCGTGCATTTCGAGCTGACCGGCCAGGACGTCACGGAATGCGTCGGCGGCACGCAGGCCATCACCGACGCGAGCCTCGCCGACCGCTACCACACCCATTGCGACCCGCGCCTCAACGCCTCGCAATCGCTCGAACTTGCTTTCCTTATCGCTGAAGCGCTCAAGGACGAGCGCGTGCAGCAGAAAAAGGATCGCCTGGCCGCCGCGTCGTAGAAGCTTTCCGCCACATGGCAGACTCCCTCACGATCGCGTTGGCCCAGGTCAATCCGACCGTGGGCGACATCGCCGGCAACGTCGCGCTGATCAAGGATGTGCGCGAAAAGGCCCGCGCCACCGGCGCCGACCTCGTGGTCTTCCCTGAGCTCACCGTCAGCGGCTATCCGCCCGAGGACCTCGTCTACCGCGTCTCGTTCCTCGAGGCCTGCGAGCGCGCCGTCGGCGAACTCGCCGAACTGACCGCCGACAAAGGGCCGGCGCTGCTCATCGGATCGCCCTGGCAGGCCAGCACGCACCAGATGGGCCAGGATACGCGCGTGCGCGCCCACAATGCCGTTCTCCTGCTCGAACACGGCCAGGTGGCCAGCGTTCGGTACAAGCACCATCTTCCGAACTACGGCGTGTTCGACGAACGTCGCGTGTTCCTGCCCGGCCCCGCGCCCGGGCCGATGCCGTTCCGGGGAATTCGCCTGGGCGCCATGGTCTGCGAGGACATGTGGTTCGAGGACATCGCCGAAACGCTCCAGGAATCCGGCGCCGAGATCCTGATCGTGCCCAACGGCTCGCCCTTTGAGCTCTCCAAGCCCGACCTGCGGCTCAATCACGCGGTGGGGCGCGTCACGGAAACAGCCCTCCCGCTGATTTATGTGAACCAGGTCTGCGGGCAGGATGACCTCGTTTTCGACGGCGGCTCCTTCGTGTTGAACGCCGACCGCTCCCTTGCGGTCCAGATGCCCTGGTGGACGACGGAGATCGCCGTCACCACGTGGACGCGGGGCGACAAGGGCTGGGTATGCGCGGCCCAACCACCGTCAGCGGCGTGCGAACGCGCCGAGACCGTCTATCGCGCCTGCGTCATGGGCCTTCGCGACTACGTGGGCAAGAACCGCTTTCCCGGCGTGGTGCTCGGTCTTTCCGGCGGCATCGACAGTGCACTCGCCGCCGCCATCGCCGCGGACGCCTTGGGCCCGGACAAAGTCCACTGCGTCATGATGCCGTCGCCCTATACGTCGCAGGAAAGTCTCGACGACGCGGCGGCGGTGGCAAAGATGCTCGGAGTGAAGCTCGACAACATCTCCATCGGCCCGGCTATGGAGACTTATGCCGAGATGCTGGGGCCGATGTTTGCCGGCACCAACGCGGGCATCACCGAAGAAAACCTTCAATCGCGGGCCAGGGGCATGGCCCTCATGGCCATCTCCAACAAGTTCGGGAAGATGGTGTTGTCCACCGGCAACAAGAGCGAGATGTCCACCGGCTACGCGACGCTCTACGGCGACATGTGCGGCGGCTACGCCGTGCTGAAGGATCTCTACAAGACCACCGTCTTCGCGGTCTCCCGCTGGCGCAACGCCCACAAGCCCAAAGGCGGACTCGGGCCCGACGGTCCGGTGATGCCCGAGAACGTCATCACCAAGCCGCCGACGGCCGAACTGAAGCTCAATCAGAAAGACCAGGACACGCTTCCGCCCTACGAGGTGCTGGACGGCATCCTGAAAGGCTTGATCGAGGGCCAGAAGGGCATCAAAGAGGTGGCCAGCGAAGGCTTCGACGAAGCAACGGTCCGGCGCGTGTTCCGGATGCTGAAGAACGCCGAGTACAAGCGCCGACAGGCGCCGCCGGGCGTAAAAATCAGCAAGATCGCCTTCGGGCGCGACTACCGCTATCCAATTACCAATGGCTTTAACGACGACACTTAATCTGTCATCGCCCGGTTTAACCGGGCGATCCATCGTGCAATAAACTCCCTCCTTGCGGATGAATGATGGATGCCCCGGTCAAGCCGGGGCATGACACCTGAAAAGACTGAGAATTGTGATGTCCGAAACCGAAACCCCAGCGCCCGTAAGCAATTTTCTGCGCGACATCGTCAGCGCGGATCTTACCTCGGGCAAACACAAGGAAATCGTCACCCGCTTTCCGCCGGAGCCGAACGGTTACCTGCATATCGGCCATGCCAAGGCCATCTGCATCAACTTCGGTCTGGTCCAGGAATTCGGCGGCCGCTGCCATCTGCGCTACGACGACACCAATCCCGCCAAGGAAGAGCAGGAATATATCGACGCCATTGAGGCGGACGTGCGCTGGCTTGGCTTCGACTGGGGCAAGCACCTCTATCATGCGTCGGACTATTTCGAGCAGCTCTACCAGTGGGCGGAGCATCTCATCGAAAAAGGCATGGCCTACGTCGACGACCAGACCCCCGACGAGATGCGCCTCAACCGCGGCACTTTGACGGAAGGTGGAAAGCCGAGCCCGTTCCGCGACCGCGCCGTTGCCGAGAATCTCGATCTCTTCCGCCGGATGAAAGCGGGCGAGTTTCCGAACGGCGCCCGTACGCTCCGCGCCAAGATCGACATGGCGTCGGGTAACATCAACCTGCGCGACCCAGTCCTGTACCGCATCATCCACACGCCGCATCCGCGCACCGGCACCACCTGGTGCATCTTCCCCATGTACGATTACGCCCATGGGCAGTCGGATGCACTCGAACACATCACGCATTCCCTGTGCACGCTGGAGTACGACGATCACCGGCCGCTCTATGACTGGCTGCTCGAGCACTTGCCGGTGCCCGCCCGTCCGCGCCAGTACGAATTCGCGCGGCTCAATATCACGTATACGATTCTCTCGAAGCGTCATTTGACGCAGTTCGTGCGCGACGGTCATGTGGACGGCTGGGACGATCCGCGCATGCCCACTATCGCCGGTATGCGCCGCCGCGGCATTCCGCCTGAAGCGATCCGCGAGTTCGTGAAGCGCGCCGGTGTCGCACGCGCCAACAGCGTCGTGGACATGGCCATGTTCGACGCCGCTGTGCGCGATCATCTGAACAAGTCGGCCTCGCGCTATATGGGGGTGCTGAAGCCCTTGAAGGTCGTGATCGAGAATTATCCGGAGGGTTCGAGCGAAGAGCTCGATGCCGTCAACAATCCGGAAGATCCGGCGGCCGGCTCACGTAAAGTGCCCTTCAGTCGCGAGCTCTATATCGAGCAGGACGACTTCATGGAGAATCCGCCGAAGAAGTTCTTCCGGCTGTCTCCGGGTACTGAAGTGCGCCTGCGCTATGCCTATTTCATCACCTGCCGCCAGGCCATCAAGGATGCCGCGGGCAACGTGATCGAGCTTCGCTGCACCTACGATCCCGCGACCAAGGGCGGCAACGCGCCCGACGGCCGCAAGGTGAAAGCGACCATGCATTGGGTTTCGGCCACGCACGCCGTGAACGCGGAAGTGCGCCTCTACAGCACGCTCTTCAATCGCCCCGATCCCGGCGCCGACGGCGATCCGGTGAAGGACCTCAATCCCGCCTCGCTGGACGTGATCGAGGCGAAGCTCGAACCGGCGCTGGCCGCGCGCAACGGCAAAGACACAGTGCAGTTCGAGCGCCTGGGCTACTTCGTGCGGGATTCGAAGGCGAAAGGCCTCGTATTCAACCGCACCGTGGGCCTCCGCGACAGCTTCGCCAAAGCTACTTAAAGAATTCCTTGAACGCCTGAGCGGCGACATCGACGTCGCCGGGTTTCAGGTCGCCGTGGGTGACGAGACGCAGCCGCGGTCCCATGGCCGTGATGATGCCGCGCTCCTTCAGGAACGCATCGAGGGCTACGCATTTCTCCGGCGGCACCGAGAGGAACACCATATTTGTGCCCTGATGACTGATTTTGAGGGCCGGGATTTGCGCGAGCGCAGCACCTAGCCGTGCGGCGTTCTCATGATCCGTGCGCAGGCGCGGGAGGTGGTTCTCGAGCGCATAGATGCAGGCGGCGGCGAGCACGCCGGCCTGCCGCATGCCGCCGCCCAACGACTTGCGCCAACGCGCCGCGCGCGTGATCAGCTCTTTAGATCCAACCAAGACCGAACCCACCGGCGCGCCCATGCCTTTCGAGAAGCACATGGAGACGGTGTCGAACGGGGAGCAGAGTTCGGCCAGCGAGGCGTTCGACGCGGCCATGACGTTCCAGATCCGCGCGCCGTCGAGATGGGTACCGAGGCCTTTGCTCCGCGCAAACGTCGTGGCTTCTGCGACATAGCTCGCCGGCAGGATCGTTCCGCCGATGGTGTTCTCGAGGGCAAGAAGGCGTGTGATTGCGAAGTGCGTATCGTCCGGCTTGATCGCCGCGGCGATGAGGTCGAGGGGGATCGTTCCGTCCGGCGCATTGGCCAGGGGTTGCGGCTGGATGCTGCCCAGCACCGCCGCGCCGCCGCCTTCGTATTTATAGGTATGGGCATTCTGCCCGACGATATATTCGTCGCCGCGCGCGCAATGGGCCATGAGCGCCGTGAGGTTGCTCTGGGTGCCGGTCGGCAGGAACAGGCCTGCGTCCTTGCCGGAGCGTTCCGCGACCATGGCCTGCAGGCGATTGACTGTAGGATCGTCGCCGAAGACGTCGTCGCCCACGGGTGCCTCCGTCATGGCCTTGAGCATGCCCGGCGTCGGCCGGGTGACGGTATCGCTGCGCAGATCGATCATTGTCGAAAGGTCCCCATTTCCGTAGGCTAAGTTAGCCATTTCACAGCCGGAGAGAAAGATGCCGTCCGTCTACGTCGCCATGAGTGAAGCCATGCAGGAATGGGGCAGCGATGCCGGCATCAGCAAGCACCTTTATAAGATCGCCGTCACGGAGGAGAGCCCCGAGGACGCGGTCAAAGCGCTGAATGCCGATGGTTACGCCGGGCAGCAGGACTGGACCTTCCTGGACGCGCGCGAGGCGCCGGCGGTCGATCCGGCGGCGATGATGAAGCGCGTCGGCGAGCGCCTCAAGGTCATCGATCCCTTGTACTACCCCAAGATCAAAGGCGCGAAAGACATCGTGCGCCTGGATCAGCGTAAAGTGGAAGCCAACATCGTTATCAAGCTTACGATGGAAGGGCGGGCTTCGAAGGTCCCCAAGCTGAAGCCCAAGGACATGGCCGGCTACATCCTCGACGCCGCGCTCGGCGATTCGTCGATGGGACTGTGATCGCGGCGCGCGCCTAAGCCGGCTGCGCGGCCTTCAACTCGCCCACCTGCTTCTGCAGCTGACCGACCAAGCCCGCGAAGCCGCCCTGTTGGGCGATGATGGTGTTGTATTCGTTGCGATAGGTGATCGCCATGCTGACGCCGGCGACGATGACGTCGACGACCTTCCAGCCGTCTGGGCGTTTGCGCAGGCGCCAGTCGACCGCGTAGTTCTCGCCCGCATTGCCGACGATGGTGGATTTTACGATGGCGCCCTCGTCACCGTCCGGCGTGCTGGCACCCACCTTCAAGGTCTGGCCGTTGTAATCGGAGAAGCGGCGCGACCAGGTGTAGACGATCACATCCTCGAACAGCGGCGTGAAGGTCGTGAGTTCTTCCGGTTTGATGGTGCGTGTATACCGGCCCAGCACAAAACGGCCGATGGCCGGAAGATCGAAGTAGGTCTTGAACAGGTCGCGGAAGCGCGTCTGCTTCTCCGCGTTCGCGATCCTCGCCGCGAGGATCTCGACGATGCCCTTCTGTGCGAACTGCGCGATCAAGGCGCCGGCGTCGCTTGCTTGCGCAAAGGCGAGGCGCGGCGCGAAAGCGCCAATCGCGGAAACGAGCATCAAGTGGCGGCGGGAGATCATGGCGGCTCCGATATGGGTGTTACCGGTTAGAGATAACGGTGGTCTGCGGCAATTCCGGGGCATCGGCGGCGGGCTCGCTTCCCATTGAAAACTCATCGAAATCTTCCATCGGCGCCGCCTCTCCATTGAGGATTTCGTTGGCGCGAATCTGCCGGTAGGCGCTCCTCAGCGAGGCATAATAGTCGATGGATGAGGCCTTGAGTTCGTCGGTCGCGAACATGGTTTCGTCTTTGGCGTTGATCACGAGGCCGCCGAACACCACCCACTGCGCCCAGGTGTAGGGGTTGTTGCCCCGGCTATACCAGGCCACCGGATCGACAAAGACCGCGTCGACGCCGAAGCCGGTGCCGTCGCGAAGCGTCGAGGGGCCCAACAGCGGCATATAGAGGTACGGTCCATCGCCGATCCCCCAGACCGCCAGGGTCTGGCCGAAGTCCTCGGAGTGATGGGGAAGGCCCATGTCCGCGGCCACGTCGAACAGGCCGAGGACGCCGATGAAGGTGTTCACCGTAAACCGAGCGACCGTCGTGCCTGCGCGCTCGGGTTCGGCCTGCAGCACGTCGTGCACGAAGGTGATGGGCGAGCGTAAATTGCGCAGGAAATTTCCGACGCTGCGGCGTCCGCCTTCGGGAACGATGCCGCGGTAAACCCGCACCACCGGCTTTACCACGGCGCTGTCCAGAGCTTGGTCCGTTTTGAACATGGCCCGGTTGAAGGGCTCGAGCGGATCGTTTGCTTCTTCGTAAGCGGCCACCGCGTTCAGGTCGCTCGCGGGTGGGCGCGTCGCGCAGGCCCCGGCGAGGAGGCATAGGGCGAGAACGGCGAATAGGCGGGAGAAGGGGAAAGGGGACATCCGTGTCCGTCCGGCGCTCGAGAATCAGGGCGTATTTTCTATCGTGTTTATATCGGCTTAGCCCCCACCGGCCACAAAGACGGGTATCATACCGAGTCTAAAAAGCATATATGTATTTCGGCATGGCGGGCCGTCGGTATTTGGCGCGCCGGTGCCGTTTCCCCACGTATTTCCGCGCTTTTCCAGGACCTATATCCCCGTGCCTTCTCTTCTCGACCTCAGCGTCACGCAGCGATCCTCCGCACCGCTCAACATCGGCGTGTCTTTCGAGTTCTTCCCGCCGAAGACCGAGAAGATGAATGAACAGCTGTGGGCGTCCGTTGAGCGCTTGGCGCCCCTAAAGCCGAAGTTCGTCTCGGTGACCTATGGCGCCGGCGGGACCACACGCGAGCGCACCCATGACACGGTCGTGCGCATCCAGAAGGAAAAGAACCTGCCGGCGGCGGCGCACCTCACCTGCGTGGCCGCGACCCGCGAGGAAGTGGACGAGGTGGCGCGTCGTTATTGGGAGGCGGGCATCCGCCATATCGTGGCCTTGCGGGGCGATCCGCCGGAAGGCGAGACGCGCTATACGCCGCACCCCGGCGGCTATGCCTTCGCGGTTGACCTTGTGGCGGGCCTGAAGCGCGTCGCCGATTTCGAGATCAGCGTGGCGGCCTATCCCGAAATCCATCCTGAAGCGCAAAGCCCCGATGCCGATCTCGACAATCTGAAGCGCAAGATCGACGCGGGCGCGAACCGCGCGATCACCAACTTCTTCTTCGACCCCGAAGTGTTCTGCCGCTTCCGGGATCGCGCCGTGAAAGCCGGCATCACCACCGAGCTAGTGCCGGGCCTTATTCCCGTCACCAATTTCGCCCAGACGTCCAAGATGTCGGCCCGGTGCGGCGCTACGGTGCCGGCCTGGTTGGCCGATGTGTTCACTGGTCTCGATGAGGATGCGGAAACGCGCCGCCTCGTGTCCGCGACCGTGGTTGCGGAACAGGTGCGCGCCCTCGTGCGCGAAGGCGTGAAGGATTTCCATTTCTACAC
>CAMDOZ010000114.1 GCA_945903705.1 Fidelibacterota bacterium | reverse complement strand
AACCCGCCGTGGCCGCGCAAATCAATGGCCGCGGCGCCGACACCGCGTGACGCAAGAAAGGTTAAGACCTTGGACCAGCACCAGGCGCCGTGAAACCCTCCGTGAACAAAGAGAATCGTGGGCGCGGCCGCTTTGGCGGAAAAAACGCGCGCATGAGAAAGCGCCTGGCACGAAAAATCTTCCAGCCCGCTTGTCCGCTGCTCCGCCGCAGTGTCAGTCATCGCCGTCATTTCAATGGCTTCACATAGGTCTTGGCATTTGAATTGTTATAGGCGGAGCGCCGGCCACGGAAAAGCCGCGTATCAGGTTCGTGACAAGTCGTGCTATACTGCGTTCTGGGAATATGACGTCGCGATTATCGCGGCTTTGAAGAATATGAAGGGCCGGGGTTGTACTTCCTGTTTTATAAGAGCAAAGGCAGTGATCGTCGCCTGATTGCCTGCCTCGAGAACGAAGACACGGCCAGCAACTTTGCACGCGTGTGGTCTAAATTCTGGCTATCGCCCATCGATATCGTCCACAATTCCGCCGACGGTGCCGCCGTGCTCATCTCCCGCTACACGGGCGGGACTCTGACGCGGCACGCATTTACGCCGACGTTTGCACGATAATCTAAAAACCGCGCAACCAGCGATCTCCACCCGTCGCAGAAAAACGCTGCCGCCATAAAAACGCCAGGAACCGCGCAGCGGGTGGCGCGCTTATCCATTCATGAACGATGATCAGCGCGCAGAGCTCTGGCTGAAACGGGCCGCGGAGATCCGGGCAGAAGCGTTCTCGATGCCAAGCACGGATCACCGGACGAACCTGCTGAAGTTGGCAGCCGATTGGGAGCACATGGGTCTCAAGGCCCGTGAGCGCGCGGAGGGCGAAGGTAAGGATCAGTCTTCGCGTCAGCAAAACTCATCGCCGGGATGGGAGGAAATCCCTTCCAACAGCCGCGGACCGGACTCACCGCGCCATCACTGACTTTTAAAAGGCGACCGCTCGCCGACGGCGGCGGCCACGAAGGGGCACGGAGGTCGGCTCAGGCGTCCGCATGGGCGCCGGCAGATCATCCTGAGAAGGTTGTTCCGCAGCTCGCTCTTCGGCCGTGGGCCAATAAAGTCTGAATTGTGCCTGAAACGCCTTCCACCACTGTGGTACGCCGAGAGCGAGAGGCTCGCCCAGCACGTGGCGGAGCGCCTTGTCGCGCATCTGCGCGCTCGTGATTTCATTTTCGAGAACGCCCATCTGCTGCAGGATCGCTTTCACCACTTTGTCGTAAGGCGCTTTCATGCGGCCGACACCGGCGCCGAGTTCGATCTTGCCCAGGATGTGGAAGACGAGATCGGAGACGACGCGATCCTGGCGCCCGGCAACGGCGTCCACCTGTTCGCCGACTTCCCCAAGGATCTCGCTTGCTTCGAGCGGGCCGTAATGGCCGCGCATACGTGCGCATTCCAGCGCGACCACGCCCGCAAAATAGAAGTCGTCGATCGGGTGCATATCGAACAGCGTCCGCCGTTCGTCGAAGCTCAAGGAGCATTCCGCGAAGGCCCCATCGAGCAATTTTTTCCAGATCGGATACGTGCGCGACGCGGCCGCAAGCATCTCGGCAAGGAAGTAGGTGACCGCCAGGCGCGCTTCGACGTTATTGTCGCTCGCATCGCCGCCGATCAGGCGCCGTACAGGCATGGTGATGCGCCAGGCGAGGCCCGCAAGGCCGCGCTTTTTGTGGGTCGGCATCGGCGCCATTGGGCGCTCGGTGGCGGTATCAGCCACTCAGAATATCTCCCAATCACCCGGTGCGCTGACCCGCCGCGTTGGCGCGGTTCTAGGTAGTGCTTACCGGCTCTCACGATTTGCGGTTGCGGCGACAACTTCTCCGCGAAGTATACATCTCATGATTCGGGCAACGGGTGAAGAGAAACCTTTGTAATTACAGTTTCGAATCAATGCGTTGGTTAAATAAGTGCTTGATTCGTTCACCCGGTTCGGTGGATTGAAGAAGGGGGGATGCGCTGCGCAAGACTGACCTATCACGTATAAGTAGGCGGCTGCGAAGTGGGGAAGATTTTTTGTAATGAGTGACTTCGACCTTCAGTCGTTGGACAAGGTCGTCGCCTTCATCGGCGAGCCTGACGATCAGGTCCGGAAGGAGCTGCGTCAGATCCTTAACCACGCCGGGCTGAAGCAAGTCAGTGCCCACGGCAATCTTGCGAATTTATTGAAGCTGATTACCCAGGTGCCGCCGGACCTCTTGATCCTGGCCGACGACCTGGACCCGGGCGTGTTCGATTTCATTCGGGACATTCGGCACAACAAGATCGGCACCAACCCCTTCGTCCTGATTACGACCCTTGTGGCGCCGAATCACGTCGACGCGGTCAAGCGCGCGATGCAGGCCGGAACCGACGACATCATCATCAAGCCGGTCAAGGAGGAGCAGCTCCTCCAGCGCTTGAAGCGCGTCACGGTCAACCGCGCGGCTTTCGTCGTCACCAGCGACTATCTGGGGCCGGACCGGCGCGCGAAAAACCGGCCGTCGGCGATCCGCCGGATCAATGTTCTGAACACGATGCTGGAAAAGGCCAACGGCAAAGACGTGGATTTGAGCAATATTCGCGATGCCGTCGACGGGTCGATGAACGAGGTGCTCCAGGCACGCCTGGATTCGCATGGCTACCGGCTAGGTTTCGTCTGCAACCTCATTCTCGAAGCCTACAAAACCAAACAGATCACCGAAGAGGTGGAAGAGAAACTGGAGGTTTTGGTCGACCTCTTGCGGGATGCCGCAAAAACCGCGGAACGCCTGGAAGAACGCGAACTCGCACTTCTGTGCGGCTCGCTGTCGCGGGACGTGGCCTCAATCGCAGAGCGCTATACGGCTCCGACACCCAAGGACATCGATCTGATCCAGAAGCTGTCGAAGGCCGTAGTTTCGGCGGTGAAACCGCGCACGCCTCCTGATAAGCTGGAACAGGAGACGCGTCAGGCTGCGGAAGTCTATCAGCAACGCGATCGCACAAGCTTCGGCGAAGCGAGTGAAATTCACAGAAGTCCAGGGGAACCGCCCGTGGTGGCGATGGACGAACCAATTATCGAGATCCTGCCCTTGGCAAAGGGACAGTTCCTCTTCCGTCAGGGAGACCCGCCGACGTCCGCTTATATCCTGAATAGCGGCATCATCGGGATCTTCAAGGAAGTTGAGGGCAAGCGCGTCCCCGTCGCCCGCGTGAAGAAGGGCGAGTTCTTCGGCGAAATGGCGATTATCGATAGCCGCCCGCGGCGAAATTCCGCGATGGCGCTCGAAGATTGCACGCTGTCCCTGGTTTCGAAGGATATGATTGAGGAGAAACTTGCCGGGTCGGATCCGCTGATCCGCACGGTGCTGCACATGCTGAGCAACAGCCTTCGTATGGTGCATGACGCCTACGCGCCCAAGGGTCGGAGCGTGACTGATTCCGTGCGCGAGCTTCGGGAGCAGGCGCGCCATATCCGCACATACTTGGAGACCGTCGCCGAACCCTCGGTCCGCAAGGAAGGCGCCGACGCCGCCAAGAAGGTGACCCAACTGAGCGAGGACCTCGCCAAACTGATCGAAAGCGTGCCGGACCTTGATCGCCGGACCCCCGCCGTCCCCACCGAAAAAGACCTCGCCGGCTGACTCCGCTGGGCCGGTTACAGACCTTTCATTCACTGCGGCAGCGGGGGCCTTGCGCGCCCCCAGCCAAGCCCCTAACTTTTCGCCCGCGTAACGAGAGAAGTGGGGATTCCGTATGACGGTGATGGTCGAAATCGATCAGCTTTCCAAGACGTTCGGGAGCTTCCGGGCGGTCGATGGTATTAGCCTGGCAGTTTCTAAAGGGGAGGTGCTGGGGTTTCTCGGGCCCAACGGCGCCGGCAAGACGACGACAATGCGGATGATCGCGGGATTTCTGACCCCGACAGCCGGCACTGCGCGAGTCTGCGGACGCGACGTTGTGCAGGATCCCACCGGCGTAAAAAGCGTCATCGGTTACCTGCCGGAAGGGTCTCCCTCTTACGACGACATGACCGTAGGGGGGTTCCTGAAATTCATCGCTGAGATTCGCGGGTATGACGGCGCCGAGCGCAACGCGCGCGTCGGGAGCGCCGTTGAACGCCTCGGCCTGGCTGAAGTGCTCGACCGACCCATCGACATCCTTTCGAAGGGATACCGGCGTCGGGTCGGGCTCGCCCAAAGTATTCTTCATGATCCGCCCGTTCTGATCCTCGATGAACCGACCGATGGGCTCGATCCGAACCAGAAGCATCAAGTGCGCAGTCTGATCGCCGAGATGGCCGCCGAGAAGGCGATCATCGTGTCCACTCACATCCTCGAAGAAGTGGAGGCCGTGTGCACCCGCGCGGTCATTATCGGCGCGGGACGCGTACTCGCTGATGGCACCGCCGCCCAGTTGCGAACGCGCCTGCCGCAGAGCAACGCTATCTGCGTCGTACTGCCCCAAGCTTCCGCAGTCTCCGCCGCCGCGCATTTCAAGGCTCTTGCCAATGTCGCCGCGGTTTTTGAAAGCCCTGCCGAGAACGGCGCTGCGCGTCTTCGCATCACGCCAAAGGGCGACGCGCCGCTCGCGGCGGAAATCTCCGAGGCCGTGCGCCGGCACGGTATTCCGGCAAGCGAGGTCTATCAGGACCGCAGCAGCCTCGACGACGTCTTCCGTCTCATCACCACAGGCGCCGCCCCCGTAAATTTCACAGCAGGCGCTGCCGCCTGACCCCGAGGAATCCCCATGCGTAAAATCTGGATCATCGCAAAACGCGAGTTGGCCGCCTATTTCGCGACGCCAGTCGCCTTCGTGTTCATTGCCATCTTTGTCGGACTAACTGGCGCCTTCGCCTTCTACATCGGCGACTTCTTCGATCAAAATCAGGCAAGCTTGCAAAATTTCTTCAGTCACCACCCTTGGCTCTACGTGCTCCTGGTGCCGGCCGTCGCCATGCGTCTCTGGGCTGAAGAACGTAAGTCGGGAACCATCGAGCAGCTCCTCACGCTGCCGGTGACGACCACACAGGCCGTGCTCGGAAAATTCCTGGCGGCATGGCTGTTCTGCGGCATCGCCTTGGCGCTGACCGTGCCCATGTGGATCACGGTGAATGTTCTCGGCGACCCCGACAATGGCGTCATCGTGCTCAGCTACGTCGGCAGCTTCGTTGTGGCGGGCGCGTTTCTGTCCATCGGCATCTGCATGTCGGCCCTTACGCGCAATCAGATCGTCGCCTTCATCCTCGGCGCCGTCGTGTGCTTCCTGTTCACTATGAGCGGTCTCGACATGGTGCTGAATGCTTTCCGGGGCTGGGCGCCCGATACTCTGGTCGACACGATCGCGTCGTTCAGTTTTCTTACGCGCTTCGACGCCATTACCCGCGGCGTCCTCGCCGTGCGCGATTTCGTATTCTTCTTCTCATTGATGGGGTTCTGGCTGTTCGCGGCCATTCTCGCCGTCGATACGCGAAAGGGGGCATAGGCCATGAACCGTCTCGACTCACGCACCCTTGCCGCCATCGGCATCGCCGCCGCGGTGATCCTCTTCATTGCCGCGAACATTCTTTCAAACACATGGCTGCGCAATTTCCGCCTCGACGTGACGGAAGGGGCCTCCTACAGCACGTCCGAACAGATCCGGCCGGTGTTCGAAGGAATTAAGGAACCCATCATCGTGCGGGTGTACTTCTCCGAGTCCATCGCGCAGGCGAGCCCACGCCACGCTGAATACTTCCAGCGCGTTCGTGATCTTCTGCAGCAGTATGCCGAACTCGCGAACGGTAAACTGAAAATCGAGCTCTACAATCCCGAGCCGTTCTCGGACGTGGAAGACCGCGCCGTTGGCTTCGGCCTTCAAGCCGTTCCGCTCGGTCAACTGGGCGAGGTGGGCTATTTCGGCCTGGCCGCCACCAACTCCACCGACGATCAACAGGTCGTTCCTTTCTTCAATCTCGAGCGGGAACAGTTTCTGGAATACGACCTCACAAAACTTATCTACGGCCTCTCGGAGCCTGACCAGCCGAAGATCGGCCTTCTGTCGACGCTGCCCATTGAAGGCGCGCCGCAGATGCCCAACATGATGGGAATGCCGCCGCAGCAGTCGCGCCCCTGGGCCATCCTCGGCCAGATCCGTGACTTGTTCGCGGTGCAAAGCCTGACCCCGGACATCGCAGCGATTCCGGCGGACATCGATATCCTGATGCTGGTGCAGCCCGACAGTCTCTCCGAAACGGCGGCCTATGCCGTCGATCAGTTCATCCTCGGCGGCGGAAAGGCGCTTGTGTTCGTCGATCCCAATGCGGAATCCGCAGGGATGGGCGCACCGCAGGCCGGCGGCGACAAGCAGGGCATCACCAAGTTGCTGAACGCCTGGGGCGTGCGTATGCCGGACGGGCAAGTGGTCGGTGATATCGAATCAGCGGCCCGCGTCGGGCTCCAGGCTGAGGGGCGTCCCATCGCCGCCGACTATGTTGCCTGGCTCCAGCTTCGCGGCGACCGCTTCGACGGCAGCGACGCGATCACCGGCGATCTCAACCAGATCAATCTCGGCACTTCGGGAGTGCTCGAGAAGGTGGAGGGGGCCACGACGACGGTGACTCCGCTCATCTCCACGGGCCTCCAGTCGATGCGGATGCCGGCGGACAAGTTCATGGGATTGCCGGACGTGGTTTCACTGTTCCGCGACTTCAAGCCGCAGAACAAGACCGAGATCATCGCCGCGCGCATCACGGGCCCGGCCAAGAGCGCCTTCACCGAAGCTCCGAAGGGCGAGGGGCCGGCACCGGCGCATCTCATTGACTCGAAGCAACCGATCCAGGTGGTTGTCGTGGCCGACAGCGATATCCTGGTCGACCGTTTCTGGACACAGAACAGTTCGTTCCTGGGTGAGTCCATGGTCGTGCCAATCGCCGACAACGCCAACTTCGTTATCAACGCGCTTGAGAACCTCACCGGCTCGCCGGCTCTATCAGCGTTGCGCGGTCGGGGCGTGCAAAGCCGACCCTTCGAACTCCTGGAGTCGATTCGCCGGGAAGCCGAAACCCAGTATCGCGCGACGGAACAAAGCCTCACCGGGCGGTTGGAAGAATTGCAGAAGCGCGTGAGCGCCATGCAAGTTCGTGACGACGGGACGGGTCAGGCCATCCTGAGCGAAGAAGACCAGCGCACCATCGAAAGCTACCGTGGCGACATCCTCGCGACGCGGCGCGAGCTTCGCGAGGTGCAGCGCGCGCTGCGCGAGGACATCGAGCGCCTGCAGGGCATCCTGACGTTTGTGAATATCGCGCTCGTGCCGATCCTTTTCGGCATCGCGCTCATCGTTGTCGCCGCAGTACGCCGTCGCCGCCGCGCGACGGCCGTGGCTTAAGGGAGGCCGGGCATGAGACAGCAAACCGTCTTCGCGCTCGCGGGCGCCGCCGCTATCGCAGTCGTGCTCACCGTCGGAACAATTCTGACGCAGCCGCGCGTTCAAACCGCGGAAAGTGGCGCCGAACTCGTTTTTCCGGGATTCATCGACAAAGTTCAGGAAAATTTGAAAACTGTGGTCATCCGCAGCGCCGGCGGGACGGTCTCGCTCGATCGAGACGGCAGCGTTTTTCGCTATCGGGAACGCGCCAACTATCCGGCGGACACGCAGAAGGTCGTCGATCTGGTCGCCGGCGTCGCCCGGCTGACCAAGCTCGAGAGCAAGACGTCGCAGCCCGACCGCTATGCGCGGTTGGACCTGCAGGACCCAACGGAAAAGGGGTCGAACGCCAAAGAAGTCACGTTCATCGACACGAACGAAAAAGAAATGGCGAAGCTTATCGTCGGTAAGCGCAAGCACACCCTGGGCGGCAAGGAAGGCGGCACCTACGTCCGCTTGCCGGGCGATGCTCAGACCTGGCTCGCCCTCGGCGAAGTGAACCCGGGCGCTGCGCCGAAAGACTGGATCGCCAAGGACATCGCCGACGTGCCGGATGCTGCGGTGAAGCGCGTGACGGTGACACCGCCCAAAGGTGAACGCGTCATCGCGGCGCGCGAAGGCGGGAAATTCGTGATCGAGAACCTCCCGAAGAGCGTGTCGTTGGAAAGCGACTTCGTGGCCGAGGAATACAGCCGCATCCTCGCCGGCCTTCAGGCGGAAGACGTGGCGCCTGCGGCTCAGGTTCCGTTCCCGAAGGACAAGACCTACGCGGTGGTCGTCGAAACCGTGGAAGGCTCGACCATCAACGTGGAGATGACCGAGGTGAGCGATCAAAGCTGGGTCAAGATTTCCGCCACTCCGGCGGCAAATCTCGACGCCAACAGCAGCGCGTCCCAGGCCATGGCCGGGATCAATTCCCGGGGCGAGGGGCGAATCTTCCAGGTCCCCGCGTATAAGGTCGCAATTCTGAAACGTACGCTTTCGGACCTGCGCGCTAAGCCGGGTCAAGCGCCGTAAGTCGGAATCCTGAGTCTGGATTTTCGCGGCGCCCCGGTGCACCATAACGCTGGTGAACGGGAGTATTGCGATGGGGAAATTCGCCTTGATCCAGGCCGCTTACGCGGTCACTGGAATTCTATTTTTCGTGCGCGATTTGATGGTCGAGAAGGTGCCGATGGGTAAGGCGATGGTGAACGCCTTCATCTGGCCCTACGCGCAATATCAGCTCGCAAAAGTTCACGTCATGTCCTGGGTCAACGTCGCGACGACCACGGTCATGGGCTGGGTCGACATGGCCATGGCCATGGTTCGGTAGTCACTTACCGGATCGAGACTTCTTCCAGTCGTCATAAGCCCGCCGCAAGCGTTCGCGGCGCAGGCGGCAGCCGTTGCACGGCAGCGCGAACGCGAGGCCGACGATAACGGCGACGCCGATCACCCAGGCCAGAATGAATTCTGTCACGGCAGCGGCGGTTTGGCGGGAACTGGCGGCATGGATTTACGCCGCTCGCTTTCAGCGCGGATCTCCGCCATGACTTTTTCAATTTGATCGGGGCCGATGTCGCCTTCGAGACTTAGGAAAGCGCCGCCCTGAATCTTGATGGTCGGACCGTGCAGGCAATTGTTCATGCAAGGGCCACGGGTGACGGAGGCGGGAAGACGCTCGGCCATAATCATGCGCTCGAGCAGGTCGGCCACGCCGCGACTGCCATGTCCGCCGCACGACGGGAGCTTGTCGGTATTCAAGCGCTTGTTGATGCATACCCGTACCGTGAACAGCGGCTTGGGTACCGGGGTCCAATCTTCAATCATAGGACACCGTTAGTCCAAAGCCAGTGCGGCTGCAATGATCCGCTGTGTCTCAGACCACAAGCCGTACCGGGCGAGGTCGGTGACCGGCGCCCAGATCGCATCCGTTGCGTCATCCCCGGGGCGGGGCTCGCCTTCGGCCCAGTCAGCGCGGAAGTCGACCAAGGTCCAGTGACCGGTCACGGTCCCGCGCGTTTGGGAAATCCCGTCCACGACATCAAGGAGGCGCAGTCCGGAAATCTTCACTCCGGTTTCCTCCATGATTTCCCGTGCGGCCGTCTCGCGCACGGTTTCGCCCCACTCCTGGCGGCCGCCGGGGATGCTCCATTCGCCGGCGCGCGGCGGCTTGCCGCGCCGGATCAAGAGCACCTCGACTCCCGCGGGTCCGCGCCGCAGGACAACCGCCCCGACACCGATAGAGGGTTTCTGGTGTTCGCCGCTTGGGACGGGTGGTTCAGTCATGTCATGATGATGCCATGAACGCGCCCGCAGCTCCATCGCCCCCGCCTAGTGACGGCCGTCACCCTGCGGTGACGCGCCTGCGGAACTACTTCTTCGCCGGAATTTTGATTACGGCGCCGATCGCCATCACGCTGTATGTGACATGGTCTCTGGTGGACTATATCGATGCTGCGGTCACCGGACTTCTCCCGGACGCGATCAATCCGCGCACCTACTTCGACGTACCCGGCGTCGGCATCGTTATCCTGGTTCTGTTCCTGACCCTGGTCGGATTCCTCGCGGCCAACTACCTCGGGCGCATGGCCGTGCGTATTGGCGAGGGGATTCTGAACCGCACCCCGGTGATCCGCAGTTTCTACGCCGCGGTGAAACAGATCTTTGAGACGGTCCTATCCAAGCAGACGCAGTCCTTTCGCGAAGTGGTGATGATCGAGTATCCGCGCAAGGACATGTGGGCGCTGGGATTCGTCATCGGCCGCGCGCCGACCGAATTGCAAAGTAAGGTGGCGGAGGAGATCTACAGCGTCTTCGTACCGACCATGTCATTCACATCGGGCTATCTGGTCTTTGTGCCGCGTAAGGACATGACCAAAGTCGAAATGAGTATCGAGGAAGCTCTGAAGATGATCGTCTCCGGCGGTATTGTCGTGCCGCCAACGAAGAACCTTACCCCGACCTGAGAGTCCGGACGGCCTCGTCCTGTTGAAAGAGATAGAGCAGAGTCCGCAAGGCCTGGCCGCGCGGCGTCTCCAGGTCCGGATCTCGGGAAATCGTGAGCTTCGCATCGTCCCTGGCGGTCGCCAGCAATTCGCCGTGCACCATGATGTCGGCGAGCTTGAAGTCGGGCAGGCCGCTTTGGCGCGTGCCGAGGACTTCACCTCCGCCACGTAAACGAAGGTCTTCTTCCGCGATGATAAATCCGTCCTCGGTCTCCCGCAGCATCGAGAGACGCGCTTTTGCGGTTTCCGTCAGCGGCGCAGCGTAGAGCAAAAGGCAGGTTCCGGGTTTGCCGCCGCGTCCGACGCGCCCCCGCAATTGATGAAGCTGGGCGAGGCCAAAGCGCTCGGCGTGTTCGATCACGATGATGGTTGCGTCCGGTACGTCCACGCCCACTTCGATGACCGTCGTCGCGACGAGGATCTGGCACGCCGTATCGCGCGCCGCGAAGGCGTCCATGGCGGCGTCCTTGTCCGCGGCCTTCATCTGACCGTGGAGCAATGTGACGCTCGTACCGAAACGCTGCTTGAGGTGGACGAAGCGGTCCTCCGCCGCGGCGAGATCGACGAGCTCCGATTCTTCCACCAAGGGGCACACCCAATAGACTTTGGCGCCGGAGGCGGTCGCGCGCGCGATACCTTCGATCGTTTCTTCCAGGCGCTCGAGATTGATCAGCCTGGTATCGACGGGCGCGC
>CAMDOZ010000113.1 GCA_945903705.1 Fidelibacterota bacterium | reverse complement strand
CGGAGGATTTCACCTATGGGTCAGGATGCGAGGGCCGAAGCGCTTCAAGCCAAGCACAAAGAAATCGAATTCATACTCTTCGAAGAAGAGCGACGACCTCTCCCAGATTTCTCACTCGTTCACGAACTCAAAAGAAAGAAGCTGAAGATCAAAGACGAGCTGCACCGCATCGAAGTGCATAGCTAGGTCGATTAGTTCAGCCGATAGCCAATCGCCAGGCACCAAATGCGGGAGACTCGCCCGTAGCCGATGCGAAAGGGTAGGATCCCCAAAACGCTCAAGGCCCATCGTCGGATGGGCCTTTTTTTTGACTAAGCGTCAGCTATCTGCCGTAGCCTCGGCGAAGGCGGATTGGTAGCCCGGCACTAGGCTGGCGTGTGCCCGCCATTGTCGGATGACGAGCTTTCCACCGGTGCGTTCGGTTCCGCCGGAGCTTCCGCGGGCGTTTCAGCCGGAGCAGGCGGCGCATTCGCTGCCGCTTCGGCGGCCTTGGCTTCGCGTTCGCGACGCGCCGCTTCGCGGGCTGCGGCTTTGGCGGCGTTGGAGACTCGGCGCTGGGCGATGATCACCATCTTTTCCAGTTCCGGCTCGGTGCAAAGGCCGAGCGTCACCGGGTTCTGCGGCTTGATATTGGCCGCGTTCCAGTGCGAACGGTCGCGCACGGACAGGATGGTCGGCTTGGTGGTGCCGATCAGCCGGCTGATCTGTGCGTCGGTGAGTTCCGGATGATGCTTCAGGAGCCAGGCGATCGCGTCGGGACGGTCCTGGCGCTTCGACACCGGCGTATAACGCGCACCCTTGGAACGCGCTTTCGGCAGCGGAATGTCGGTCTTGTTGAGCTTCAGTTTGACCGTCTGATCGCCTTCGGCCTTTTCGAGCTCGGCTTGCGTCAGTTGGCCGCTGGCAATGGGGTTAACGCCGACGATGCCGATGGCCACTTCGCCGTCGGCAATCGCCTGGACTTCAAGCTCGTGCATGCCGGTAAAGTCGGCGATCTGTTCAAACGACAGCGCCGTGTTTTCCACCAGCCAAACGGCTGTTGCCTTCGGCATTAGAGGCAGAACCATAGTCTCTTCCTTTCGGATTGGGCCCGGGTCGCGGGCCGCGCCGCAAAACCGGACGGCCGACGCCGGCATACCGGCGGGCCCGGGTCTCATCGTTAAGGGCTATATATCGGTTTTAGCGCGCCAGGGTCAAACCGTTTCCGGGAATTTTTTCCTAAGTCCTTGTAATAAATCCTGTATTTAAGAGGACTTAGGGGATTAGGACGATTTTCCCGGTGTGCGTGCTCGTTTCCATGAGCCGGTGAGCTTCGGCCGCTTGGGCGAGGGGGAAAGTCGCGTGGAGGACGGGCTTGATCCGGCCGGCCTCGAGGAGGGGCCACACCTTCTCCCGAACGGCCGCGGCAAGGCGGGCTTTGAAGGCGTCGTCTCGCGGCCGAAGCGTCGAGCCGGTAAGGGTCAGGCGCTTCACCATCACCGGGAGCAGGTCGAGGTCGCTCTTCGAGCCGCCGAGGAAAGCGATATTCACCAGCCGGCCGTCGGGTTTCAGCGCCCGCAAATTGCGGGCCGTGTAGGCGCCGCCCACCATGTCGAGGATGACGTCGACGCCGCCGCCCGGCGCCTTGGCCTTGATCTCCTCGGCGAAGTCTTGGGTACGATAGTTGATGGCAAGGTCGGCGCCGAGCGCGCGGCAGCTCGCGCATTTCTCGTCGTTGCCGGCCGTCGTTGCGACAAACGCGCCGAACGCGTGGGCAAGCTGGATCGCGGTGGTGCCGATTCCGCTGGAGCCGCCGTGCACCAGAAAATTCTCCCCGGCTTTCAGCGCCCCGCGTTCGAAAACATTGTGCCAGACGGTCAGGAAAGTTTCCGGCAAGGCTGCCGCATGCACGGCGTCGAAATTTTTTGGGATCGGCAGGCAGGTGCCGGCGGGCGTAACGCAATGCGTCGCATAGCCGCCGCCTGGGGTGAGGGCGCAGACGCGATCTCCCACGGCCGGCCACTTTACCTCCGCACCGGCCGCGATGACGGTCCCCGCGACTTCGAGACCGGGAAGATCCGAAACCCCCGGCGGCGGAGGATAGAGACCCATGCGCTGCACGACGTCCGGCCGGTTCACGCCGGCCGCCTCGACGGCGATCAGGACCTCATGCGATTTGGGCCGCGGGCAGGGGCGTGTGGCGAGGACAAGCTGCTCCGGTCCCCCCGGCGCCTTGATCTCGATGCAGGTCATCGTCTCGGGAAGCGACACGGCCATTGCAGCCCCTTACATGTATTCGCTACCTATAATGCGGTCACGCGCGCGGAGGAAGGATGCGATGGACACCGACGAACTAGATCCCCTCAAGAAGAAACCGGTCAAGAAAGACCTCACCCGCATGTCCATCGGCGATCTCAAGGAATATATCGACGAGCTGAAAGCCGAGATCGCACGCGCGGACGCCGAGATCACGAAAAAGGGCAAGGCCCGCTCCGGCGCGGACTCGTTCTTTAAGTCGTAAACTCCGGCGGGTCGTTCATCATCAACTGTTATTCCGGACAAGCCTGCGTAGCTGCGTAGCAGCGAAGCAGGTGCGATCCGGAATCCAGGGTTGCTAGGCTGGTGGTATGCCGGGTGTGAGGTACTCTCGGCACGGTACGGCGTTAGAAACCCTGGACCTCGGAACAAGCCCTAGGATGACCAAAAAACAAGACGGTACTCACACGTACTCGTGACTTTATTCCGCCGCCCCCTGAAAATTTGTCGACTTGCTGGTCTTTCAGGCCAGGCGTAGCTTCAGGTCATGTCGCTGTCTGCCTTCAGGCGTCTCGGCTTTGCGGCGTGGCTCGTTGCGATCGCTCTGATCGCAAGCGCCGCCGCGCAGAATCAGCTTTCAATCGACGTCATCGAAGCGACCGCGGAGCGCGTAGCTCCGGCTCCGGCCGATCCTCACGCACATCATCACGATCACGCCCAGCACATGGCTGCTGTGCCGATTGCAGCGCCCGTTCCCGCAAAACACGATCACAATGCGCCCGGTGGCCACACCCATAAAGGCCACGCGGATTGCGCCGTCTGCGGCGCCGTTGCGGCCCTGGCCGCTCTTTCTCTTCCGGCGACGCTCATTGTCGACGTTCCCGCCGACTTCGCGCGCCCGGCCGATCTTTCGCATGCGGAATTCATCCGCACGTCGGCGCGTTTTGCGCTCTACATCTCCCGCGCGCCCCCAATCCTCGCCTGACCTTCAAAGAATGAACTAACCGCAGCCCGGACTCTGTCCGGCGCGCGGTTTTTAAAATTATTGAGTGGGAGGGAATCCTATGAAGACCTCGATTTTCATCGGCGCTGGCGCCGCCGTATTTTTGCTGGCTCAAGCCGCATTCGCCCATGTCGTTGTCGAACCGCGCGAGAGTGCCGCGGGTGAAGTCGTCACGTACACGGTACGGATCCCATCGCATTTGGAAGCGACCACGATCGCCGTCGAGGTCGAAATTCCAGCCGGAGTGGAGATCGTCGCCATTGCCGATACGCCGGAAGGGCACAAAGTGAGCAAGACGGCCACCGGCGCAACGGTGGTGCGGTGGTCGACGAAGATTCCTGCCGATGAACGGGGCGCGGTGACGTTCGCCGCGCGCAATCCCGCCGCGGTCTCTGAATTGAGCTGGAAGACGCACCAGCTCTACGACAATGGCGTCACGGTTGAGTGGATTGAGCCAAAGGGCGGGAAGGAGCCGGCCCCGATCACCAAAGTCATCGAGGCCCGCTAGCTCACTTCGCGCCGTGGGATTTCAGAAGTTGGACCATCTCTTCGTGGCCGTTGCGTAACGCTTCGCTCAAAGGTGATCTGGTCACGATGCGATCGTCGCGCAGGCGCGATTCCACCGCGAGGTTCACGTCGGCGCCGCGTTCGATGAGATAACGCGCCGCCTCAAGCCGGTTGTTTTGCGCGGCGTTGATCAAGGGTGTTTCGTCGCCGGGCACGTTGCCGTCGATTTCGGCGCCGCGCGCGATCAGCGTCGTCATGAGCGGCACGTCGCCGCGCGTCGCGGCCGCGATCAAGGGGTTGCCGTCACCAGGCGCCGCGGCTTTCGCGTCCGCGCCGGCCTCCAGCAACGCGGCCACGCTCTTGCTGTTTCCGTGGCGGATCGCCGCGACAAGGGGTGTTGCGTCGTTGCGCACATAGCCATTTACGTTCGCGCCGAGCGAGATCATGAGGTTAATGAGCGCGACGTCGCCGCGTGTCGCCGCTGCGATCAGCGGACTGCCGTCGCCGGGGAGGGAAAGGTTCACGTCCGCACCGGATTTCACCAGCAGGGAGACGATGTCGTGGTCGCCCTCGCGAATTGCGACAATCAACGGTGTGCCCTTGCCGCGGAGAAGGTGATTCACATCGGCGCCGGCGTCGAGGAGTTTTCGGACCGCGCTCTCGTCCTGGTCCCGGACGGCCGCGACAAGTTGCTTGCCTAAGGCGTCCGCGGCTGTCTCGCCGCGCCGAGGGGTGGAGCTTTCGTGGTCGGCGGCGGGTGCTGGGCGCTGCGGCTGGGCCGCCCAGGTCATCGCCGCCGTTGCCATGAGGAGTCCGGCGCACAAGGTCGCTCCCGCCGCGCGCCTCGCCTTCGATGGCCGGCTCTGCGCCAACATGGCGATGCGTCGCTTGAGGCTCTTCATTTCAAACCGCGGCCAGTGACAGGCGAGCGGCATGGCGCCCACCGCCATCTGCGTCTTCAGCATGGCTTCGCCGTAAACGCGCCGCGCGTCGCCATGGCGCTGCATGACCCGTTCGTCGCAGGCGAATTCCTGGTCCATGCGGAAGGCGCGTTGGGCGACGTGGAACAGTGGGTTGAACCAGTAGACGCATTGGATCAGGGACACCAACGCATTGACCTGTAGGTCCCATGCTTCGATGTGGGCCCGTTCATGCGCGAGAATGAGCCTCCGCTCGGGCGCCGTGTAGCGGCGCTCGAAATCCAGCGGGAGGACGATGAAAGGCCGCAGCAGGCCGACGACGGCCGGGCTGGCGTGTTCAGCCTCGGCGTATCGAACTCGCATGTCGCCCGAGGGCCGGCGTAGCCGGAGCCTTGCGACATAGCGCCGCTGTGAGAGCAGCAGGACGCCGAGGCTGAACAGGACGCCGGCCGCCCAGGTTGCGGCGACGGCAGCCGCCACATCCACCCGCTTCGGCCGCGACGCTTGCATCGAGGTCTCGAGCGGCGGAAGGAGTACGGCGGCTACGGCGCGCTCGACCTTGATCGCGCTCGCGAGCGGTGGGGTACCTATGATGGCGTCGTACCGGGGCCCTGGCAGGGCGCTCGCGAGCAGCGTCACCGGGATCAGGAGCCAGAACGCGTGAGAGATCCGCGCACCGAAGACGTTCCGTACGACCGGCCGCAAGGCCAGCACGACGAGAATTGCGATGCTCGAAACAACGGTGCTCCGCGCCAGAAAAGCGAGAATCTCGGCGGTCATTTGTCCAACTCCGCGATGAGGCGTTTGAGTTCGGCTATTTCCTTAAGGCTCAGTTTCTCGCTTTCCGAGAAGAACGAGACCATCGAGGACACCCGGCCGTCAAAGAACCGGTCCAGAAGCGTGCGGCTTTCTGCGCTGACATAGTTTCCCCGCGACAGGAGGGGCCGGTAGAGATAGCGCCGGCCGTCGCGGTCCGCGGCGATCGCTTTCTTCTTGAGAAGGCGGTTGAGCAGCGTCTTGACGGTGGCGTCGCCCCAGCCTTGAGCGTCCGCGACCTCAGCGGCGATCTCCTCCGCCGCGCGCGGGCTGCGGTGCCAGAGGACGTCCATGACGATGCTTTCAGCGGCGGTGATGCGCATTGTTTACATCCGTAATCACTGTACGATTACAGATGTAATCAATAGAGTCAAGCAGCGTTCCGACGAGAGGCCTTAGTTATTCGGAGAGATTAGAGGTCCGCGAGCTCGTTCTTGTGGGCGTCGCTCCAGCCCACTTCGAACAGGCGCTTGGCGCCCTGGATGCCCTTCATCTCGAAGCCGCCGCGGGGAATGAAGCCGAACTTCTGGCCTTTGCAGCCGTCGACGATCGATTGCGATACCCAGACGTTATCCTTCGCTGCTTTGTCGCAGATGCGCGCCGTCATCTGCACGGCGGCGCCGAAGAAGTCGTTCTCTTCCTCCACCGCTTCGCCGGCGTTGATTCCGATACGCAGGTGTACGTCGACGGTTGGGTTCGCGGCGTTGTGGGCGTTGATCTCACGCAGCATCTTGATGCACGCCGCGACCGCTGAAGGCGGGTCGGGGAAGGTGGCCATGATGCCGTCGCCGGTGTGTTTCACTTCGCGGCCTTTGTAGGACTGAATGGCGCCGCGCACGGCGGTGTTGTGGGCGCGCACGGCCTTCTGTGCGCCGGCGTTGCCGAGGCGCTGGGTCATCGCGGTCGAGCCGACGATGTCGGTGAAGACGAACGTAATGAGGGACGGAACTGCGGCGCGTTTGTCCGGCAGGTTCCATTCCTGGAGCAGTTGGGAGATCTGCGCGGCGACGCCGGCGTTGCCGCCAAGATATTCCTGCATGGCCTTCACGCCGGCCTGAATCATTCCGCCGTACTTCGGATTCTTGCCGTGGCTCGGAATCTCGACGCAGAAGGCTTCGGCGCGGTCGACGGGCATGCCGGTCGATTGCAGGCCCTGCTTGAGAACGGAAAGTTGTGTGTCGCGCGGAAGGCGCTTCGTCTGTCCGATGACGGATCCAGCGCCAGCTACATAGAGATTGAGGCCGAAGCGCGTGAAGGTGTTGAGGTCGCCCGGAGCGTTGCGCATGACATCGTTCACGAACTTGGTGAGCGTCGCGCGCGCTTCGGTTTCGGCGGGAGAGACTTGCGGCGCCGCCGGGGGAGGCGGAGGTGCCGCGGGTTTGGGCTGCGGTGTTTCTCTCTTCGCTTCCGGCGCGGCGTGCGGCTGCTGTTGAGGATGGTGCTGCGGCTGCGGCTGTGGTTGCGGGGGAGGGAGCTCCTGCGCCTCGTGAACCTGGGCGCCCATGTCCATGTCCGCGCCCCTGTCGGCGCTCATGTCGGCGCCCATGTCGGCGTCGAGGGAAGGCGGCGCCTCTTCGGTATCGATCTCTGCATCTTCGTCCGCGCTGTCTTCCGCGAGATCTTCGGCCAGCACCTTCTCGCGCAAATCTTCGATCTCCACCTGATCGAACTCGATGTCCTGCACCGGCCGCGCCTTCTTGGTCGTGGCGGCCATCATCATCTCGGGACCGGGAGTACGCCTCGACGCGCCCGAGCTCTTCAGCAGTGAAAGGATTCCGAATTGCTTCTGGAAGTTCACGAACAGCGCCAGGAAGAAGCTGAGGATGAAGGTGCCGGCGACGATCGGCGTGTAGTCGCGCTGCTGGGGAAGCATCCCCATGTTGACGAGTCCGATGATGCCGAGGGCGATCGCGACGGACCCGACGATCGACAATGCCCCGCTCGTCCCGACGGCGATCAGGACCCGCATAAAAACGCTGCGCTGCTTTTTCTTTTTTCCCTTGGACGCCTGCTTGCGAACAGGCGCGGGTTGGAATGAGGCGCTCTTCTGGGGTGCGGGTTTCGCTTGCTGCGGCTGCGGCGCGGCGGCCGGGGCGGGACGCGGTTGCTGCACCGGGCGCGGGGCCGCGGGCGCCGGTTTTTTTTGTCCGCCTTTCTGGGGGGCCTTTCCGCCGCCGCCTGGGGCGGTGCCGAACATATTGTCGGCGTCGTTGATGGCCTTGGCTTTCTGGCTCTGCCAGCTGATGACGGTGTCGGTGGTATTGGTTGCGGGTTGAAACGTCTCGCGCACCACGCGGGTCGCATAGCCTTCCTTCTGTTCGACGGCCTTCGCGTCTTCAATAGCGGTTTCCCGCTGACTCACTTCATACGATGCATGAAGCTGCCAACGCCCGTTCTGGTGGTAATAGACCTCGATGGTATCGCGCGACATCGCTCAAACACGTCCGCGCGCAGAGACCGCCCGCGGACCTTGTCTCCCCTAACCGCCGTCGTGGTACTCAATTTTATCGGTTGGCCGCAACGTGAAATACGGCGACCGTACAATGCCGTTGATACCCTAAAGATGGATTAAACGGCCCGGGTCCCGGCGTTCGTCTTTTACGGGGCGTTAACCGCCTGGGCGACGGGGGCGGACATTGGCGGCACAAAAGGCGCGGCCGTCATCTTGCCCATCGGGACGTGCTCATAGAGCGCCGGTTCGTCGGCCTCCGGCTCCGCCGAAATCTTAACGAGCGCGGCGTCGTCGTCCTCCGCGTCGAGGTCCGGCGGATCATCCGCTTTTCCCGCCGCTTTTTGCACGCGGCGCTCCGCCAGGATTTCGCCGTCGCAAGCCTGCGCGACGGCGGTCTGGGCCTGGTGAATGACGTTGGGCGTCAGCAGCGGGTCCTCGCCGGCGACGTTCGCAATCATCGCAAGGGCGAGCTTAGGTCCGTAGTTGGCGGTAAAGCGCCGTTGAATCTCCGAGGCCGCCGCGACCGCGGCGCCGGAGTCTTTGAACTGCGCGAAGATGCCGGTCCCGGTGTGTTTCACTTCATGGCCGCCGTGCGTTCCGAGCACGCTGCGCACGACGCTGTTGTGCAGTCCCATGGCCGCGTCACGTGACGCTTCCGCGGCGTTGTCCGGCATGCCCTCGGGTGTCATCGCGAAGGCCGCGCCCATGCGAAGCTCGGTGAGGATGTAGATATCGTTCGGTGTCGGTTCGGGCGGCGCGGCGGCGACGGGCGTCTCGCTTTCGGGCGCGAGACCGGTCGGTTGGCCGAACGGCGTACGCCAGCCTGCGATCGCCACGGCCATGATGCGCGTGACGTCTGTGCCGTCCAAGTGTTTGGCGAGCGCCGAGCGCCCGAGATTGACCAGGGCCGCATTGGCCGGCGCCGCGACAAATTCGTCATGACGGTGAATGAACATCGCCACACTCGCCGCGCTCACGCCGAACTGCGTGAGAGCGCCCTCGACAAGATTGAGCCGCCCTTCATAGGACGTGCGCGCGGTTTCAGCGAGCGTCGCGGCAGCACCGGCGATGACCAGCGAGACGCCGCGCCGCGTGACTGGATCGTCGGGCATGGTGCCGGCGGTGGCCGGCTTCAGAACGTCGGCGATGAAGCTGCGCAAGACGGCGCGCTCGAGCGGCAGCGGATCGGGCGGCGGCGCTGCGGCGGCGACGGCGGCAGCTATTTCAAGCTCCTCAAGCGCCTTCGCCACGGCGGCCGCCTTGGCGGCTTTCGCGCGCTCTTCGGCCTCTTTTTTCTCTAACTTCTCGCGCTTTTTCCGCTCACGCGCGGTTTCGGGCGGAGGCGGTTCTTCAACGGGCGCCGCGACTTCGACCACCGGTGGCGGCGGCGGCGGGGCGATGATGATCTCGGGCTCCGGTTCGGGTTGCGGATCGCCGCGCAAGAGCTTCATCTCTTCGCGCGCGCGCGCCGCCTCGGCTTCGACAACGGCCGGCGGCTGTTTCGGGCGAAGTTTCGGCGCGATCGCGGCGGCGATGCTCCTGATCGTTTCTTCCGGTTTCTGCGCCTTTTCCCCCGCCGACGCCCACAGATACGAAAGCATGCGGTGCAGCGGCAGTTTCGAACGGAACAGCGACATGAAGAAGAAAATGAAGAAGATCGCGTAGCCGTACGTGAGGAGCGTGGTCGACAGCGTTGGGCTCACGGGCAAGCCGGCGTCGATCGAGCGCCGAAGACCCCACGACAGGAACACGGTCGAAAGGGTCGCGCCCACGAGGCTGAACGCGCCGGCGACGATGCCTTGCATGACGTACTGGCGCACGTTGAAGCCGGCGCGCATCCTGAGGCGCCGCGGTTTCGCCGAAGGCGCGGCCACCGCCGCCGTGCGGGCGGCGATCGGGCTGCGGCCGGCGCGCTTGATGCTCTTGGCGGCTTCGCGCCGCTCGCGCGCCTTGGGACTGATGTAAGCGGTCACCAGCTCGCTCTCGCCGATCTCCGGGAAATAAGTTTCGGCGACGACTTTGGTGGGAAGGCCGGTGGTGAATTCGGTGGAGCGGGCGTCCATGACGGCCGCCTTGCGCTGGTCGCTGCCGTAGCGGGCATGAATCGTCCATCGCCCGTGGTCGAGCACGTAAACCTCGAATTGGGTGATCGACAACATACCTACGTCCGCTTACCTGGCGTGAACCCCCGTTCAACACCCCCCTACGTCCATTAACGCCGAAAGCCCCGTAAAGGTTGCGGTGAAGGCGAGGCGGAGCAACAGATTAACACAAAAAAGCCGTACCGGAGGCCGGTACGGCTACTAGATTTAGTAGGTTAGGTGCGCGAAAGGAGCGCGGCAGCGACGTTTCTTACGTCGGGCTGCCGAAGCCTTTGAAACGCTTCTTGAATTTCGCGAGCTGACCGCCGGAATCGAGGAGGCGGTGAACGCCGGTCCAGGCTGGGTGGGTCTTCGGGTCGATTTCCAGACGCAAGGTGTCGCCCGCTTTGCCGTAGGTGCTGCGGGTCATGTACTCGCTACCATCGGTCATGACGACCTTGATCTCGTGGTAGTCGGGGTGAATATCCTTCTTCATCGGAAAGCCCTTAAAACGCAGGTATACCGGCCGGAGGGGCCGGAAAGCGGGCTGTATATAGCCTTCGCCCCGGTCCCGCAAGACCCGGAAAGGCCGGTTCCGGCCCTGAACCGGCCCGTCCCAGACCGCCGAATTTTATCGCAGGTTAATGTCGCACACCCGTAACAAGGTGGGCCGGCGGCCGTTGTGGCACTTTAGGGTAGGTAGATGGCATCCGTCGAAAACAAGGCGGAGACGTTCCGCAAGCGCGCCGCAGAAGCGCGCAACATCGCGGCACGGGTGATGGATGAAGAGGAAAAGCGCGAACTCCTGCGGCTCGCAGAACAATGGGAGCGGCTGGCCGTGCGCGCGCGCGCCGAGGACAACGGCGCCTCATAACGCGCCCTTTTGGGGGCGGCGTGACCCACAAGCATGGCCGATGCGCGTGAATGGCGGGCTCTAAGGAGTTCCCAAAGCCGCGAAATGCACTATACCCACCGCATAAACCCGGTGGGGCCCCGACGAACGGCCTCTTTTCCCCTCAAAGGTCCACGTTTTGGCATTTCCTCCCACTGCTCCCTCCCTCGCGCGCGCGCTAACCGAGCGCGATTACAAGGATCCCACCGAGGTCCAAACGGCGGTGCTGGCTACCGACGCCGCGAACCGCGA
>CAMDOZ010000112.1 GCA_945903705.1 Fidelibacterota bacterium | reverse complement strand
CGAGCGCACCGCATGGCCGACCTTGAGACCAAGATCCCAGAGCACGTAGAGCATGAACTCGGCGAGCTGCTCGGAGAAGGGCGTCTTCTTGTACGGAAGCAGAAACAGAAGATCGATGTCGGACAAAGGCGCGAGTTCGCCGCGGCCGTAGCCGCCGATGGCGACGATGGAGATGCGCTCGCCCTTGGTCGGCACGCCGCGCAGGATCACGTGAGTCGTGGCGAAGTCGTAGAGAACACGGATCAGTTGATCCATGAGGTAGCTGTGCGCGACGACGGTATCGGCGCCGCTGGTGCGCCCTTTCTCGAAGCGCTCGCGGATGACGCCGGTGCCCATGATATGGGCGGCCTTGAGCTTGGTGATCAGGACCTGGCGTTTGACGTCGTCGCGCGTATTGACGACGGCGGCGTCAAGTTCGGCTTCCAGCCGGCGCCGGTCGATGATCTCGCGGGGTTGATAAATTGTGCGCACGGGATTTCTTATGTTCCGAAAGCGGCTTTGCTCGCCGCTATATAGGGCCGGATCACCGCTACTTCACCTTAAAACCGGATTGGCGCGCCTGCTCGTCGGGCACGTGGATCACGCGCTCCTTGCCCTTCGGGGCGGTCGGGCCCGCCCACGAGGTATTCGAGACGATCGCGCCGGGTGCGGTACCTGTGGCTTGCACAGTCTTGGCCGCGGCGTCGACGGCGAAGCGCGATTTCACGCGGGCGCTGACCACGGCGAGCTGTTCGATGATCTTGCCTTGCGCGAAAAACACGAGCGCCAGCAGGAATGCGCCGATGGATCCGGCAATGGCGTAGATCTCGTTGGCCCACTCGTAGCCCGAGAAAGCGAGCATCATCGACAAGGCGGACGCGATCAGGAGGAACAGGCCCATGCCCGAAAGGATGCGGGCGAGCGCAGGGATATTCGGCTTGTCGGGATCGAGGTCGAACATAGCCGAACTATAGCAGACGGGCGGGGGAGCCGTTTCAGCTCTTTTGGTGTGCTAACGCTTTGAGCCGATAGAGAAGATCGAGGGCTTCCCGCGGGCTGAGACTGTCGGGCGCAATCTCGGCGAAGGCAGCTTCCAAGGCCGACGGGCCCGAGGCGCGGGCGACACCACCCATGGGCGGCCGGGGCAAGGCCGCGAACAGCGGAAGGTCGTCGGCGAGCCGCGCGGCACCGCCGGCTTGCTGGTCCTTTTCGAGGATGGCCAGCACCTGCTCGGCCCGGGCGATCACCGCAGGCGGTAACCCCGCGAGCCGGCCGACATGGATGCCGTAGGACCGGTCGGCCGCGCCGGGTGCGACTTCATGCAGGAACACCACGTCGCCCTGCCACTCCTTGACGCGCATGCTGTGGGGCGCGAGCTCCGGAAGCCGCGCCGCGAGTGCCGTCAGTTCGTGGTAGTGGGTGGCGAAGAGGGCACGGCATTTGTTGACGTCATGCAAGTGCTCGAGGCTCGCCCAGGCGATGGAGAGGCCGTCGAAGGTCGCGGTGCCGCGGCCGATCTCGTCCAGGATCACGAAGGACTTGGCGGTGGCCTGGTTGAGGATGGCGGCGGTCTCGACCATTTCCACCATGAAGGTCGAGCGGCCGCGAGCAAGATCGTCGG
Organism: Fidelibacterota bacterium; assembly: GCA_945903705.1. Lineage (GTDB taxonomy): Bacteria > Pseudomonadota > Alphaproteobacteria > Rhodospirillales > Rhodospirillaceae > SHVO01. The sequence continues at coordinate 9,559 of CAMDOZ010000112.1, read as the reverse complement.
CGGCTCCGACGCGCGAGAACAAGCGATCTATGACGCCGATATGGGCGTGGGTCGCGGGCACATAGGCGCCCATCTGCGCCATGAGGGCGATGAGCGCATTCTGGCGGAGGAACGTGCTTTTGCCCGCCATGTTCGGGCCGGTGATGAGCCAGAGCCGACCACTCTTCTTCTTTGGATCTCCAAGGGCACAGTCGTTGGCGACGAACGACGTTCCATGAACCTTGAGGACCGCTTCGACCACGGGATGACGCCCGGCTTCGATCTGGAAGGCGGTGCTGTCGTCGATGACGGGGCGCACGTGGCCCTCGTCCATGGCCAATTGTGAAAGCGCCGTCGCCACGTCGAGACCCGCCATGGCGCTTGCGGCCGCGGCGATCTCGGTGCGCCGCGCCATCACTTCACCCACGAGATCGGAGAAGAGTTTGAGCTCGAGCGCGAGCGCCTTGTCGGCGGCGGATCGGATCTTGTCTTCGAGTTCGGAGAGCTCGACCGTGGTGAAGCGCATGGCGTTGGCCATGCTCTGGCGATGAATAAACATAGACTCCGTCCCGCCGGCGCGGGCTTTTTCCATCAAGGTCTCGCCGGGCTTCGCGGGCGTTTCGATGTAGTAGCCGAGGATATTGTTGTGGCGGATCTTGAGGGCGGAGACGCCGCTCATCTCCACATAACGCGCCTGCAGGCCGGCGATGAGCTTGCGGCTTTCGTCGCGGAGCGCGAGGAATTCGTCGAGTGCCGCATCGTAACCTGGCGCGATGAAACCACCGTCGCGGGCGAGCAACGGAAGATCGGCGGCAAGGGCCCGGGTGAAGCGCGTGACCAGGGCCTCGTGTTGACCGAGCGCGGCGAGCTGCCGCGCGACAAGGGGCGATGGCGGAAGAAGGCTGGCCGGGAGTTCCATGACCGCGGCGCGCAAAGCCGGAACCTGACCGAGGGCATCGCGCATGGAGGCGAGATCGCGCGGGCCTCCACGGCCGAGCGAGAGGCGCGAGAGAGCGCGCTCGATATCGGGACAGGCCGCGAGGCCTGCGCGCAAGCGGTCACGGGCGGGCGGGGCGGTGACAAAGAAGGTGACCGCGTCCAGGCGCTCGTTGAGGCGTGCGGGATCCGTAAGCGGCGCGTTGAGCTGGCTCGCGAGAAGCCGCGCCCCCGCGCCCGTGATGGTGCGGTCGATGACCGAGAGAAGACTGCCGCGACGTTCGCCGGACAAGGTGTGGGTGAGTTCGAGATTGCGCCGCGTGGCGGCGTCGATCTCCATCACCGCGCCGACTGGAAGGCGCTGCGGCGTCGAGAGGCTCGGGAGTTTTCCCTTCTGCGTCAGCTCGACATAATCCACCAGCGCCCCGGCGGCGGCGGTCTCGGCGCGGGAGAAGGCGCCGAACGCGTCGAGCGTGCCGACGGCGAAAAGTTTTTCGAGGCGCTTCTTCGCATTTTCGGAATCAAAGCGAGGCGCGGGCAAGGGCGAGAGGCGCGACTTCCAGGGTTCGAGGAGGAGGGCCATCTCGGGATCGAGGAATATCTTTTCCGAAAGCAGAAGCTCGCCGGGTTCAAGGCGCGCGAGCGCCGCCGTCAACCCTGCGCGGCGCACGGGCTGGAGCTGAAAGTCGCCGGTGGAAACGTCGAGCCAGGCGAGACCAAATTCGTTGTCCGGATCGCTTTTGACCTGGGCGAGCGAAGCGAGATAGTTGTGGGTCCGCGCATCGAGGAGGGAATCTTCGGTGAGCGTGCCGGGCGTAATGAGGCGCACGACATCGCGCTTCACGACGGATTTCGATCCGCGCTTCTTGGCCTCGGCCGGATCTTCCATCTGCTCGCAGACGGCGACCTTGAAGCCTGAGCGGATCAGGCGCGCGAGATAGGCCTCGTGGGAGTGCACAGGCACCCCGCACATGGGGATGTCTTCCCCTGCGTGTTTGCCGCGTTTGGTGAGCGCGATGTCGAGGGCGCCGGCGGCCTTTACGGCGTCGCCGAAGAAGAGCTCGTAGAAATCCCCCATGCGATAGAAGAGAAGCGCGTCCGGGTACCCGGCTTTTACCGCGAGATATTGGGTCATCATCGGGGTCGAGGGTTCGCCGGCCGAGGCGGACGCCGCTAGGGACGCGGGTTCGAGGGATTCATCCGGCAAAGGAGCGGGTCCAGACAGTCAACATGTGGTCGGGAGGAGCGACATTCTCACTATAGCAAGCCGGGGGCCCCGAAAAGTGAGAACGGCGGTTTATCCACATGTCATTTGGCCGTCATGTTGTGCGGTGCAGCGCGTTGGTTTCATTGGGATTTTGCATTGCCGGACCCCATGCGGCACAATGGCCCGAACAAAGAAGACGAAAGAGCACATTTCGGGGAATGAGCATGGACAGTAATGCGCCGCGGGACCCAGGGACCGTGCCGAAGAAGCGCCCGGTGCGGCGGAACTTCGATCAAGAGTCACTTACATTCCACGCGTCCGGCCGCCCGGGCAAAATCGAGATCACGGCCACCAAGCCGCTGACCACCCAGCACGATCTGTCGCTGGCCTATTCGCCGGGCGTCGCAGCCCCCTGCCTTGAGATCGCGCGCGATCCCAACACGGCCTACGACTACACCGCCAAGGGCAACCTCGTGGCCGTCATCTCCAACGGAACGGCTGTGCTGGGTCTTGGGGACCTGGGCGCCCTCGCCAGCAAGCCGGTGATGGAAGGCAAGGCAGTGCTGTTCAAGAGATTTGCCGACGTGGACGGGATCGACCTCGAGGTCGATACCCGCGACGTCGACGAGTTCATTAACTGCGTGCGCTACCTGGGCCCGAGCTGGGGCGGCATCAACCTCGAGGACATCAAGGCGCCCGAGTGTTTCATCATTGAAAGCCGCCTGCGGGAGCTCATGGACATTCCGGTGTTCCATGACGACCAGCACGGCACGGCGATCATCTGCGCTGCGGGCATCATCAATGCCTGCGACCTGACGGGGCGCAAGCTTTCGGACGTGAAGCTGGTGCTGAACGGCGCCGGCGCCGCGGCCATCTCCTGCCTCGAGCTCGCCAAAGCCCTCGGCGTACGCGCCGAGAATGTGATCATGTGCGATTCGAAAGGCGTGGTGTACCAGGGCCGCACCGAGAACATGAACCAGTGGAAAGCGGCCCATGCCGCCGACACCAAGGCACGCACCCTCGCCGAAGCCATCGTCGGCGCCGACGTGTTCTTCGGCCTTTCGGTGAAGGGCGCCATGACGCCGGCCATGGTGAAGTCCATGGCCAAGAACCCGATCATTTTCGCCATGGCGAATCCGGACCCTGAGATCACGCCCGAAGAAGTCGCCGAAGTGCGCGACGACGCCATCGTCGCCACGGGCCGGTCGGACTATCCAAATCAGGTAAACAACGTCCTGGGCTTCCCCTTCATCTTCCGCGGTGCGCTCGATGTGTGCGCGCGCACCATCAACGAAGAGATGAAGCTCGCGGCCGCGCGCGCTCTCGCCGAACTCGCGCGCCAGGATGTGCCCGAAGAAGTCGCCGCCGCCTACTCGGGCCGCAAGTTGAGATACGGCCGCGAGTACATCATTCCGGTGCCCTTCGATCCGCGCTTGATCTCGACCGTTCCGCCGGCCGTTGCAAAAGCCGCGATGGATACGGGCGTTGCGCGCAAGCCCCTCACCGACATGTTCGCCTATCGCAAGCAGCTTGCCGCGCGGCTCGATCCGACGGTCGCGACCTTGCAGACGGTCACGAACGAAGTGGTGCGTTCACCGCGTACGGTGGTGTTCGCCGAAGGCGAGGAGGAGCGCACGTTGCGCGCCGCCATCGCTTATCGCAACGCGGGCTACGGCAAAGCGATCCTGGTCGCGCGCCGCCGCAAGGTGGAAGAAGCCATCGAGAACCTTAACCTCCGGCCGGAAGACCTCGAAGGCATCACCATCACCAATGCGCGGGAGTCCCGCGCCGTGGCGCAATACGGCGATTTCCTGTATCGCCGGCTTCAGCGGCAGGGATTCCTGCAACGTGATGCCGAGCGCATGGTGAACCAGGACCGCAACGTCTTCGCGGCCTGCATGGTGGCTTTCGGTCACGCGGATACCATGGTCACGGGTCTCACGCGCAACTACCACACGGCGCTGAGAGACGTGCGCCGCGTGATCGACACCACGCCCGATGCGCCCGTCTTCGGCCTCACCATGATCGTGGCCCGGGGCCGCACGTTGTTCGTGGCAGATACCGCCGTCCACGAGCGGCCAAACCAGGAGGAGCTCGCGCGTATCGCCATCGAAAGCGCCGCGGCTGTGAAGCGCCTGGGCCATGAGCCGAAAGTGGCCTTGCTGTCCTATTCCAACTTCGGAAATCCGCACGGGGTGATGACCGAAACCGTGCGCGGGGCCATGGCGCTTCTGAACGAGGCCGCCGCGGCGGGTAAAATCGACTTCGAGTTCGACGGCGAGATGAACGTCGACGTTGCACTCGATACCGACCGCAAGCTCTATCCCTTCTGCCGCCTGACGGGCGCCGCCAACGTGCTGGTGATGCCCGGCCTCCATGCCGCCACGATTTCCACGAAACTGGTCCAGCGTTTCAATGCCGCCGCGTCCATCGGTCCCATGCTGATTGGCTTGGACAAGCCGGTGCAGATCGTGAACATGGACGCCTCGGTGAGCGACCTCGTGCAAATGGCGCTGATGGCGGCTCACTCCTGCATGCCGAGACTCATTTAGATTTATGGCGCCGACGACCTTCGCTTCCTTCTCACGCCTGGCAGCGTGGGCCTTAGGCCCATGCGTTCCCGCGTGGGCCGTGCTCCTCATCCTCGCGCTGACCGAACGCCTGAGTTGGACGGCCACGCTGGTCTCGGGGGCGGCAGTCTTCGTGATGATGACGGTGCTTGTGCTCACTCGTCTCGCCGATTTCGACCTGTTGATCGATTACGCCGAGCGCATGCTGGCAGATCCGGATGCGCCGGCGCCGCAGCTACAGCGCTCGGCCACGGTACGCAGACTTCTGGCGGCCATCACCGCGCTCAGGAAACTTTGGACGGAACGGCGCGACGAAGCCGGCGCGCTCGCGAAATCGCGGCAGAACATCCTCGACAGCCTTCCCGATCCCTTATTCATCCTCGACCACCGGCGCCGGATCGTGAGCACCAACGGGGCGGCGCGCGAATTGTTCGAGATGGAGCGCGCGGTTGGCCCCCTGGTCGGGCGCGATCTTGCCGGCATCATCCGCGATCCCAAGGTGCTCGAAGCGGCCGACGGCGCGCTGGGCCAGTCCAAGAAAAGCGAGGCGGAATTCACTTTACCCTCGCCGGTCGAGCGCACGTTTATCGCAGCGGTGGTGCCTTTGAGCAGCAGCGCGCAAGATGGTCCCGCCGCGCTTGTGTTGCTGCACGACCAGACGGATCGTCTCAAGATGGATCAGATGCGCGCGGACTTCGTGGCCAATGCGAGCCACGAGTTGCGTACGCCTCTTGCAAGCGTCCTGGGCTTCATTGAGACCCTGCTCGGGCCCGCCAAGGACGACGAGAAGGCGCGGAACGATTTTCTGCCGATCATGCTGACGCAGGCCGAGCGCATGAAGCGCCTGATCGACGACCTCCTGTCGCTGTCACGCATCGAGCTACACGAGCACACCCGCCCGACGGAAGCGGTCGACGTCATACCGACGTTGCGCAATGTCGTCGAGCTGATCGAGAAGCAGGCCGCTGACAATAAGGTCGCGATCACCGTGAAGGCGGCGCCGGACCTGCCCAGGGCCATCGCCGATGCGAACGAACTTTACCAAGTGTTCTTCAACCTTCTTTCCAACGCCGTGAAGTACGGCGGCGACAAGGGCGTGGATATCGAGGTGGCCGCATCTCCGTCGCGGCCGAACATGATGCCGGGGCGAGGCCCCTCCTTGAGGATCGCCGTGCGCGACTATGGCGAGGGAATCCCGCGCGAGCATCTTGCGCGCCTGACGGAGCGCTTCTACCGGGTGGACAATGCCCGCTCGCGGCAGCTGGGCGGCACGGGGCTAGGGCTTGCCATCGTCAAGCACATCACCATTCGACATCGGGGCGCCCTGATCATCGACAGCGAGATCGGCAAAGGCTCGACCTTTGCCGTGTATCTGCCGATCGCGGGTTAGATCGCGTATGAGCCGGCGGCTTTCACGGCGCGCCGGTAAACGATGATCGCCACCGGTACAACGGCGAGTCCCATCAGGCAGGTATAGAAGAAGAAGCCGAAGTAACCGGCGCCTACGGCCTCGGGAGCGATGGCGATTCGTTCGGCACCGGCCGTAAAGCTGCCCGGAAGCATGCCGGTAAGATAGGCCGTAAGAGGCGCAAAGACTCCGCCACTGGCCGCGGATTGCGCGATGGTTTCCACGACGCGGCCCGACTGGGTCATGATGATCCGGTCGGGGAGCGCATAGAGCGACGTGAACAAGGCGTACTGCGTGGCCGTGAAGCCCGCGCTCGTGAGGCTGGACATATAGGCGATCAGGCAGACGCCGGCGAAATTCTGGCAGATGTTGTTGAGGCCGAGCACCACCATGAAGACCGGAATGCTAGGTCCTTGCGTTGCCAGCAGCGCGTAACCGAGATTGCTCAAGGGCGCGATGGCGGCGCCGACCACCAGGCAGCGCATGAGACCCCACCGGGTGATGGCGATGCCGCCGATGAGCACCCCAGTCATGTCCATGGCGGCACCGTAGAATTTCCGCACACTGGCCACTTCGCTCAAGCTGAAGCCGAGATCGAGATAGTAGGGGTTCAGCATCACGGCCATGACGAACTGCGAGATGCGGTAGAAACAAATCAAGAGAATCATCATCGCGGCGGCGCGGCCGAAGCGGGAGAAAAAGTCCTTCAAGGGATCGCCGAAGGAGTGCGCGAGATAGAGACCGGGCTGCGTCGGCTTGCCCAGAAGCGGCCAGGCGCAGAGCATGATCAGCGCGAAGCCGACAATCACCGCTCCGACCTGCGCGATAATTCCGACCGTCGGTGTCGTCCAGAAGGCATGGAAGGGGTCGGCGAGAGACGCCGGCATCAGCGCCACAAGAGCGGTGTCGCGCGAGGAAAGTCCTGAGCCCAGAACCAGAGCGCCCGCGACCAGAATCGCGAGGCGAATCACCCATTCGACCCGTTCGGCGACGGGGCGCGGCTCGCCCGGGGCGCGCGGGATCGGTTTCGGTTCATGGGCGGCTTCGCGGGGCGCGAGCACCGTGGCGAGGATCGCAAGCCCCATGGCGGCCGCCATGGCGAAATAGCCGGTGCTCCAATTCAGGGCGTCGGCGACATAGAGCGGCACCGCGCCCGCGATCAGGAACGCGGTGCGGTGGCCCCATTGATAGGTGGTGAGCATGGCGCCCTGCTGGCTCGCGGGCACCACCTCGATGCGCCAGGCGTCCACGACGATGTCCTGGGTGGCGCCCGCGAAGCCGATGAACACGGCGACCGACGCAGTCATGGCGAAACTCACACCGGGATCGGTGAGAGAGATAGCGATGAGGCCGATCACCACGAACACCTGCGCGACGATCATCCAGGAGCGTCGGTGACCCATGAGGCGCGTGAGCACCGGCACGTGGGTGCGGTCCATGAGCGGCGCCCACAGGAACTTGAAGGCGTAGGGCAGTGTCGCCAGGCTGAAGAAGGCGATGACGTCGAGGGAGAGGCCGGCTTCGCGCAGCCAGGCGGTGAGCGTGTCGTAGATCAGCCAGAACGGCAGGCCACAGGCGAAGCCCAGGCCATACATGGTGAGCGTCGAGCGCTCGCCGTAAACGCTGAAGGTTTGACGCCAGGAAAGCGAGGGCGCGGTTGCTTCGGCCATGCCTTATGCGGAGGCTTTCCGGCGGACAAGGACGTAGGTCAGCACCATGGCCACGAGCCCGACCAGGAACGTATAGATAAAGAACGACATATAGCCGGCGCCCAGCGAAGCCGACGATACATCAATCGCCGCGGCGCCCTTAGCCATGGCTTCCGGCGGGACCGCGAAAAATTCCCTGAGGGGTGCTAAGAAACCACCTTCCTCGGCGACGCGGGCCGAGCTCTCGACGACGCGGCCCGATTGTGAGCCGACGAGCTTACCTGGGATCGCATAGAGCGAGCTGAAGAGCGCATACTGCGTGGCCGTGAAACCGGCCGTCGTCAGGCTCGACATATAAGCGATGAGGCAAGTACCCGAAAACGCCTCGGCTACATTGTCGACAGCCATTGCCGCCATGAGCGCCGGAAGGTCGTTTCCTTGGGTTGCCACCCAGGCAAAGACCAGGTTGCTCAGCGGGCCGACTACGGCGCCGATGAAGAACGGCGTCATCATGCCCCACCGCGCGATAGCGGCGCCCGCGAGGACCACGCCGAGCATCGTCCAAATGAGGCCCCACACCTTTCTCACGTTGGCAATTTCGGTGAGTGTGAAACCGAGGTCGAGATAGAAGGGATTCATGATGTTGAGAGTGAAGTCGGAGACGCGGTAGAGGCAGATGACCGCGAGGATGAGCCCGGCTTCGCCGCGGTGGTTACGGAAAAAGTCGGCGAAAGGGTCGAAGAAGGCGCGGGCGAGGAAGGTGCCCGGGCGCGTCTGCCGATGCTTGAGCGGGGTGGCCGCAAGGAAGAAGAGCACAAAGCCGACTGCGACGCTTGCGATCTGGATGAAGACGCCGGTGCCGGCCGCGCGCCATGTGGCTTTCAAGGCATCGCCCTCGGCGGCGGGAAGGAAGAAAGCGATGAGATCCGCACGCGCCGAGAGCCCGGAGCCGAGGGCCGCCGCGCCGACGGCAAGAATGAAAAGCCGAAGGATCCATTCGATAGGGTCTGCGATGGGCCGTACCAGCACGCTGTCGTCAGCCACGGGCCGGAGGGCTACGGATTTCTCGCGCGGCGCGAACAGCGTGGCCGCGACGCCGAGGAACATAATCGCCGCCATGACGAAATAGGAGAGCGACCAGCTGTAAGCTTCCGCGATGATAAGCGGGAGAATGCCGGCGATGAGGCGCGCGATGCGATAGCCCCAGGTGTAAGCGGCGACCATGGCGCCCTGCTCGTGGTCCTCGGAGACTTCAATACGCCAGGCGTCCATGGCGATGTCCTGCGTCGCGGAGGCAAAGCCGGTCGCCACGGCGAAGAAGGCCATCATCGCGAGATTGACGGCGGGATCCGTGCCGGAGATCGCCCAGAGGCCGGCGATAATCGCGACTTGCGCGAGCAACATCCACGCACGGCGCTGGCCAAGAAGGCGCGTGAGGACGGGAATAGGCGCGCGATCGACGAGCGGCGCCCAGACGAATTTGAAGGCGTAGGAGAGCGTCGCGAGGCTGAAGAAGCCGATGACTTCGAGGGTAAGACCGGAGGTGCGCAGCCAGGCCGACAGCGTGTCGAAGATGAGCATGAACGGAAGGCCGGCCGAAATGCCGAGGGCGAGCATGATGGCGATGCGCCGGTCGAGATAGACCGCGAGCCCTGCGAACCTAGCTTTGGTGGTGGCCTCCGCCATGACCATAAATGTCGCACAGTTGATAGCCGGCGGCAAAAAGACAAAGGGCCCGACCGCGAGGTCGAGCCCTTCGAAACGTGGGTGCCGCTCTAGCTCAGCCGGCGGCAGCGAGCTGCTTGGCGTA
>CAMDOZ010000111.1 GCA_945903705.1 Fidelibacterota bacterium | reverse complement strand
ATGATGCGCGTCATCTCGTCGCCGTCGAGATCGACGACCGGGTTCTTTACCTTGATCTTCGCCATGAAATTCCCCTCTGGAAGGCCGGATGCCTGCTTTGTGGCGGCGAAAGTAGTGCATCCCCGAGCCCTGGGGCAAGCTGTGAATCCGCCCGATTTTTAAGGGCTTTTTGGGCCGAAACGGTCCTCTAAACCTTGAAAACGACCGGCGGTTTAGGCGCGGCCAACTCGGCCTCGATGGCACCGATGACGTCTTCGGGCCGGTCCACGACCGTCACCAGGGCGTTGTTGCCCTTGTGCATGAAACCTTCTTCGATAATCCGGTCCATCAGTCCGACGAGATGCGACCAATAGCCATCGATGTTCAGAAGGACGATGGGCTTGTTGTGCCGGTGAAGCTGGCGCCAGGTCACGACCTCGAAGGTTTCCTCGAGGGTCCCGACACCACCTGGTAGAACGCAAAATGCCTCGCTGCGCTCGAACATGATTTTCTTGCGCGTGTGCATATCGGGCACCACGATCATTTCCGTGGCTTCGGGATGCGCCAGCTCTTTTTCGACGAGGAATTCCGGGATGACGCCAGTGACTTTTCCGCCGCCGCGTATAGCGGCATCGGAGACCGCGCCCATCATGCCGGCCCGGCCCCCGCCGTACACCAGTTCCGTGCCGTTGGCGGCCAGGGCTCGCCCGAGGGCCGCCGCGCCGTCGCGGTAGACGGCTCGGGTGCCCGTGTTCGCCCCGCAAAATACGCAAAGCGAGGTCACTTTTCTGTGAACAGTCATGATTTGCCCGGAATGCCCCAAATTGGACGCTCTTGCCACCTAGTCTTGTTCTTTAGTAAAGCTTTGCAGTCAATATTTTAGGGCGCGGATGGACCCATCACGGCGGCTGGCGGCCGCCTCCCATCCCGCCACAGCCCGAAGCAGTGGAGGCTTCCCGATGAACCGTTTGGTCAAGTTTGGAATGGCTCTCGCCATTCTCGTCGCTCCGGCCGTAGCGCAGGCCGACGATCAGGACATCATGAACTACCGCAAGCAAGTCATGACCACGCTGGGCCAGCAGGCCGCCGCCATGAACATGACTCTGCAGGGCAAGGCTCCGGCCGAGCAGTTCGTTTCTCACGTGAAGACGATGCACCTCGCGATCACCCAGGCCAAAAAGGCTTTCGAGCCGAAGGTCGTGGGCGATGGTTCGATCGGTTCGGCAAAGGCCGAAGTTTGGGCGAACTGGGCCGATTTCTCCAAGCGTATCGACGAGCAAGTCGTGAAGCTCGCGGCGCTCGAAAAGGCGGCGGTTGAAGGCGGTGCGGCCAAGGCCGGCCCGATGATACAGGCCAGCCTCGATTGCCAGAGTTGCCACAAGATGTACCGCGTTCCGAAGAACTAAAACGAAAACTAACCGAGGTTTATCATGACTCGTCGTAACAAGTTCCTGGCTTCGATTGTCTTCGCAACGCTGATCTCCGGCACGATGGCGCCGGTTGCCTTTGCCGCCGATGCCGCCGCAAAACCGGACGCCGTAGCTTACCGTGAAGCCATCATGAACACCCTTGATGTGCAGGTCGCGGCGCTGGGCCAGATCCTCTCGGGCGCGACGCCTGACGATCAGGTGGTCTCTCACCTTGAAGCGATCGCCGAGACGGCATCGCAGGCGCTGAAGAGTTTCGAGGCGAAGGTCGAAGGCGGTGAGGCGTTGCCCGTGGTTTGGCAGAAGTGGGACGATTTTTCGGCCAGGATGAAGGATTTCCAGGTGAAGACCCGAACCGCTGCCGACACTGCCAAGGCCCAGGGCAAGGACGCTGCGCTGGCCAATATCCTTGACGCGCTTCGTTGCAAGGACTGCCACGACATCTATCGCAAGAAGCAATAGAGCGTTGAATTAATTTCAACTGGACGCCCGTCTCCCCTGGAGGCGGGCGTTTTGCTTTGAAACATTGCCTGCCGGGCCGGATTTACGTACTTTCCGCCCGCCCCGGGGGGTCAGGGGGGCGGCTTGAAAAACGAACGAGGGATGACGACTTTGCGGAAACTGATCGTAGAGGGGGCTCTCGCCCTCGTCCTGTTTGCGGCGCCTGTAATGGCGCAAGACGCGCCTGTCACAACCAATACCCCGGGTGTCGACGTCCCGGCCCCGGTCGACGTGCCGCCGGCCCCGACCGTCGATCCACAGGTCCAGCGCGGCGAGTACCTTGCGCAAATGGGCAACTGCGTCAGTTGCCACACCGTTCACGGCGGCGAGCCTTTCGCCGGCGGTTTGCCCTTCAAGACTCCGTACATGTTCCTGGGGACCATGTACTCCACCAACATCACACCCGATGAAGAGACGGGTATCGGCACGTGGACCGAAGCCGACTTCGTGAAGGCGATGCATACCGGCGAGGGGCCCAATGGTCCCCTGTACCCGGCATTCCCCTATACGTCTTTCACCAAGGTGAGCGAGGACGACGTCAAGGCGATCTACGCCTATCTCCGCACCGTGAAGCCGGTCAAAGCCGAGCCACCGTCCAATAGCTTCATCTTTGCGGGCCCCTTCCGTTTTGGCATGAAGATCTGGAACGCGCTCTTCTTCGACGAAGGCCGCTACGTGGCGGACGCCAGCCAGTCTGAGGAATGGAATCGCGGCGCATATCTGGTGAACGGCCTCGGACATTGCAGCGCGTGCCATACGCCGCGCAATGCTCTCCTCGCCGAGAAGAGCGCCGAACATCTGTGGGGCGCCGTGGTGCCCGACGTGGTCGCCGAAGGTGAATACCGGCCGTGGTATGCCGTCAATCTCACTCAGACCCAGAACGGCGGCCTGGGCGGATGGTCGGCGGAGGACATCCGCAAGTATCTCAAGACCGGTCACAACCGCTGGGGCGGCTCCTTTGGTCCGATGAACGAAGTCATCGCCAACAGCCTCTCGCATATGACGGACGAAGATGCGAAGGCCATGGCGGCCTACATCAAGAGCCTCCCGGCGGCCCCCGATACGCCGGCGCAGCAAATGACGGATGAGGAGCGTGAGGCCGCCGCTGCTCTTTACAAGAAGCATTGCGAAGAATGCCACGCGGCGTCGGGTCGCGGCGGCTTCATGAAGGCGCCACCGGTTGCAGGCAGCGTGATCGCTCAGGGCCGCGATCCCGCCTCACTGATCAATGTCATCCTCTACGGCGCCGAGCCGGCGAAGAGCCTCAATCCGCCCGGGGCGTGGGAAACCATGCGTGCCTTCCGCGACCGCATGACCGACGAAGAGATTGCCGCGGTCGCAAACTATGTGCGGTCGAGCTGGAAAAACACGGGTTCCAAGGTCACTGCGCAAGACGTCGCAAGGCATAGGTAATCGGAGTGGGGGGCAGGGGGACGTACGGATTTCGAATTGCGTCGGCGATCGCTCTCGGCGTCGCCATGCTGCTGTCGCCCGGTGTGAACGCTGCCGCCGACTCCGACGCCGTTGCCTATCGCCGCCATGTGATGCGGGCGATGGGTGAGCAAGTGGCGGCCCTCGCGCTGGTGCTGCAGAAGAGAGGCCCGGCCGAGAACGCCGCGCTGCATGCGCGCACGATTGCTTTGGCCGCTCAAGCCGCAGTCAAGGCCTTTGAAGTCCAGGCTCCGGGCGGTGAAGCGAGGCCCGAGATTTGGCGCAGATGGCCCGACTTCGAAAAGCGGCTGAAGGCGCTGTCCGCCGACGCGAACGAACTGGCCGTCATCGCCGAACGCGACGGTATCGCCGCGGCGGAAGCCAAGGCCATGAGCGTGTTAACCTGCAAATCCTGCCACGACGCTTACAGGTCGCGGCAGGCGCGCTAATATACAGACGTTCGCTTTCGCGCCGGGGGACATGGCGCGAGAGGACCATCCGGGGGCGGTTTCTTGAATACGGCTGTCACGCTCTTGCTTCCGCCGGCGCTGACCATTGTGCTTGCCTTTGCGCTGCATGTGTTCGCGAAGGAGCGGGCGCAACGCGTGGGACTCCTGCCAGTGGCTCTCAGCATTCTCGGCTGTTGGGCTTTCATCGTGCGCCCCGGCTGGGTGCCCGTAGACGACGTGCGGCGCGTCGTGCACATCGCCGTCGGCGCGGCCCTGCTTGGTCTCGCGCTCGACGCGGTCAAACCGCATCGCATCATCACGGCGATCCTCGTCGCCGGATTTCTCGTGGGATCGGCGTTTGCCTCCGTGACGGGTGTCGTCGTGCCCGAGGGTCCGATCTCGCTGGCTGACGGACTGATGACCGGTGCGCTGGCGGCCACGGCCTTCCTCGTGCTTGCGCGATTCGATGCCATGCGCGAACGCTCGCTCAGCTTGACCGTTCTGCTTACGGTCGTGACGCTCGGGCTCACGGCGCTCGCGGTTATCGCCGGGGACGAGACCCTGAGGGGGCTCGCCTTGGTGCTCGCGACGGCCCTCGCGGGCTACCTTCTCTTCGTGGCGCTCACCGGAGCGCCGGCGGGGGATGGCCTCGTTCTGATTTCCGGCGCACCGATGCTGGCGATTGTCTGGGCCTTGGCCCAGAAATACCCGGACATGCGCCTTGCGCTGATCTGTCTGCCGCTGGTGCTGTTCGCCGAAGCCACAGCGCTGCGGGTCCCGCTTCCCGCCGCCCGGATCAGTGCGCTCCTCTACCCGCTGATCCTTGCCGGGTTGGTCAGCCTGCCCCTGGCTCTGGCGGCGCTTATCGCTTTTGTAACTTCTGGCACTTAAGCTCAGAGGCCATCTAACTACGATAAGGCCAAAATCCACGGGAAATGGGCCTTATTTCCGCCACGGTCGGTTGCATCACTAGGGGCAATCGCTTAAACAAAGTTAAGACGTTCTGAAGAGGACACGAAAGTGGATTTTTCCTTAGAGCGGCCAGCCGCAAACTCATCGGACTCCGCGCCACGCCGCGGACTTAGCCGGCCTGTGATTGCAGCGCTGATCGGCGTCGTGATCGTCGCCGCAGCACTCGTGTTCAATTTCACTCTTCAAGGTCCTCTGCAATTCGGCAGCAAGCCCGCCCTCAATACCGGCGCGGGCGCGCCCTCCTTCGACGTGGTCCGGATCGACCCGAAGGGAAACATGGTCATGGCGGGCCGCGCGCTCGCCGGCGCGACCGTCATCATCATGGACGGCGAAAAGGAGATCGGGCGCGTCACGGCCGACGGCCGCGGCGAGTGGGTCTATATCCCCGAGACGCCGGTTTCGCCCGGCACCCGTCAGTTCTCGCTGCGCGCGACCGACGCGGACGGCAAGGACGTCTACTCGCAGAATGTCGTGGTGATGTCGGTCCCCGAACGGGACGGCGAAATCTTGATCGTCGAGCAATCGCGCGCGGGCGGGCGAAGCCGTGTCCTTCAAGGGCCAACGGCGCCGGCCGGCGCCGACGCGCTCACGATCGAGACCGTGGACTACAACGCACAAGGCAAGTTCACCCTGAGCGGCAAGGCGGACCCGTCGAGCACGATTCAGATCTACATGGATAACAAGTTCATCGGCCGCGCCACCGCCGACGAGAACGGCTATTGGCAGGTGGAACCGGCAGGCGTCGCGACGGCCGGCAAGCATGTCATCCGCGCCGACCAGATCGGCGCCAACAACAACGTCATGGCACGCGTGGAAGTCCCGTTCGCCCTCGACGCCAGCCAGCTTGCCATGCAGGCGGGCGAGATCACGGTGATCCAGGGAACCAGCTTGTGGCGGATCGCGCGCCGGGCGTATGGCGCGGGGATTAACTACACGCTGATCTACGAAGCCAACAAAGAGGCGATCAAGGATCCAAACTTGATCTACCCCGGCCAGGTCTTCAATTTGCCCGCCAAAGAGCGCGGCTAGACAGCCTTACCGACCAGCCGAGCCGCGTTCCGGCGAACGCCGGGTGTAAAACCGCGACCTTTTCGCAACCCAATCGTTTTCCGTCCCTCACCTCCAGCGAGAATGCCCGAAAACACGCGCGCCATAGCTTCATTTTTGCGCCCCGGGTGGTAAGAGTAGCGCTGCGGCCAATAGGAGGGCCGGGACGTTATGACTGATGTGAAGGACAATATGGCATCCACCCAAATCGGCTGGCGGGACTACCTGCTGCCGCCTTTGCATCCGGAAGGTCCCGGTTTCGTCGCGATTTTCGCCGTCGCCGCCTTGATCCTGTACTGGATTTGGGAGCCGCTCGGCCTCGTCGGCCTCGCTCTCACCGTCTGGTGCTTCTACTTCTTCCGCGATCCCGACCGCGTAACGCCCACGCGGCCCGGCCTCGTCATCAGCCCCGCGGACGGCACCGTGCAGATGATCGGCCCCGCGCCCCTTCCGCCCGAACTCGGCATGGGAGCCGAGCGCGTGACGCGCGTGAGTGTCTTCATGAGTGTGTTCGATTGTCACGTGAACCGGGCGCCCATCGCCGGCACGATCGTGAAGGAAGAGTACACGCCCGGGAAATTCGTCAATGCGACTCTCGATAAGGCAAGCGAAGACAACGAGCGTCAATCCCTCGTCATCCGTACCGGCGACGGGCGCGACTTCGGTGTCGTGCAGATCGCAGGCCTCGTGGCGCGCCGCATCCGTTGCGATGTGCGCGAGGGCCAGCAGCTTCTGACCGGCCAACGCTTCGGCATGATCCGCTTCGGCTCGCGGTTGGATGTGTACCTTCCTGCCGGCGTCGTGCCCCTCGTCGCCGTCGGTCAGAAGGCCGTCGCCGGCGAAACGGTGCTCGCCGATATGGAAGCGACTGAGCCGCAGCGCAGCGGGGAAATTCGCTGATGAACGATCCTCTCCAGGACCCCGTACCCCTGACAGAGGAAACCGAACGGCCACGGCGTCGGCGTTTCAAAGTCGGCGGCGCAAAGCTGCGCAGCCTTTCGTTCAATCGCATCTTTCCCAACATGATCACGCTGCTCGCGTTGTGCGCGGGGCTGACGTCGATCCGCTACGCCTTCAATGAGCAATGGGATCGCGCGGTATTAGCGATCGTCATCGCGGGGATGCTCGATGGCCTTGATGGGCGTATCGCGCGTTTGTTGCGCGGGACCAGTGAGTTCGGAGCTGAACTAGATTCCCTCGCCGACGCCATCAGTTTCGGGGTCGCGCCCGCTCTCGTTCTGTTTCTCTGGGCGATGCACGACGCCGGCGGCATCGGCTGGGCCGTCTGTCTCCTGCACGCCGTGTGCACCGTGCTGCGCCTCGCGCGCTTCAACACGATGATCGGGCAGGACCTTCCGCACTGGGCGCACAATTACTTCACCGGTGTGCCGTCCCCCGGCGGGGCCGGTATCGCCCTGATGCCCATGTTCTTCTGGTTGCTCACCGACGAACGCATCTTCCGGCACTGGGCCGTGGCTGGAATTTTCCTGATTGCATCGGCCTTGCTGATGGTGAGTAGGGTGCCGATCTTTTCCGGCAAGCATATGCGCTTGAAACCGCACCTTGTCGTGCCCCTCATGGTGGGCGTAGGCGTCCTCGCCGGACTACTTTGGGCCGAACCGTGGGCGACGCTGAGCTTCATAGGTCTCGCTTATATCGCGCTGATCCCCATGAGCATGTGGTCGTACCGCCGGCTTGAGAACGGCGAAGCCGCAAAAGCTCAAACGCCGCCGCCTGCTCCTAGCGTTTAAATCCGCCGCGTCTGCCCGTCGGCCGGCCGCTCTTGGTCTTCGGGTGCCGCGTAGCCTTGCGCATGGCCTGCTGACTCGGCATCTGCGACGGTTCAGCCGATGTGCCCGGCCCGTCGCTTTCACCGATGCCCTCGCGCCCGCCGCCGTATCCCAGTTCCAACTGTTCCAGGCGGCGGATTTCGTCGCGCAAACGCGCGGCGTCCTCGAATTCGAGGTCCGCGGCGGCGGCTTTCATCTTGGCGTCCAGGTCGTTGATGGTGGCCCTCAGGTTGTGACCGATGAGGTGCGGCTCCTCGGCGAGGCCCGTATCGACGGTGACGCGGTCCTGCTCGTACACGCTCTGGAGAACGTCGGAAATGCGCGAGCGCACCGATTCCGGCGTGATGCCGTTCGCCGCGTTGAACGCCTGCTGCTTCTCCCGGCGCCGGTTGGTTTCCCCGATCGCTTTTTCGAGCGAATTCGTCATCTTGTCGGCATACAGCAGCACCCGGCCTTCTAGATTGCGTGCCGCGCGGCCGATGGTCTGGATCAGCGAGCGTTCCGAGCGCAGGAAGCCTTCCTTGTCGGCATCCAGGATCGCGACCAGCCCGCACTCCGGGATGTCGAGACCCTCGCGCAAGAGGTTGATCCCCACCAGGACGTCGAAGGCGCCGAGGCGTAGATCCCGGATGATTTCGATGCGTTCGAGCGTCTCGATATCCGAGTGCATGTAGCGCACGCGCACGCCGTTCTCGTGAAAATATTCCGTCAGATCCTCGGCCATGCGCTTGGTGAGGGTGGTGACGAGCGAGCGCATACCCTTCGCTGCCACGGTTTTCACCTCACCCAACAGATCGTCCACCTGCTTTTCTGCCGGGCGGATGATGCAGACCGGGTCGATGAGACCTGTCGGACGGATGACCTGCTCGACAAAAGACCCGCCGGTGCGCTCCATCTCCCAATTGCCGGGCGTTGCCGAGACGAACACGGTATCCGGGCGCATGGACTCCCACTCCTCGAACTTCAAGGGGCGGTTGTCGGTGCAGGAGGGGAGGCGGAAGCCGTACTCCGCCAAGGTGGATTTGCGGTTGTAGTCGCCCTTGAACATGCCGCCGATCTGCGGAACGGCGACGTGGCTTTCATCCACGAACAGAAGGGCGTCCTCCGGCAAATATTCGAAAAGCGTCGGCGGCGGTTCGCCGCGCTGGCGGCCCGTCAGGAAGCGCGAATAATTTTCGATGCTCTTGCAGTGTCCGGTGGTCTCCAACATCTCGAGATCGAACATGGTCCGCTGCTCGAGGCGCTGGGCCTCCAGCAATTTGCCCTGGGCATTGAATTCCGCGAGCCGCTCCTTCAGCTCAACCTTGATGCCCTTCATGGCCTGAGAAAGCGCCGGGCGCGGCGTCACATAGTGGCTGGACGGATAAACGACTTCATAGAGGAGGCTTGCGGTCTTCTCGCCGGTGAGGGGGTCGAACTCGTGGATGAATTCGATGTCATCGCCAAAAAGCGAGACGCGCCACGCACGGTCTTCATAGTGCGCCGGGAATATCTCGACGACGTCACCCCGCACGCGAAAAGTTCCGCGGTGGAAGTCCGCGTCGTTGCGCTTGTATTGCAAGGTGACGAGTTGCTTGACGAGATCGGCGCGCGGGAATGTTGCGCCTTGCTTCAGCGCGATGGTCATCTTGGCGTAGGATTCGACCGAGCCGATACCGTAGATGCAACTGACCGACGCGACGATGATGACGTCGCGGCGTTCCAGGATCGAGCGCGTCGCGGCGTGCCGCATGCGGTCGATCTGTTCGTTGATGCTGGAATCTTTCTCGATATAGGTGTCGGTGCGCGGAACGTAGGCTTCCGGCTGGTAGTAGTCGTAGTACGACACGAAGTATTCGACCGCATTCTCGGGAAAGAAGGTCTTCATTTCCCCGTAAAGCTGAGCCGCAAGCGTCTTGTTCGGCGCGAGGATAAGAGCCGGCCGGCCGCTTTGCGCAATCACGTGGGCCATGGTGAAGGTCTTGCCCGATCCCGTGACGCCCAGCAGCACCTGATCGCGCTCGTGGGCCGTCACGCCTTCCAAGAGCGTGGCGATCGCCTTGGGCTGATCGCCGGCGGGCGTGAAATCGCTCACCAGCTTGAAGTCCGCGCGCGGGCCGGCGGGTGGTTTGACGTAAAGCGGGACGGCGGTGGGTATGGGTATAGACATCGGCGTCGTTTCTCGGCGTGGCGGGGGGCCATCATACATAGGGAGGGTCGAACCCGCCTGCCACCTTTTCGAAGACCCCCATGCCGTCTAACGTGGCGCCATGACGCAGGAATTCGATCAAGCTGTGGCTCTGGCGCGCCAAGGGCGGCTCCCGGAAGCCGAGGGTCTCTTCGCCGCGGCGGCAGCCGCTGATCCCCACAACTTCGCGGCGCATCGCATGACGGCTCTCGTGCGCTACCAGCAGGGAAAACTCGCGCCGGCTCTCGAGGCCATCGACGCAGCGACCGCGGCAAGCCCCGACACCGCCGAACCGTGGGTGCTGCGCGGCGTGATCCTGCATCGCCTGGGCCGCGGCGACGACGCGGTCGCCAGCCTCACCCGGGCGACCGACCTCGATTCCCGCGATGCTCAGGCCTGGTACAACCGGGGCATCATCCTTGGTGAGCTCGGCCGCTTCGAAGACGCGCTGGCAAGCTACGACCACGCGCTGGCGATTCAAGAGGCTCCCGATCTGTGGGCCAACCGGGCAGGCGCATTGCTGAACTTGAAGCGCGCCGAAGAGGCGGTCGACTCATGCAACAAGGCGCTTGCCGCGGCGCCGGGCTACATTCCCGCCCTCTGCAATCGCGGCATGGCCTATGCCGATCTCAAACGATTTAGCGAGTCTGTCGCCGACTTGGATCAGGCGTTGGCGCAGGCGCCGGGCATGGTCGAAGCCTGGATCAACCGCGGCACGGTGCTGCATGAGTTGGGATTGTTCGCTGAAGCGCTCGCGAGCTACGACCGGGCGCTCCAATTGCAGGCCACCAACAGGTCCGCCTGGGTCAACCGCGGCGACGCATTGGTGGGCCTGAAGCGCTATGCCGAAGCGCTCCAGAATTTTGAGAGGGCGCTCGAGCTCGCACCCGGCCCCGCCGCCTTCGTGAAGCGGGCGGCGACCCTGCACACCTTAGGCCGGCTCTCCGAGGCGCTCAAAGCGGCCGATGAAGGCCTGCGGATGAGCGCCGACTATTCTCCCGCCTTTGAGATTCGCGGCCGCATTCTCCTTGAGATGGATCGCCTCGAAGAGGGACTTGAGTCACTGAGGCGTAGCGGCGGCCCGCTTCACGAGGAGACCGATTTTCAGCGCCGCCACGACGAAGAGCAGCGCGCGTATCTCGCTGCGGACGGCAGGGCGTTCAGCGGCGAGCGCTTGGCGGGCCCCGCGATCAATCCGGCGAACGCCGCCAAGGTCGCGCATGACTGGGCGGCACGTGCGCCGAAGATCGTCGTCATCGATGATCTTCTCACGCCCGAAGGGCTCGACGCCTTGCGGCGCTTCTGCTGGGGCACGCCCATGTGGAAGCGGCCCTACCCCGGCGGCTATCTGGGCGCGCTGCCGCAGTACGGCTTCGCTGTGCCGCTGCTGGCACAGATCGCCGACGAGCTGCGCACGACGTTCCCCACCGTCATCGCCGACCACGCGTTGCGCCTGCTCTGGGGCTTCAAGTACGACAGCACGATGAAGGGGATCACCGTCCACGCCGATCAGGCGGCGGTGAACGTCAACTTCTGGCTTACGCCTGACGCGGCCAATCTCGACCCTGACCGGGGCGGGCTCGTGGTCTGGAATGTGTGCGCGCCGCCCGATTGGGATGC
>CAMDOZ010000110.1 GCA_945903705.1 Fidelibacterota bacterium | reverse complement strand
GACGCGGCGGTTTTGCTCACGGCCGGAAACGGTCGCATTGGTCGCGACCGGCTTATCCTGGCCGTAACCCTTCGTTTCCATAGCGTTCGATATGCCGGAGTCAGCGGTCAAGGCCCGCCGGACGGAATTCGCCCGGTCCAACGACAATGTATCGTTGTGCGCGGCGGTTCCGGAATTGTCGGTGTGGCCTTCGATCGTGACCGACGTCGATGGGCTGGCCCGCAGGTACGCAATAAGCGGCTCCAGGCGGGTTATGGATCCCGGCAGCAACAGCGAACTGTCGACCGTGAACATGACGTCGCGCAGCACGAGCGTCGCGCCGAGGGCCGTGTATTTCATGTCGTACATAGTCAACTGAGTACGCATTGCGGAAAGCTTGGCTTCCGCCGTCTGCTGGCCAGCGATTGCGACCGCCGCATCCGTTTGCGAGGCGAGCGCCCGATCGTTGGCGACCCGTGCGTCGTTCTTGGCCGTGATCGCGTCCGCGCGTGAGCTTTGCGCGCGATCGTTCGCATCCACGGTTGCCGCGTTTGCGGCTACCGCGTCGGCCTGAGAAGAATCCGCACGGTCGTTGGCGTTCTCCGTGGCGGCGTTCGCTGCTGCCGCTTCGGCGTCGGACATATCCGCGCGGTTATTGGCCTGGCGGAGATCGCGGTCGCGGGAGGCGAGACGGATTTGATCCTGCCGGTCTTTCTCGAAGGCGGTTTCCGCTATGGTCCGCGCCTGATCGCCATGGATGCGTCCAAGGGCAACATAGTTTTCCGCCATGGTGATCTCGTGCTGGAATTCATCATCGCGGCCTTTGCGATCGGCGATGCGCGCCGCGGCCAGGGACGCCTCGGCCTTCCTCAGGTCGGCTTGCCCGTGTTGGGCGGTGAATTTATTGCCATAGGCGGCCGCGAGGTTCGCCTCGACCTCTGCGACTTGAGGATTTTGCGGCGGCGAGGACGCACAACCGGCCAGAGCCGCGGCAAGAATGGCGGCGAAGGCGGGTGCTTTGGCTTTTGAGACGGAGAACATGGGTTTGTTTCCTATTTGCTGCGAAGTTCAAGCTGAAGAATGTTGGCGTTGGTGTTGGTCGCGAGGCGCACTTTCTCAAGCTCCGCGAGCTTCGCCGCGGCCAGTGTTCTTTCAGCCATGACCTCGGACTCGGTTGCGAACCAAACCGCCTCGCGATTATCGTTCTTGCCTTCCGCGTCTCGCGCGTTCAGCAGTGCTTGCTGCGCGCGCACAAAGGACGGGTCCGCCGTCGCCACCGGGTTTTCTTTCGAGATCAGGTCGAGACTCGCCTGAGCCCGCGCGATGGCGAGCTTGGCGTCGAGTTCGGCAGCAAAGGCGGGCGCAAAGGCGCCGACCGACAGGAACGCGGCAGCCACAAGGGCCCGCGCTGCGCGAATGCCGGGGTGGGACGGTGGGAATGAATCCATACAAAATTTCCTTATTTTCGTGGGTTTCGAGACGTGCGCGGCCAGAGCGCTCCGGCAACGGAGCGCAGGTCGCCGCAATTTTCGGTTGTTCTGGGCGTGGGTTGGCACGAAGAGCCGCAATGCCACCCGTGACCTCGCGAACAAGCTATGGCAGATGAGGCGTCGGCGCAGTTCTATACAGCACACCCGCGACCATCTTGGATGAGGCCATATGACATATACGACCCTGGTGATCGAACGGCCTTATGGCCGTCTGTTCGTCTTGAACCCGGAGGCGGAGCGGTTTCCCGAAAAGCCACTGATCCTTCTGCTGCACGGGGCTTTCGAGAAGCATAAGAAGCTCCTGTCTTGGGCCGAGCTGTGGCGAGCGGAGTACGATGTCGCCCTCGCCGACCTGCCGGGCCATGGGCAGAGCGACCCGCCCTCGCCGGTCACTCTGGCGGCTTATATCGAGGAGGTGCGCTGGCTGGTCTCCCAACACTTCGGCCGTCGGCGCGTGGTGATTGTGGGAGATTCCTTCGGCGGACTGCTCGGCGTTGCGCTTGGCAACAAGCCACCGGCCAACCTCGCCGGGGCCGTCTCGATGGATTCCCTTCTGTCGACGGCCAAGCAATGGTCGATCCAGGACCTCTTGCCGCGAGTCCTGGACGGACAGCCGGAAGGAAGCTTCCGCCGCATGTTCGCGATCAACGTCATGGGCATGGGTACGGCCGGTGTCGAGGATCGCAACTACCGCTTCTATGTCGAAGGCGCGAAGGTGCCGATCCTGATGCTGGCCGGCGACGTAGCGCTCGGCGAGAAGCGCGAAGTCGCACATCCGAGCCTGTTGGATGACGAAGATCGCGTTTTCCTGCGGACGCGCGGCGTGCTCGGCGTGATCCCAGGCGTCGGGCACCAACTAGTCCTACAACGCCCGCAGGAAACTTTCGAAGCTGCGAGAGCCTTTACGCAGCCCTTGCGATAACCCTCCTCCGCAGCGTGGCCGCTCCGGCAAGACCAAGGAGCAGAAGGGCCGCCGCCATCGGTTCGGGGACTTCACGAAGCTGCCCGCGGATTTCGCCCGGCGGGAAGTTGGCATTGTGGATGTTCACATAGGCCGTTCCGGCGAAGAACGCGGCAAGCAGGCGCGCCCGTGCATCGGCAGCCGTTCCGCCGGCGAGGAAGCCGGTGGTATAGGTCGACACATCCATGAGGTCGAAGGTGTCATGATAGCTGCCGCTCGTCGCATGCGGAAATCCATCATGAAAATCGACCGCGACCGGACGGTTGGGCGTGGTCGGGGTCATGCAGCAATGGATATGAGCGGCACTGGCCGTCGCTGTGAGTCCGCTGAAGGCGACGTCGACGGTCATGAGATTCCCGTCGACGACAACGGTGGCACTTCCGGTCCCGGGCGAGCTGTTGGGCGGAAACTCGTTCGCTCCGGAGAGCGTCGTCATGAAAACTGTCGCTTGAGCCGGGAGGGCGAAGAGGATCGCCGCGGCCGCGCCCACAATCACTGCACGTAAAGTGAAGCTCATACGAGCCTCCTTATTCAGATGTGGTTTCCCTGCGCAGAGAAGGAGCGGTGCAAATTTCGCGCCGCGCGGCGAAATGCGCGGCTATGAAGGGCTTAGCGGCGCGGCGTCCCGGCGCGTGTCAAAACTCGTGACACTTCAATAGAGCCTGTTAGTTGCTCTTCTTGAACATGTTCGCGGTCGGCGCGCTGTGGGCCACCATCTCGAGCACGCGGCCTTGGTCGTCGAGGGTGAAATGGTCGATGGCGTTGCGCACGAACTCGCCGTTCGGATCGAGCACATAGACGCCCTCGGCGTCCTTCTTCGAGCGCGCCCAGATCTCGAAATAACACTCGGTTTTGCTGCCGACGAAGCCCTGCGGGCGGACAACGAGGTTGGCGCCGAGCTGGGAGGCTTCGACGGTGTAGAACCGGCGGATCTCCTCGGCGCCGCGATAAACCTTCCCCGTCGGCGCATAGACCACGGCGTTGGGCGCGAAGAGGTTCGCGACCGCTTCCCATTCCCGCTGGCCCACGAGTTCGATGTACTTGCGCCCGACGGTGCAGGCATCGCCGGACTGCGCGAGGGCCGCACTGGAAACCAAGGTTAACGCAACGACGGTCGCAATCCGAAGCATGTGCACCTCCCGGAAGACCGCAGTATAGTCCTGTCAGCGGGGGTGGGGACAATGCAGATCAAAATCGATCCGATACTGGTGGAGCGCTACATCATGGCCCTTGCGGCCTTCGGCGCTCATGGTGAAACAGGCGTCTGGCGCACGGTCTATTCGCCCGAGTGGGTGGCCGCCACCAAACAGTTCGCAAAGTGGTGTGAGGACGCGGGCCTCACGGTCAAACACGACGCCGTCGGCAACGTCTGGGGCATCCACCGGGGCATCGCCGCCGGGAAATCCATCGTCTCCG
The DNA here is from genome assembly GCA_945903705.1 of Fidelibacterota bacterium. Classification (GTDB taxonomy): domain Bacteria; phylum Pseudomonadota; class Alphaproteobacteria; order Rhodospirillales; family Rhodospirillaceae; genus SHVO01. Next base: position 7,874 of record CAMDOZ010000110.1, on the reverse strand, counting down.
GCTCGCATATCGACACGCAGAAGCCGGGTGGACGCTATGACGGCGCCCTCGGTCTCCTGGCCGCGTTGATCGCCATCAAATCACTGAAAGAGCAGTTTGGCCGTCCCAAGCGCACCTTGGAAGCCGTCGCTTTCTGCGAGGAAGAAAGTAGCCGGTTTCCCACCACCAACTTCTGGGGCTCGAGCGCCGTCACCGGCAACATCGCGCCGGGCCAGGCGGAAACCATGAAGGGATATGCCGACGAGACCATGGCGGATGCCATGAAGGCCATCGGACTCGAGCCTGCCCGCATCCCCGAAGCTAAGCGCGACGATATCGAGACGTTCCTGGAGCTCCATGTGGAGCAAGGCCCGATCCTGGAGGACGCAGGACTCGCGGTGGCGGTGGTCGATGCGATCACAGGCCTTCGGCACTACCGCGTGACGCTCACCGGCGTGCAAAACCACGCGGGCGCCTTTCCTATGGACCTGCGCAACGATCCCATGGCGGGGTTCGCAGAGATCGCCGCGGGCGTGATCGGCACGGCGGAACGCTTAGGCCGCCCGGCCGTGACGACCGTGGGGCAGATCAATACGTACCCGAACATGCCGTCCGTCGTTCCGGCGAACGTGCGGTTCACGATCGACACGCGCCATCCTGATCCAGCGGCGCGCATGGCGATGTATGCGAGCCACGAGAAGACAATGAAAGAGGTGGCGGAGCGCCGCGGCCTCAAGATCGAATGGGAGATTTCGGTCGACCATTCGCCGTGTATATCGAACCCGAGCCTGGTGACGATGCTGCGCGACACCGCGAAGGTGCAAGGCATCCGCACCCTCACGATGCCGAGCGGCGCGGGTCACGATTCGCAGGAGATGGAAAAGATCGCCAAGGTCGCGATGATCTTTGTCCGCAGCAAGGACGGGCGCAGCCATACGATCGAGGAGTTCTCCTCGATCGAGGATATCTGCGAAGGTATCCGGCTGCTGGCGGCCGGGATGTACGAGCTCGCCTACGCCTAACGCGCGCGGAGCTTCGCAGTCGCCGCTGAGTCGAGCTTCCCGGAAGCGATCACCACGCCGTAGCCATCGCGTGCGGTCTCGACCGATATAAGTCCGTCGAGGACGTTGTCGAGCACGGACTCGGGCTTGCGCTTATAGGGATCGCCGTAGCCTCCGCCGGAGGGGCCGTAGGTCACGAGGCGGTCGCCGGCCTTGGCTTTGCGATAGGGCTCCTTCGAGGGGAGCACGGAGGACTTGCCTTTGCTTTCGTGCTGCAAGGCCGCAGGCGATCCATCGGTGCCGCCGTCGAAGCCCCAGGGGCTGTACTTGAGGCCGTCGCCTTCGATGGAGAAGCCGCCGTCGGAGAGATAGGTGAACTCGCGCACCGAGCCGATGCCGCCGCGCCACTCGCCCGGGGCCACGACGTTCTCGCGAAGCTCGTAGCGATCGACGCGCAAGGGGAGATGGGATTCGAGATCTTCGATGGGATTGTTGCGCGTGTTCGCAAACAATGTGTCGACCGCGTCCATGCCGTCCATGCCATGACGGCCGCCGTAGCTGCCTTCGAGGATTTCCATATGCACCCAGGGCTGGTCGTTGACCGCGCCGGAGAAGGCGATGACGCGCAAGTTGCCGATGCCGGCGCTGACTTGCCGCGGCACGGCGGGCGCGAGCGCTTTCATCACCGTATCGGCAACGGCGTTGCCCGGGCAGAAGCGCGCGATGACCGGCGCTGGGAAGATCGGATTGGCGAGACAGCCCTTGGGCGCGACGATGGTGATGGGCCGCGTGAGACCGCTGTTCTGCGGGATCGAGCCATAGGTCGCGCTGTCGAGCAGGATCGAGCGCACCGTCATCCAGATGGCGCAATCGACCGTGCCTTCGAACGGCATGTTGATGGGCCGGTCGGAGACCTGGGGAGCCGTTCCGGCGAGATCGACCTTCATCTCGTCGCCCGCGATCGTGATCGTCACGGCGATGGGAAGGTCGCGGCGGCCGGGTTCGGGATCGCCGATATATCCGTCGATGAAGGTCTGGGCGCTGTAGGTGCCGTCGGGGATCGCCGCGATGGCCGCGCGCATCAGGCGCTCGGAGTAATCCATCAAGTCTTCGCAGGCATTTTTGACGGTAGCATGGCCGTATTTCTTTACGAGATCAAGGAACCGCTGCGCGCCGATCTGCGCGGCGGCGATCTGCGCTTCCATATCGCCGACGACGAGGTCGGAGATGCGGATATTGTCGCGCATGATGTGCCAGACCATCATGTTTCTCTTGCCCTGCTCGATCACCTTGATGGCCTTGAACTGCAGGCCTTCGGCATAAGTGTCGACCGCATCGACGATGCCGCAGCTTCCGGGCGTATGCGCGCCGATATCGAGGTGGTGCGCAGTGGTCATGGAGAAACCGATCAACTCTTCGCCGACGAACACGGGCACGCAAAAGCCGACGTCGGGGCCGTGCGAGGCGCCGCCGTAGGGATCGTTATGCATGATGACGTCGCCGGGGAGGATCTTCTCGCCGCGGGCTTTGAGCCGCGTAAGGATGCCGCGCACATAGCCGGGAATGGGTCCCGACTGCAATGGCGTGGACATCTTGCATTCGCAGAGCTGGCGGCCTTCGGCATCGGTGAGCGCCGCGCCGAAATCCTCGGACTCGCGGATGATGCTGGAGTAGCTCATCCGCATCAATTTATGGCCCATCTCGATGGCGATGTTCTCGAGCGCGCCCTGGATGACGGCGCCGGTGATGGCGTCGACGCGGGTCTTGGGCAGCGGGTGATTGGACTTCAGGACCGTATCCATCACTTTCCTCCATCAGCCGCTTTGGCGCGGGTGAGAATGAGATTACCGATTTTATCATTGGCCGCCAACCAACCCGGCGGAACGACGGTGGTGCTGTCTTTTTGCAGCACAATCGCGGGTCCCTTGAAGGTGGTCCCGGGCGGCAAAAGGTCGCGCCGGTAGAAGACGGTTTCGACCGGCTTGAGCTCGGTTCCCACGCGAAAGACGCATTGCCCGGTGCGGAGCTTGGCCTTCTCGAGGCTTCCGCCTTTGGGAGGCGCCAGCGTCTTGATCTTGGGCATTTCGCCCGCGCCGCTCACGCGGATGTTCACGACTTCGATGGGGTTCTCGCGGAAGGCGTGGCCGTACTCGCGCTTGTGCGCTTCGTGGAAGCGCTCCCATACATCAACAATGTTCTTCTCGTCGACCTTGCCGTCCGGGAAGGCAATCTTGAGCTCATAGCCCTGGCCGACGTAGCGCAGGTCGCCGTCGCGGGCGAAGGAGATTTTGTCCGCCGAGAAATTGTCGGCGGTGAACTGGCCGCGAAGATGCTCCTCCATGGCGCGGAAGTCGGCATTGAAGCGGGCGAGATCGGGTTTGGTGCTGACCTGGAACTGGGTGCGGATGGCGTCGTACTTGAGATCGGTGGTGAGAAGCCCCATGGCCGAAGTGATGCCCGGATAGGGCGGCACGATCACTTCGGGGATCTCGAGCATCATCGCGACTTCGGCGCCGTGGAGCGGCCCTGCACCGCCGAAAGCAACGAGCGCGAAGTCGCGCGGGTCGATGCCCTTCTGCACGGTGCGCGAACGGATGGCGTTGGCCATGTTGCTGTTGATCACGGTGAGCACGCCTTCGGCGGCTTCCAGCTTGTCCATGCCGAGAGCTTCGGCGAGTTCGCCGATGACACGGTGCGAGGGTGCTGCGTCGAGTTTCATGCTGCCGCCCAGGAACTCGTTAACGTCGAGGCGGCCGAGCACGACGTTGGCGTCGGTGACCGTGGGCGAGATTCCGCCCTTGCCATAGGCCGCCGGCCCCGGCACGGCGCCCGCGCTGCGCGGGCCTACACGGAACGCGCCGCCCTGGTCGATATAGGCGATAGAGCCGCCCCCTGCCCCGATGGTGTGGATGTCGATCATCGGCAGGAGCAACGGGAAACCGGCGATGGAGGACGAGCGCGGGTCGGTCTCGACAAAGCGACCGTCGACGACGATGCCGATGTCGGCGCTGGTGCCGCCGATGTCGAAAGTGATGAGCCTCTTGCGATCGCTCAAGCCGCCGATCCAGGCGCCGCCGAGCACACCGGCCGCGAGGCCGGAGAGAAGCGTGATGACCGGCTTGTCGGCGACCATGGCAGGCGTCGCCACGCCGCCGTTGGAGGCCATGATGCGCACATCGGCGCGCACGCCCGCGTCTTTCAGTGCACCACTCAGACGATTGATGTAAGTGCCCATCTTCGGGCCGATGAAGGCGCAGAGGCAGGCGGTGGTGAAACGCTCGAACTCGCGGAACTGCGGGGAGATCGACGACGAGGTGGTGACGAATACGCCCGGCATCTCGGCCTGGAGAATCTCCTTCGCGCGATTCTCGTGGGCGGGGTTGAGATAGGAGAAGAGGAAACACACGGCCACGGATTGCACGCCTTCGGCCTTCAGCTCCTTCGCCGCGGCGCGCACGTCCGCCTCATCCAGAGGTTCGAGCTCGGCGCCCTGGGGCGGAACGAGCCGGCCCTTCACGACCTTGCGATGGCGGCGCTTCACCAGCGGGCGGTTCTGCCAGGGCAGCTCCTGCATGATCGAGTAGTGCTCGACGCGCTGGTGGCGCGCGATATGGATGATGTCGCGGAAGCCCTGATTGGTGACCATGCCGGTCACCGCGCCCTTGTGCTCGAGCACGGCGTTGGTCGCGGTGGTGGTTCCATGCAGGAGAAAGTCGATCGCCCCTGGGGCGACCTTCGCGTCCTTGCAGAGCTCAAGGGTGCCCTCGACGATGGCGCGGGAGGGATCGTCCGGGGTGGTCGACACTTTATGTATGGCGACCTCGCCGGTGGCCATGTCGCAATAGACCAGGTCGGTGAAGGTGCCCCCCACGTCGACGCCAATAATCTTCATCTTCTCTCCCCCATTCGAGCCCGTGACGATATCCGAGGGGAAATAGGGGCGTCGATACGGAAAAAGGCTATATAAACAGGGCCATGGACACCTTGGAGATCCTAAAAGCCGCCCGGGACCTGCTCGCCGCCGAGCGGGCCGCCGAAGCCTACAGCCTGCTCCTCCAAGGGCTCGCGGGACACCCGGAGACGATCGAGCACCTCCTCGTCATGGCGGACGTCCTGACGGAGCTCGACCGTCCCGCAGATGCGACGTTCGCGTACCGCCGCATCCTGGCCCTTGATCCTACGCATGCGCTGGCCGCGCAGAGGATTCAGGACGCCGTCGCCGCAATGGAAATGTTGCTGCGGCTTGCCTACACCGCCGACGAAATGGGCGCATGGGACGAAGCGCGCGAAAACTATGAAGCGGTCCTGCACCAGGACCCGGAATCGATCCTCGCTTTGACGCGGCTCCTGTCGCTCGACGGGGTAGAAGGCCGGCTTGCCGACGCCGATCGCCACGACGCCATGCTGGTGCGGGCGCTCGCCAAGGCCGACCTGACGAAGGTGCATCCCAATACCCTTGCGATGGTGGCCTATCGCGCGATCTTCCGGCCGCTGCCGCATCATTCGCTTTTGGCGGTCACCGACGTCCTCAAGCGGCAGACCCTGAAGCTCGCCGAGGACTTCGGCCTCCTGCCCGCGCCGGTGGCGAAGGCGAGCGGGCGCTTGCGCATCGGATATCTTTCGATCCATTTCAGGGACCATCCGATCGGACATGTCACGGCCGCGCTGTTCGCCGCGCACGATCGCGCGAAGGTCGAGGTTCACGTCTTCTACCTTCCCATGGGTGACGCCAATCCCTACACCGATCAGATCAAGGCCGGCGCCGAGCATTTTCATACCGCGAGCGATGCGGAAAGCATGGTGCGCGCCATCGCCCGGCAGAACCTCGACATCCTCATCACCCTCGACGGCTACATGGCGCCGTTCCTGTTACCCGTGATGGCGCGGCGGCCGGCGCCGGTGCAGGTCTATTGGCTGGGTCACGCCGGCGCTTGCGAGATTGCCGGTATCGATTATTTCCTGGCCGATGACACCGTCGTCCCACCGGGCGAAGAAACGCTCTATCGCCCCGAGGTGGTGCGATTGCCGACCTATCACCCAGCCTCACCGCATGCGGTCGGCCCCGACATGACGCGCGCCGAAGCAGGGCTGCCAGATACCGCGTTTGTCTTCTGCGCCTTCAACAATCCGGAGAAGATCGACACGCCGACCTTTGATCTGTGGATGCGCATTCTGAAAAGGGTGCCGGGGAGCGTGTTGTGGCTTTCGCGGACCCAAAGTGCCGCCATCGTGGAAAACCTGCGGCGGGAAGCCGAAGCGCGCGGCGTTGCCGGTTCACGCCTGATTTTCGCGGCGCGCGTTTCCGACAAAGCCGCCCACTTCGCGCGCCATCGCCACGCCGGCCTGTTTCTCGATACCCTCGGGCTTAACGCATCGACCACGGCGCTTGATGCCTTGTGGGCGGGCGTTCCTCTGCTCACCGTGACGGGTCCGCGGTTCGCGTCTCGGATTGCCACCACGTTTCTAAAAACGCTCGACCTTCCGGATCTCATCTGCCGGACTCCGGCGGAGTTCGAGGAACGTGCCGTCGCCCTCGCCGCATCGCCCGAGGCCCTCGCCGACATTCGCAAGCGCCTTGCGACCAATCGAACCCTAGGTCCTCTATTCCAGATTGAAGCCTTCTGCCGAACGCTTGAGACCGCGCTGATCGGGCTACACGCGAAGCATCGGCGATAGACCCGGGCGCCAATCGGACGTAATCTCCGGCCATTCCCTCGAGAGACGCCCATTCTTAGAAGCGCCCCATGCTCGTCAATTGCATCGCATATAGAGACGGCAAGAAGCTCGGCGATATCCCGGTCAAGGATATCAGCGCCTACCTCGCCATGCCTGACACCTTCGTCTGGGTGGCCCTGAAGGATGCCAGCCACGAAGAGCTGGAAGAAATGCGTGAGGAGTTCGGCTTGCACGAACTCGCGGTCGAGGACGCGCATGTCGGCCATCAGCGTCCCAAGATCGAAGAATATGGAGATTCACTTTTTGCCGTCCTCCACCTCGTAGAAGAGGTCGATAAGGAACTGAACGTCGGCGAAGTCGACGTCTTCGTCGGGCACAACTATGTGCTTTCGGTGCGCAGCCGGGGCCAGAGAAGCTTTGTCGGCATTCGTGACCGAGCCGAGCGCGAACCCCACCTCCTCAAACACGGCTCGGGCTTCGTGCTCTACGCCCTGATGGACGCGGTGGTCGACCGCTACTTCCCCATCATCGACATGCTCGAGACCGAACTCGAGACCATCGAAGAAGCGATCTTCGCCAAGGGCTCCGCGCGCCAGAACACCGAGCGCCTCTATGCCCTGAAGCAGAAGGTCATGGTGATGAAGCACGCGGTATTCCCGCTGATGGAAGCGAGCGGAAAACTCTACGGCGGACGCGTTCCGGGGGTGTGCGCCAACACCCAGGAATACTTCCGTGACGTGCACGATCACCTGGTGCGGCTGAACTCATCGCTCGACAGCTTGCGCGATACCATCGCGTCGGCCTTGCAGGCCAACCTCGCCATGGTGACCATCGAGGACAATGAAGTGACCCGGCGGGTTGCGGCCTGGGCCGGCATGTTCGCCGTGCCGACGGCGTTCGCGGGGATATGGGGCATGAACTTCGAGCACATGCCCGAGCTGGAGTGGTACTACGGCTATCCCTTTGCGCTGTTCCTCATCGCCGGCGCCTGCGCGTTTCTCTATTGGCGCTTCAAGAAGTCGGGCTGGCTGTAGCCAGCCCCGGCGAATTCGCATTTGTAACGCGCACGCTGGAGTGCACCCCATCGGTGAGACACCGAATCTAGCGACAGTTGGTTAAACGGGTTCATTCAGCAGCCCATTGTACAGCGGAATGGGCCCTGACACAGGTTGCTTCGAACTCCTCGGGCGAGCGGTAATCGAGAGCTGAGTGCAGTCG
>CAMDOZ010000109.1 GCA_945903705.1 Fidelibacterota bacterium | reverse complement strand
ACGTCAACGTCGATGGATCGGGCGCGACAGACCTTATCGCCGTCACAGGGCGCGCGACCATATCGGGACAAGTCACTATCATGCCGATCCCGGGCACCTATGCGGCATCGACCGACTACACGATCATGACCGCCGGCGGCGGTATCGACGGGACCTTCACCGGGATGGGCAACGCATTTCCCATTTTCACGCCGACCCTGACCTATGAGGCGAACGCGATTCGTCTGCGCCTCGTCAACAACAGCGCGAGCGGCGATATCTATCCGAGCCTGGGCACGACGGCGCTCCAAATGGGGCAGCGGCAATTGACGTCACTTGGGTCCATCCTGAGCGATCCTTCTCTCGGCGATCTGGTTGGCGCGTCCGGCTGGGTCAGCGGCGGCCATCGGTTCTTCAAACTGAACGATGGCGTCGCGGAATCTCTCAAAGGTGACCATAGCGACGTTCTCGCCGGGACCGCTTTTCCCATTTCGGGCACGGTCGCCGCCGGGATCTACGCCGGATTGGGATTCACCGATACGGAAGGCTCGGGCGGTGCAAATTTCGGCGACATGAACTCGAAAATCGTCGGCGGCTACGCCATCACCGGCGGCGCGCTATTCCGCCTTGCCGCAACCTATGCCCACAGCTGGGACGACTATGAGGTGACCCGGACGAGCGCCGCGCAGTCGAGTTTTGGCGGCCATCGGAATCTCGCCATGGCGCAGGTGTCCTACCTCGCCCAAACCGACATGTTCGAACTGATGCCTCGCGTAGGCCTCTCTTATGTACGCGCGCACCAAGCCGCCTTCGAGGAAACGGGAACGTCGAACGCGACCGCCTCCGGTGACGGCAGCAGCTTCAGCAGTCTCACGTCGCGCGCCGGAGCGCGCGTGACCGTCCGGCTGCTTTCTTTTCAAGGAGCAATCTTTCCTTATGCCGGCCTCGCGTGGGCGCATGAATTCAAAGCGGGAGCGCCGCGCCGGCCGCTGGAATTCTCCGTTGCGGCCGGTTCGGTCTTCAGCGTGAATGGCGTCGCTCGCGCCAAGGACATGGGCGAGGGCGAAGCAGGCTTGGCGTATCGCGCCGGCGCATTCGGTTTCGCCGTCGGTTATGAAGGCGTCAGAGGCCGCGCGACGCGCGAGCACGCGGTGCGGGGCACACTGAGCTTCGGGTGGTAGTGTCCGTTACCCTCTCGCCGCGGCGAGTGTCTTCACGGCGATCGGCCGCTGCTTCTCGACTAAGGTCGCACAGGCCCTGATCTGCTCGAGGGTCGCGGCAAGACTCCTCGGCGCGCCGCGCACGTCTTCGACGCGCGGCGTGATGAAGGCTTCGTACTCCACCGCTTCAGCCGCGGTGCAGAAGTAACCGCCGACGCCGACAAGGGCCTCACGGTTATTCGGCGGAGTCTTCTTTTTCAAGGTATCGAAGTTGTCCTTGAACAACGTCCAGGCCGCGGCGCGATTTTGGCGCTCGGACATCATTCCAAAGACAATAGTCGGGATCTCGTTGACACGCAGATCGTCCGATAGGGCCATGGCCCGCACCTGTGTAGCGATCGCCGGATCGGTGGACTTGGTCAGGGCCGAAAGCAGGCGCCCACGGATGAAGCCGCTGCGCTCGGTTTTGAGGTGCACCATGATGTCCTTGGCGAATGGCGCGCCCCGGTCCTGCACGGCCACATTCAGCGCTTCGTCGAGCAAGTCGGGATCGACGGCTTCGGGATGGACGGCGCCGTCGCCCGCGGCGCCGAGGTAGGCGACGCCGCGTTTGGCGAGTTCGGCGCGCACGGCCTTTTCTCTCGCTTGAAATGCCATGACGCCGACCACCGGCGAGCGCATCAGCGTCGCCTGCGTGGGATTGGCCTTGTCGAAATCCGATGTCGCTTCCAGTCCGAGCCGCGCATAGAGCGGCCGATAGATTTCTCCGGCAATGCGGGCCATCTGCGGCTGTGCCGCCTCGGGCAGGAGGACGCGGTCGAACCATGACAGGCGATCCGATGCCGCCCCAGCCATGTCCCACGTCACGCCCGTGCCGTTCTGCCGGGCGGCCAAAACGGCGCGCATGCGGGCAAGGTACTTGTCGAAGTCCATGCGCCCCGCCATGAAGGCCGCATCCATGCTGTCGAGCAGCGAGAGGATCTCCTTGTCGGTGAGCACGACGGCGCTCTGAACGAGGCCGTCCCATCCGGCGTCGTCGAGTTCGAAGCGGTAGTAACCGGCGCCGTCGGCGTTGGGCATCACCCAACTCGGGCAGCCCGGGGCCTCGATGGCGATGCGCGTCTCAGGCTCTTTGACGATGACGCACATCTGGTCGCGTTGCGGTCCGCGGCCGAAGGCAACGCAGGTCGGAATCGACCAACGCTGCTGCTTGGCGGCGGGCGTCGCCGGGCCTTGAAAATAGCGGCTCTGCGAAACCACGAACGTCATGGTCGGGCCACGGCACTCGAGACGGCCCGTCAAGAGCGGCACGCCCGGTTGGTTCAAGAAGGACTCGAAGGCCGCGACACCTTCGGTGTCCTTATTCGCATCGGCCACCGACTGCAGGAATTGCCGTGCCGTCGCGGTCCCCCACGCGTTGCGCTCCAGATGAAGCGCCACGCCCTTCTGGAAATTCTCGGCGTCGTAGAATTGTTCGAACATCGCAAGGACGCCGCCACCCTTCTGATACGTAATTCCGTCGAAGGCGTTCTGGATGTCGTCGTTGGAGGTGATCGGCTGGGCGATGGCGCGCGCCGCATGCCAACTGTCCGTGTCCATTGCGCCAAGGGCGCCCGTTAACGTGAGCCGTCCGAATTCGCCATTGGGGTTCCAGGCCGCGGCCGCCTTATTGCCCATCCACGTGGCGAAGGCCTCGTTGAGCCAGATGTCGTTCCACCACGCCGGCGTCACGAGATTTCCGAACCACTGGTGTGCAAGTTCATGAGCGTGGACGAGGGCGTAACTGCGCTTCTGGCCAAGCGAGGACTTCTCGTCCATAAGCATCAGCTGCTCGCGGTAGGTGATGGCGCCCGCGTTCTCCATGGCGCCGTAGGCGAAGTCGGTGACGGCGATGAGGTCGAGTTTTTCGTAAGGGTAGGCCGTGCCGAAATAGCTCTCGAGTGCGCCGACGATGGCCGGCGTGTTGTCGAGGGCGTACTTGAACTGAACGCCTTTTCCTTTGGTCGCGATGCCGCGCACGGGGATTTCCCGGTCGCGGAAACTGGTTTTCGGTACTGGCGGACCTTGCACGACGTCGAACGGTCCGGCGATGAGGGCGATGAGATAGGTGGGCAGCGGCTTGGTCGTGCCGAAGGTGATGCGCTTGAGGCCGCCGGCCACCGGCGTTTCCTTTGCGATCGGCGCGTTCGAGATCGCGGTATCGCGCTCCCGCACGGTCATGGAGATGTCATAAGGCGTCTTGAAGCGCGGCTCGTCGAAGCTTGGGAATGCGCGCCGCGCGAAGATGGTCTCCATCTGGCTGTAGAGATAGGCCTCGCCGGCGTCGTCGGAGCGGTAGAGCCCTTCCAGTTGGCGATTGTAGTCGGCGTCATATTTGATGGTGATGCGCGCTTTGGGACCGCGCACTTCGCCGGCAAGGGTCAGGCTGGCGACACCGTCGCTGTCGGGAATTTCGCGCCACGTCGCCGCGACCGGTTTGCCGCCTTCGCTGGTGACGGTCGCCTCGCGCACCTTCAGCTCTTGGCCATGCAGCCAGATCAGTTTCGTCGGCGCCGTCAGCGTCACATCAATGGTGACCTCGCCGGAAAAGGCGGTCTGATCGGGACGCGTGACTAGATCGACCTTGTAGTGAGTCGGTGTCACGGTCGTGGGCAGCTGTCCGGCCGGGTAGTCCGGCGCCGCAGCGGCTTGCGCGCCGGTCGGCGCGGTCAGGAGGAGCAATAAAGCGAACGCGGTCTGTAAGTGTGTTCTCACTTGATACTCCCGATCCTGGTCGTGCCGACGAAAACCTCTCCGGCGGCGTTGCTCGTGAAGCGGAACTGTTGCGGCCCGCAGTCGCCCTCTGCCGTGCATTCTGACAGGCTGGGCGTGAAGATGGCGATGGCCTCTTTGCTCTCAAGACTCAGTTTGTGTGAGAGCTCCGCCTGCAGCCGCGTGCGGTCCTTCGCCCAAAGTTTGATCGCCACCGGTTGCACTTTCGCATCACCCGTGCCGACCAGTACGATTCCCTGCACGATCCATTCCCCGTCTCGCGGCGCCACTTCCCAATCGAATTCGTAGTAGCGGATGAGGGTGCCGATGGCGCTCAGGATGATGGTGTCCGAGGCGTGCCAGATCTCATAGGCGGAGACATTGGTGACAAGGGCCCACTGATAGTCGCCCTCGACCTTGACCTCACCGCTAATGAGCGCCGGGTCGATCCCGCGCGGCTGGGGTTTTGCCGCGGGCTTGGCCGCCGCTGCGGAAAGCACGATGGCCGCCAGAACGCAGGCAATTCGCTGCAGGGGACGCATGAACTCTCCCAATTTCTCCCTGATGCTTTTATAGACTGCGGTTCCGCTTCGCCCAAGGGCCCGGCGGGGGTTATCATGGCCGGTCCCACCCGTAACAAGCACCTAAATGGCGCACGTCGTCCTCAATTCGCGCACCTTGCGCCTTCGGGTCTTTCCCAAGCCCAAGGGGAAGCCGGCGCGCCCCAAGCGCGAAAACAAGACCCTCGCGCTGTTCGATCCTCCGGCGGACGATTCCATGGACGGACCGGCGGATAAGCTGGCCGAAAAGGTGGCGGCGCTCTGCCTGCTCAACCGCATCAACGCCGAAATTCTCGCCCGCGCGCCGAGCCTCGGTGTGCGCGACTGGTGGCTGACCGCCGGATCGTTGACGGCCACCGTATGGAACTTGCGCAGTGGCCGCGCGGCTAATCAGGGCATCCGGGATTACGATCTCGCCTACTTCTCCGAAGACGCGTCGGAAGAGGCGGAGGAGGAAGTGCAACGCGCCGCGGCGCGGCTGTTCGCCGATCTGGAGGCCGCCGTCACGGTGCGGAACCAGGCGCGCACACATTTATGGTATGGCGAGAAATTCGGCATCGCCTATCCGCCGCTCACCTCGGCGTCCGAAGGCCTGCTCCGCGAGCCCGCGATCGCCTCCACCCTCGGCATGAAATGCAGCGGGTCCGACTTCTTCGATGTCTACGCGCCCTTCGGCTTGGGCGACGTGTGGGACATGGTGGCCAGGCCCAACCGCGCCCTCCCGTTGGCGGCGGCATATGAGGACATGACGGCGCGCTGGCAGGTGCGCTGGCCCAGACTGGTGATTTATCCCTGGGTTGACGATCAAGAGATAAATAAGCAAAAACAATAATCTAGGGTTGATATTTGCGCTTTCCAGGGGCGGGCCGTGGTGCTACACCCAGCGCCCTGCCGAACGGCCTTTTCGAAGGCGGCCGCTCCGACAGCGTTTTATCAACGTCAGCGGTCGCAGCATATGAACCAGGACCCGTCCCCTGGATCCCACTCCTCGGCGCTCTCCGATCTGGCGCCGCCTCGCTCCCAGAATCTCCCGCACCAACATCGCCGCATTGGGGTGATGGTGATCGGCGCACTCGGGGTCGTCTTCGGCGATATCGGAACCAGCCCCCTCTATGCCTTGAAGGAGGCCTTCAGCGGCGCGCACCCGATGCCGGCGGACGAGCCGCATGTGTTCGGCATCCTCTCGCTGGTGTTCTGGACGTTCATGTTCATCGTCACGCTTAAGTACGCGGTGATCGTGATGCGTGCCGACAATAAAGGCGAGGGCGGCAGTCTCGCCCTGGTGGCGCTGGCAAGTCAGGCGCTGGCCGACGGGAAGAACAAGTGGCTCATGCCTGTGGTGGTCGCGCTTGGTATCTCCGCTGGCGCGCTGTTCTACGGCGACAGCATGATCACACCGGCGGTCTCGGTATTGAGTGCAGTTGAGGGTCTCAATGTCGCCCTTCCTGGACTCAGCGATTTCATCGTGCCGATCACCGTCGTGATCCTCGTCTTTCTGTTCATGGTCCAGCGCTACGGCACCCGCGTCATGGGCCGCGCCTTCGGACCTATCACCGGTCTTTGGTTCTTGTCGCTGGCCGTGCTCGGCGTGATGAACATCATCAAAGCGCCGGAAATTCTGAAGGCCCTCAATCCGATGTACGCGGTGGCCTTCTTCGTCGAATTCAAGATGGTTGCCTTCCTCGCGCTTGGTGCGGCGTTCCTCGTCGTCACGGGTGCCGAGGCGCTATACGCCGACATGGGACATTTCGGAAAGAAGGCCATTCGGCTCTCGTGGTTCTGGATCGTTTTCCCCGGTCTCATGATCAACTACCTGGGGCAGGGCGCGCTTCTTCTGAACAATCCCAAGGCCGCGGAGAATCCGTTCTTCTTGATGGTCCCCGAGTGGGCGCAGCTTCCCATGGTGGTGTTGGCAACGATGGCGACGGTGATTGCCTCCCAAGCCGTGATCAGCGGAACATTCTCGCTCTCGCGCCAGGCCATGCAGATGGGCTTCCTGCCGCGGATGGAGACGATCCATACCTCCGAAACGGAACGCGGGCAGATCTATGTGCCGTTTATTAATTGGATGCTGATGGTTTCGGTCCTGGCCCTGGTCCTGGGCTTCGGCTCGTCCAGCAACCTCGCGGCGGCCTATGGTGTCGCGGTCAGCGGTGACATGATCATCACCACGGTCCAACTGGCGACCGTGATGTTCTTGCTGTGGCGTTGGCCGGCGTGGCTTGCGGGCGGGTTCTTCGTCGTGTTCTTTGCGATCGACCTCGCCTTCTTCTCGGCCCTCGCAACCAAGATTCCGCACGGCGGTTGGGTGCCGCTGGCAATCGGTGCCGCCGGGTTCATTTTGCTGACGACGTGGAAGAAGGGCCGCCAGCTTCTCTTCGCGCGAATGTCCGAAGAGGCGATGCCCGTGGACCTGTTTCTCACCTCCCTGAGCTCGAACATCACGCGGGTTTCAGGCACCGCAGTGTTCCTCTCGGCCACCACTCAGGGCGTGCCGCACGCACTTCTGCACAATCTCAAGCACAACAAGGTCGTGCACGAGCGCGTCGTATTCCTGACCGTGATCACCGAAGAAGTTGCGCATGTGCCCGATTCCGCGCGCCTCGAAATCCAGCATTTGGGCCGCAGGTTCTATCGCTTCGTTGTGCGCTACGGATTTCTTGACCCAACGAACATTCCGGCCGCGCTGACCTGCGCCATCAAGCACAATTTCGAGTTCAACGACATGGAGACGTCGTTCTTCCTCGGGCGCGAGACGCTCATTCCCAGCCGCCGGCCCGGCATGGCGCTCTGGCGGGAAAGTTTGTTTGCTTGGATGTCCCGCTCGGCCACCAGCGCCCTCGATTTCTTCCACCTGCCGCCGAACCGCGTCGTGGAATTGGGAACGCAGGTCGAGATCTAGCCGTTACAGGTTCCGCTCGATAGCGAAGGCGATGGCGGCGACCGCCAGCGGCGGGAGGAAGACGAGCGCGGAAAGGGGCATGAACGCGCGGCCGGCAATGGCAACGGCGTAAACGCCCTTGGCGACGGAGTTCACGGCCGCAGCGATGATGACCGCCGTTGCTACCTCAGCGACCGAAACCGCGCCGCTGGCGCCAAGTCGTGCCATCGTGGCATTGGTGGCGTCGACGTCCACCAGACCTCCCAAGGCCGATGCGGCGATAGCGCCCTGTGCGCCGAAGTACTGTCGTGCGTATTCGGTGGCCAGCGCGATCACGACGAAGGCGGCGACGAACTTGAGGCCGGTTCCGATGTCGGCGGTCGCCTTGAGGCCCAGGGCTCCGTCGCTTTTTTTCTTTTGCTTCGGCCCTAAATGTAGGAGCCCCGCAATCGCGACAGACGTCAGGCTCGCGGCGATCAGAGGCAGCCACAAGGCCTCGACCGTGGGACGATAGAGAATCCCGGTAAGCACCAGCGCGCGCACGAACATGACCGCTCCGGCGAGCGCGATGCTTCCCGCGGCGGCGCGGGCCAGAGGCGGATGAGCTAGGGCAAAGCGCGCGAAGGCGATGGTGGTCGCCGTGGATGAAACAAGACCGCCGAGAAGTCCCACGGCGGCGGAACCGGCCTTCTCGCCAAGAAGGCGGATCGCGGCATAGGCCGCGAATGAAAGTGCGGCGATGGCGACCACGATCCACCAAAGTACATATGGATTGACCGCCCCGCCGGGGCCGTAACCCTGGTTCGGCAGCACGGGCAGGATGACGACCGAGATCACCAGGAGTTTGATCGCGGCGGTGATCTCGTCGCTCTCGATTTGGCCGATCCATCCGTGAAGGCGCCTTTTGATGCCAAGGGTTGCGGCGATCACCACGGCGGCGGCGGCGGCCACCGCCATGTCCCCGCGCACGGCGACGATCCCAAGGGTGAACGTGAGGATCGCAGCGATTTCCGTGGTCGCGCCGCGGCCGGCTTCGTGTTTGAGACCGGTGACGTAGATCACGGCAATGAAGCCGACGAGCCCAATGGCGCCAAGCGCGGTGACCACGTCGTCGGTCAACTGGCCGGTAATACCGAGGATGCCGCCCAGAAGTCCGATCAGGGCGAACGTGCGAACGCCAAGGGCTCGCATGCCGGCCTGCATGTCGCGGGTCTGCCAGCCGCGCTCGATCCCGATCATGAGCCCGATGCCGAAGGCCAACGCCAGGCGACCAAAGATCTCAACCTGTTCCATGTCTCAGCCCGAGGGTGTCATTTCACAGCCTGAACGTTCAAGCTGACAAGCACGTTCCCGCATTTGAGGCTGCTTGCGTCTTTGAACTCTCTGAATTCGGTAACACGCTCGATGTTACGAAAGCCCGCCCCGTGCATCATGGCGCCCAAGTACTCATAGAACATGCCCGTGTAGTGAACGTCATGAGGGGTCGTGCGCCCGCCGAACAGGCTGCGCATCGCCTGATAGCGATGCTGGAAATTCATGTTCGGCAGCAGGAAGAGCCGGCAGAGGACCTCCATGTCCGGCACCGAAACGCGCAAACGGCCGCCAGGCACGAGGATCCGGTGAAATCCCTTGAGGGCGCGCTGTACCTCGCCGTCATAGCCGAGGTGTTCAAGCACGTGGGAGGCGTAAATTTCGGCGCAGCTCTCGCCCGCCAGCGTGGAAAGGTCGTTGCAGTTGGCGACGATGTCCACATGCGGGCTGGGTGCGATGTCCAGCACCGTCCATCCCTCACGGCGTTCCTTGCCTCCGATATGGAGTCTGGCCTCGGAAGATGACATCTCGCCCATCGACTCCCGCTTCTGATATAGTCCGCGCCCTAAACCCAACGGAGGTCCGATGAGTCACGCACGTAAGGCAAGCAAGAAGATGCGCTCGAACAAGCGCAAAGCAAAGAGCAAGGCGCGCCAGAAGCGCCGCCGCGCCCGTTCGGAACGCACAAACCGCTAGCGGGTTCCTGCGGGCGACGGCCCGCGTCCATTCCTTACGCGCCCTTGCGTGCGGCGGGTCGCGCGGTGATTTCCGTCAGCGTCCGCCGCAGGGCATCGCAGTCCACTATCATATCGCCGTGATAGGGCATCCGGCCTTTACGAGGAACAAGGCCGCAGGCCACGGCATGGTACCGTAGACCCAGAAGCGCGCAGTATCGCGGTACGATTGGCTCGATGCCCGGGTAGACCTGCTCCATATTCTCGAAATTGAGTACAATGAAGTCGGTGTCTGGACGGACCTGGAAGAAGGTCACGAAGTCCGATCCAAACGGTGTCAGGATGATACTGGCTTCCGAAAAGAGAGCGTCCTGCTCCGCGACCGAGATCGCCGGACGGCGAATGTTCTGAAACCCGAACTCATCAAGGACGGCCTGAAACGCTTCGCGATTGATAATGTCGCGACCGCGCGCCGTCTGGCTTCGTTCAAGAAAGTAGCGTCCGCCGGTCGCGCCCGCGGGTAAGGGCGTTCTCTTGATCGCGAGCCCGTCAGCCAGAAATTTGGCGAGTTCAGGCGTCGGCGCCTGGGTATCGCCAAGGCAAAGCGTAGTTGCGGATCGGAACCGGTAAACCTCTCCATCGCTCGGCGCCGCGATCAGATCCGCCGGTTGTACACCGAAATGCGCGAGAGTTTCGCGGTGCGCGGCCGGCAGGCTGGCAGCCGTGAAGATTTTCAGAGGGGCCTTGCCTGGCCGTCGCCAAGCCATGAGGCGCGGAAGGTGGTCGAGGATCCAGTGACCGTAGTGATGCAGCCGGGGTGTGGAAAGGAAGAGAACATCCTCGTCGATATAGGTTTCGCCCTTCGCGCGCGCATGCAGAACTCGATTTCGGGCAGGATCGGCGGCGAAGGCCACGAAACTGGGCCCGGCGAACCGCTGGCCAAACATATTTTTGAAGAGCCCCAAACCCGACCCATCCAGGAATTCTCCCGTGGACGTGATCAGCCAGTCGAGCCCCGCGATCACCGAGGCGTCAGGCACGGTGGCAAATTTCACCGCCGCCGCATGGTAAGGCTCGACCGCGGATCCATCGACGTGAGTCAGATACATATTCCCGCCCGGATCAATCATGTCGAAGCCGACGCTGTTGGCCGCGCACCAGGGCTCGAACGGTACAAAAGGCGTCATGACGATGTCGTGGTTCGGGTGCTGCTCGAAGTATTCTGGAGAAAAGAATCTCAGCAGCACTTCCATCAAGGGGCGGTCTTCTTCCGCTACGTCAAACGCGACCCGCAGTAAGGCGGTTGCCGTGGCGTGGGTCGGCCAAGTGTAGAAAATCTCGGCGAAAGTCGGGAGAGCGTCGTCAATCCTGCCGACCTTCCGAAGGCACCACGCCAGGGATTCGATCGTGCGCTGTTCCCGTGGGTTCAGCTCCTGGACCTTTTGAAAGCACGAAATGGCGGCCTCGAAATCTCTAAGTTCCATGAGTGAGAGGCCGCGCCAGACGTAGAAGCCATAAGAGTCGGGCCATTGCTCGATGAGCAGTGCTGAGACGTCCACCACTTCTTGATACTGCTTGACGTCGTACAAGTGTCGCAACTTTGCGAGTTGCGCGGTCTGCTCAATCTTGGCCTACTAGTAAGAGTTTTTCCGTCATTGTTCGGCGTGTTCCATCGCACGGCGTGCCTCGATCGCGGCGAGTGTCCACAGCAGGGCATCGCAATCCACAATCATGTCGCCATGATAGCCGATCTTGTCTTGCCGGGGGAGTGGACGGCCTTAAGGCCTAGGCGAGGGCGAGGCCCATGCGGAGCGCGGTGAAACGGAAGCCCGGAATGTGTTCCGTGCGCCGGCCTTCGGCGACCCAGCCCCGCGCGCGATAGAACGCGACCGCGCTTTCGTTGGCGGCGAGGACTTCCAGCATCGCCTTGCGCCGGCCGTTCGACTTGATGGTGCCGATCGCGGCGTCATAGAGCGCCGATCCGACGCCGCAGCCTTGATACCCGGGCAGCACATACAGCATCCAAATGACGCCGGCGGGATTCACGCCCACGGTGCCGACGATCTCGCCGTCGATGAGCCCGACATGGATGGTCTGCCACTCTCCGGCGACGAAGCCCGCAAGGTTGCGCGAGTTGGTGAGGGCGCGCTGGCTATCCGCCGGAATGAGGTTCTTGTTGGCCTCGAGCCAGGACTCGCGCACGACGGACGCAATCGATGCGCTGTCGTCGGCGGTGGCGGGGCGGATGGTCAGTGCGCTCATGAGACTCGTCCTTGGCAGGAGTCAGATTCCCAAGGGTACGAGCGGTCAGGTTTCCAGCGAGTTAAGAGTCCCGAAAACACAAAAGGCCGCGATGCAATCGCGGCCTTTGTTCAACCTAATAATAGGTGCTGGTTCTAGAAGCCTTCGCGCTCGAGGCGCTTACGCTCCAT
>CAMDOZ010000108.1 GCA_945903705.1 Fidelibacterota bacterium | reverse complement strand
GTCGCCGACGCTATGGGAGTTGTCCTTCGCCTCGATCAGCGCCAGAGGGATGTTGGGCTTGAAATACAGGACGTAATCGGCCCGCTTGGCCTTGCCGCGACTAACCAGCTTACCGCGCACCGTGATGCGGCCCTTGGTGAAGCTGACTTCCTCACGAATTTGCAGCATCTCGTCCCAGCCTGCCTTGCGCAAGGCAGGCGTGATGAACTTGGTGCAGATGTCGCGTTCGCTAAGACCGCTTTTATCCATGCAGTTCAACGGTCGGCGCCCGAACGCCAACACTACCCCCCCCCACGTGCAACAGGCCATCGTATCAAGTCGATACGGACCGTAAAAGGTTTACCCGGCACGGACGGAAAGGGCCGAAAAGGCCTGCGCTTCCGTGAGAGTCCCCGCGCTCTCGGTTGCTAGGCGCTTAGCGATCTCGCGAGGATCGAGCATTCCGACGCTATCCCAGCCGATTGCGTCTGCTAGACGGTTCAGAGCCTCTTGCACCGCCGGGCCATGGGAGTTTGTATTGAGCCTCCGCAGCCCGCGCGTATGTGCGTTGGGCGCGCGGCCCGCGTCGCGTGCGCCCTCCTGGCGAGCCCCTTCTTTTGTTGAGTTGGTTTTGTTTGGAAGGTCATGTTTGGGCGACATGGGTGTCGCAGAGTGCGCGACACCTTTGTCGTTTTGCTTGGACGCTGATGTCCCGCCACTCCAGCGCGCGACTGCGCCAGCACGTCCAGGCTTCGCAAAAACCATGCGCCGCCCGATAACCGAAGCGAGATTGGTCCTCTTGGCCCACTCACGGCCCGCAGGATCGCGAATAACGAGAAACGATTTACGCGGTACTGTGAACCTCACCAACAGACCTGCCGCCTCAAGCTCGTTCAACCATCTTTGGATTTGACGCCGTGAGACTCCGAACTCTTCGGCGAGGCGATCTAGGGAGCGCCAGAGACGTCCTTCAGCGCTGGCATTCGTGCAAAGGCTGGCATACAGGGCTTTGGGGCCCGGCTTCAGATCGCGCAGTCGCGAGACAAACGCGGGGATAAGGCCGAACCGCTCCCCTTTCGGAATCTTGCCGAAGTCGGCCATGGCGCGCCGCTCGCCCGCAGGATCACGGCTGGGACGTCGAGCGGCGCTTCTGACCATCCAGCCAAGCTTCCAGGTCGGCCTTCTCGTAGATCACGACGCGCGGCCCGGCCTTGGAATAGATCGGCCCATCGCCACGCAGGCGCATCTTGGCCAGAGTGGAAGGCGACAGGCCGACATAAGCCGCTGCCTGGGGTGCTCGAAGCTTAGTTGTCGTATGGGACGCCATAGGTTCCTCCATGTGCTGAGACGACGATGGAGGAAGCTTGCGGGCGATTGGCGTCGCCGTACATTTGGGCAAACAGACTTTGACCCTGCCCTAGGTCAAACAGGTTTTGACCTACTTGACGCCTGCCGCTTTTATCTCGGCGTCACTTAATGGCGAAAGGTCTAATGTGACAGCGGGCATCGGGAAGCCATCCGGAACGCTCCAAGACGTTTCAGGGTCCAACAAGCTATTCCCATGCACGTCCTGACCTGTCGAGAAATGCGCCTCTCCCGCCCGGCGCAAGGCTTCCGCATAGGCAAAATAACGGGGCAACGTGACTTCGTTTGCGTGGCCCAGCCGAGCACCCACCCCATCCTTATCGGCCAGGATTTTCGCCGCGAAGTTCTTGTCCGCAGCAATATAGGTCGCCTCTTCGTTCGTCGCGTCGAACGCCTGCGGAAATATGTGCATCAAAGTCGCGTACTCTTCCGGCATAAAGCTCGCCGCGCCGATGAACGGCGCGACGGGCCGGTATTTGCGCCACGCGGTCTTGATCGAAGTGGGAGAGGCGGGCCATTTGTATTCCGGCGTGGTGTACCGCCATTCCAGGATTCTCATGGCGGTCGCGGCGCTCGCCAGCCGTGGCATGTGTCGCGCAAGGCGAAGCGTGTAAACCAAAACGTGCCCGGCCGTGATGACACCGTAGTTCATGTCCTTCAGCTTCAAAGCCAAGGGGATGCGGTCGGCCTGTCCGGCGGCGACATATTCGAAGTCTTCCTGGGTGAACTTGAAGTTTTCGACCCCGACGTGGCTAATCAGCGAGATTGCCGCATAGCCGTACGTCCCCTTCTCGACCTCGGCGGTCGCCTCCAACGAGGATGGGCTCTGATAGAGCCGGAAGACGGCTCGAAAGAGGGCGTGAAATTCGCCGGGCGGCGCGGGAAGCGAGGGCATGATGTGAGAGGGCTCTTACGTGCGTATGTACGTATAAGTGAGGGCAGCGAAAAACGCAGCGTTAAACGCTACTCTCGCACGTATAGGTAACGTGCGTTCGGGTCTGGCCGGAATTTCCGGATTGCCCGGCCGGAATTTCGGGAAAATCCGGTTTGGGCGAGTCGGTTTGCCCGGCTTTTCAGAACCGTCGGACGCAGCCGTTGCAGTTCTGCAACGCGACGACAACCGGGTGTTGACTCCAGCCGTTCATAGGCTTTTCGATATTAACGATAGGGTATATGTATCGTTAATATAACTCCCTGGGTGGGTCCATATGTCTGCCAGCGAAAATAAGCTCCGTCTCGCCAACCGTGCCGGACGCTATGTAAAGCAACCAACCGGCTATAAAGCCTTCATACCCGCAAAACTGCCTCCCAACCCGCCCATAAAAATGGACGACGAGTTGTGGGCACTCCTGTCCAACGCGGATCGAAGCCTGGGAAGACTTGATGGCGCGACCGAAGCGCTCCCCGATCCCGACCTTTTTGTCCTCATGTACGTGCGCAAAGAGGCCGTGCTCTCCAGCCAAATCGAGGGCACTCAAGCCTCTCTAGCCGACGTTCTCGAAGCCGAGGCCGACGCGCTTGGCCTGAATCCGCTGAGTGACGTGGATGAAGTCATAAACTACGTGGCTGCGATGAATCACGGCCTTGCTCAGTTGCCGACCTTGCCCCTCTCCGCGCGCTTGATGCGGGACATCCATGGGCGACTTCTAAAGGGAACGCGGGGCGATAACTTGCGACCTGGAGAATTTCGAGCAACCCAAAACTGGATAGGACCGCAGGGCTGTACATTGAAGGATGCGGCATTCATTCCACCGCCACCGGATGAAGTCGCGGCCTGCATGGGCGATCTGGAGCGCTTTATTCACGACGACGCCCCCATGCCTCTTTTAATGAAAGTAGGCTTAGCGCACGGCCAGTTTGAAACCATCCACCCTTTTCTTGATGGCAACGGGCGCATGGGTCGGCTGCTGATTACGTTCCTGCTCTGCGAGAGAAAAGTTCTCTCGCAGCCACTGCTCTATCTTTCCCACTACCTAAAACGGCATCGGTCGAAATACTACGATCTCCTTCAAGCAATCCGAGACGAAGGCGATTGGGAAGGCTGGATGAAATTCTTCCTACGTGGCGTGGCGGAGGTTTCCGACGAGGCAACAACGACCGCCCGCCGAATCGTACAGCTGCGCGAAGAGCATCTGCGCCTGATAGGCAGCAATTTTGGGCGCTCAACCGCGAACGCGCTGAAGCTTCTTGAAGAGCTTTTTAAACGCCCTATCGTTCAGGTTAATTCCGTCGCGGACCTGACACACTTAGCCTTTCCCAACGCAAACCGCCTCGTGAGCCGATTTGTAGAGCTTGGCATGCTGAAAGAAGTCACCGGGCGAACACGCAACCGGCTGTTTCGCTACAGTCCGTACATCGCGTTATTCGAAGATTGATAGAAGCTCGCACGTATATGTGCGCGACCTACTCAGCGGCCTCGACAGATGCCGTGTCGCTATTGGACGGCTGACGCCTGCCCATCATCAGTTCAGCGATGACCGAAGCCGTTTGATTGGCCACCGCCTTTACCGGGTCCGCCGCGAGGTGCGCATAAATCTCCGTCGTGCGCGCCTGCTTGTGGCCAAGAATCTTTCCCACCATGTAAAGGCTATGGCCACCAGATACGGCCACAGACGCGAAGCTGTGGCGCAAGTCATGTAGACGCACACCTTGGAGCCCGGCGGAGTCCCGGACGCGTTCCCAGACCTTCTGAAGGCCGACGAGGTGGATACCTTGGCGAGGTGACGGAAACACGTATAGGTCGCCGTCCCCGCGTGGGAGCGCTTTTAGAAGGGCCAGGGCAGGCCCGCCGATTGGAACCACCTTCGCGCCTGTCTTGCTTTCGGGAAGCCGTAGCAGCGCCCTTTCCCAATCGATGAAGCTCCATTGCAGCGTCACGATCTCGGATTTGCGGCACCCGGTGAGGATCAGCAGTCTAATCGCGGCAACGGAGGGCGCTGCCTCAGCCGCGTAGGTGGCTTCCGGCGACGGCGCGGGCACAGCGGGAGTCTCCGCTGCGTCCAGGGCGTCGCCCAAGCGCTTTAGCTCGTCCGCCGACAGGAACCGCTCCCGGCGCTGGGTGGGGTGCAGTTTGACGCCCCGCGCCGGATTAAAGGGGATCAGGGACCGATCTAAGGCAAAGCTGAGCATGGCGCTGAGGATTGACGTGGCCCGCGCCGCAGTCCCGCGCCCGCCTTTTACGATGGCGCGTCCACGGAAGCCGGTTTTCTCATCCTTGGCCGTCTTGCCCATGGTCACGTCGGCCTGGAAGCGCTGGATGTCCGCACGGGTCAATGACCGCAGCTTGCGGCTACCTAGAAGCGGACGGATATGGCGCTCCGTGTTGCTTTTGTCGGTTTTCCAGCTCGATTCCTTTTTGGTCGGCTTGGCGGCTCTTCCCTCCTTCATGTAGAGGTCGCAAAGCTCGCCTACGGTCGGATCGCGACGGATCACCGCCTTTTCTTCAGCGGGGTCATGGCCCTTGGCCACGTCGCCCAAGTAAATCTTGGCCTGCTTGCGGGCTTCATCCGGCGTGAGCTTCCCATGAAGGCCAATCGTGAGGCGGCGGCTTCGGCCATCCTTGCGGTATTGGACGACATAGCTCTTTTTGCCCGAGGCAAAGATGCGAACACCGAAGCCCGGCATCTCATCGTCCCATACGATGAAATAGAGACCGCGCGGCTCAAGAGCGTCGATTGTGCGCTTCGTAAGGCTTGCCATCCTGACCTCTACAATCCATCTCCGCGTAAGCGTGGAGTAAGCACGCGGGAGGAATTCGACGGAATCTTGATGACACTCGCGGAATCATGGGTCAACAGAAACCCTTGATCCATCTACGCTAATCGCCGTTGAGGAACGATAAGGAATCTTATTCGGGCGTGATGGCATTGTAGAGGTCAGGGGTTCGATTCCCCTCAGCTCCACCATCAAACAAAAAGGCCCGCCGACGTGCGGGCCTTTTTGTTTGATGAAGCCCGTGTCGCTTCTACGGGCTAAGCTGAAGGGCCGCCGAATTCGTGACCCGGAAAAAATGAACCGGGAGGGATGCATTGAATCAGACGCCAACAAGCCGCGCCTTCTCTGAGTCCCCGGCGAAATTGCTCAGACAATTGAGAAGCAGAATTCTCTTTCGTCTCTTCGACCCCGGCGTCCGGGTCAAGAACAAGCTTCTGCGCTTCGCCGACGCGGACGTTACCCTTGAGACCATCAATACCATCATCAATGGCGAATCGCCGCTCAATGCCGACAAATTTCTTGCCGGCATGCCGCGCATGTCCACCATTGGCATCGGCTATCTGATCAACGCAATCGTGCGCGGGATGAACCCGTCGCACGCCTATTTAAACGTCGGCGTCTGGCAGGGCTTTACGTTTCTTGCCGGCCTCGCCGGCAATTCAGAGAAGCGTTGCATTGGCGTCGACAACTTCAGTCAGTTCGGAGGGCCGAGAGAGGAATCTCTGGCGGGATATGCCCGATACCGATCACCGTCCTCAGCATTCCACGACATGGACTACGAAGCGTATTTCGCCACAGAGCATGCGGGACCGATCGGGCTCTACTTCTATGACGGTAAGCACGACTACGCCGATCAGCTACGCGCGCTCGAACTGGCTGAGCCCTTTTTCTCGCCTGATACACTGATCCTGGTGGACGATACCAATGACGAGCAGGTTCGTGGCGCCACGTTGGATTTCATGAGAGGCAGGTCGGGGCGATATGAACTGCTTCTCGACGAAAGAACCGCCGGCAATTCTCACCCCACGTTCTGGAACGGCTTGATGATTCTCGGACCGGCAGACGCCGTGGTCTAAGAGAATCCTAGCGGGCGACGGTCAGATCGAGACCTTGCACGGTAGCTTCACCGCGCGTATCGAGCGCCTTCACGAACGCCGCTAACTGCCAGATCTGTGCGTCGGTGAGCTTGCCGCCGTAGGCGGGCATGCCGTCGGGACGGCCGTCACGGATGGCGGTGGCAATCACGTCGATATTGCCGTTGCCCGCGCCGAGGATGATGCCCGCGTCGGAGTGACATTCGGCGCAGCGCTGCCGGCTGAAGAGCTGCGCGCCATCGGCGACTTCGCTCGAGGTGTCGCTATAAGTGGGAAAGTCGGGTCCAGCTGTGAGTGCGACTCGCGTTGCATTGGACGGCGGCGGCGTCACGGCCGTCACCGCATCCGGCGGCGGATCGGAACAGGCGGCGAGAGAGAAAAGACACAGCGCGGAAGCGGCAAAAATAAGACTGCGGCAAGCAACCATCGAATGACCTCTTAAACGATCTCTTTCTTTTCGGCATCTGGCGCCGGCGATGCTCTGCACGCTGACGTGTGCGATCTCCTACTTCCTCGCGCGTCACATAAACGCTCGCTCGAAGATTTGGTTCCTTACGCGCATTGCGCGTGGGACCGTCGAGGCACTTTTCGAGGGAATGGAAAGCGAAAGGGATGGTTGGAAAAACCAATCATCCCTTTCGTCATTTTCTTTTTCGCCTAATAGCCGAACGAGAAACCGAGATTCGGCGACGAGTAGCTGAAGTAGCCGCTGGGCGGGTAGTAGCCGTCGTAATATCTGTCATACGGATCGTAATAGGCCGGGGGTGCGTAGACGTAACGCGGCGGCTGGTAGCGCGGATAGTAAGGGCGATAGTCATTTCGCCCGTAGCGACGGTCGCCCCGGCCGCGCCAGTGACGACCGCGATCACGGCCGCGATCGCCGCGCCAGCGGCCGTCGCGTTGATCCACCAGGGTCACCTGCGCATTTCCGCCGTCGAGGACAGCGTTCTTTTGCAGGGGTGCAGCGCTTGCCGGGGCCGCACTGAAGCCGGCGATGAGAACCGCGGCGCATACGGGTGCAAGAAATTTCAGGGTGCGAAAGGTCATGGCGTACGTCCTTCAAAGACTCTTCGAGGACACCGATTCAGCCATGGCCCTGCGGCAGAAGCGTGGCGGGAAAGAGGTGTTTTCGCCACACGCAACTACGCCACGCGAGCGCGCGACAAGATTCGCGCCCACTCGCGTGGCGAATAACGGAATTAGCTAGCAGCGGCCGGTGGGACGGTCGCGGGAGTCGTCGCATTCGCGCCCCTTGGTCACGGCACCGCCAACAGCACCCGCAGCGCCGCCGATGAGAGCGCCTGTGAGCGGGTTGTAGCCGAGGATCGCGCCGCCGACAGCGCCGGCGCCGGCGCCGATAGCGCCACCGGTCAGCGCGCGTTCGCCGCGGGTTTCACCGCAACCGGCGAGAGCGACGACCACGAGAGACGCGAGCGCCGCATGTTTCAATACAACTGATTTCATAACTGCCTCCTAAATGGGACCGGCAGGACAACGCACGCACTGTGGCCGTGATCTCTCCGGGATGTGGCGGGAATGGGGCACGAGGCCTGGCTCGAGCCTATCTAGGCTCGGCGGAAGACCCAGAACTTGCTGGCGACAAAGTTGAAGATGAGTCCGGCGATAGAGCCGACCGCGACACCGATCACGGGCCAAGCGGCGCCGACGGCGGTAGTGGCCACGATCGCGGCGTAGACGCCGTAGTTCACCGCGCCGCCGATCGCGTTGGCACCGAGAAATCTCAGCCACTGAACGACCGGCGCACCGGATTGTGCCTCGGCAAACGTGAAACGACGATTGCAGATCCAGGTGAAGGTGGCGGCGCAGAGATAGGAGAAGACGCGACCGCTGTAGAGCCCGAGACCAAGGGCATGCATTGCGAGCATGAGCGCACCCGCGTCGACCAGAAAACCCACCGCGCCGACGAAAGTGAACCGGACGAGTTCCCGCCGCGCCGAACGGGGCGCGTCGATCATGGAGCGGAACGCTCGTTGCCGGGAGCGGCGACCGAGAGATAGGCGAGACGCTTGGCCTCGCGGCGCGTACGGGTGACGGAATCAAGGATCAGCCCGCAGGTGAGCGACAAGAACGCAAGGATCATGAGGGCCGCGGCGAGCACGGCCGTGGGCAGACGTGGCACCAAGCCGGTTTCGATATAGGTCAGAACAAGTGGAATGGCGAGCACGAGGGACACCAGCGCAAGCCCGATCGCGGTGAGGGAGAAGGACTGCATCGGGCGCTCTTCTTTCACCAGCTTGCCGATCATGAAGAGGATGCGTAGGCCGTCCTTATAGGTGGAGAGTTTGCTGACCGATCCGGGCGGACGCTCCTTATAGGGCGTCGGCACTTCGGTGAAGGGCATGCGCATCTCCAGCGCATGGACGGTGAGTTCGGTTTCGATCTCGAAGCCGCCCGCCAGAGCAGGGAAGGATTTCACGAAACGGCGCGAGAATACGCGATAGCCCGAGAGCATGTCGTCGGTGCGCTTTCCGAAAACACTGCGGACGAGGCCGGTCAGAAGGCGATTTCCGAGAACATGGCCGCGGCGGTAGGCGGCCTCGGCGGTCGAGATGCGCTGCGCATTCACCATGTCGAGCTGTTCGCTCACGAGTTTCTCGACCAGGAGCGGCGCGCTGGGAGCGTGGTAAGTATCGTCGCCATCGACGAGCACGTACACATCCGCATCCACGTCGGCGAACATGCGGCGCACGACGTTGCCCTTGCCTTGAAGCATCTCGCGGCGCACGACAGCGCCTTCGGCCGCGGCCACCTCGACCGTCTTGTCGCGGGAGTTGTTGTCGTAGACGTAAATTACCGCATCCGGGAGTGCTGCACGAAAGTCGCGCACCACCGCGCCGATCGCGGCTTCTTCGTTGTAACAAGGGATGAGGACAGCCGTCTTCATGTTGCGGTGAGTGGCCAGGGACGTACGGGTAAATGTTGGCGAGAGCAGAGAGGTCACGGTTGCCTCCGGACGGGACAAATTTCGATTGTGTTGTCGAGGGTGTTGGGCAGCTTGCGGCAGCCTTCGAAATCCGCCGCAAGGCCGAGAAGCGGAAACGAGTCCCGGACGGCGTGGCGTTCCCACTCGGGCTGCAGCGTAAATATCTCGCCTGTATGGGCGGTGATCCGGGCCTTCAGAGTTTCGACGAAGCGCGTGGAATGATCGGGGCCGACCAGGTAGCTCACGGGCCGCAGGAAAGCGATCTCGGGCGGAAAGGACGGAATCACGAAGGCTGTCGGCGCGAGACCGGCCATGAGAATGAGGGTGCGCGATGAATCAGCAAATACCGGCGGCGAGACTTCGACAAAGCGCCCGCCCAAGCCAGGGCCCCACGGCTTGCGGGTCCAGTCTTCGTTGATCTGGACGGTGACGGCAACCAGGACCAGGAGCGCCGCGCCTACCGCGGCCCGCGCTCGCGCCGACACCGGCCATAGGCCGATCGCCGCGACGATCAGAAGAGGCGCCAGCATTTCGAGCGGCGTGATGTAGCGATAGATCGCAAAGACCGCGAGCCACGCGCCATAAGAAAGAGCGGAAGCCGCGGCCAGGTAACGCACGGCGAAAATGTCCGCGCCGGGTTCGGCCGCGCGCCGGCGCGCGAGGACGAAGACCGCAGTGATCAGCAGCACGGCGCAGGCCATCGCGATCCGCCCGTCGGTGAAGGAAATCTCGCTCGAAATCTTGCTGTCGGCGACGAAGCGGAACGGAAAGGTGAGTGCGTCCCAGAAGCTCGTCGGAATGAAGCGGGTGTCGCGATAGTTCTCCGCCAGCGCCCACGGGGATTTGAAGATGTGGTTCATGTAAGGAAACAGCGGGTTTCCAAAGTCGGTCCACATGCGCGCGATCCACCAAGCGCCGGTCACGAGGAAGCCCGCGATGATGCCAAGCCCGCACACAAAGGAGAGCCAGAAGCGGCGCATGAACGCGCCGGGAATGAACAGCAGACCGAAGCAGACGCCCACGGCGAACACCTGGCTCGGCAGTTTGAATCCGACCGCAAGACCGACGAGCGCACCGGCGGCAAAAACACGCGCGAGCGCCTTTCGCATCGGCCCCGCTGTGAGAAGATCGGCCGCGTTCACCACTATGAGAATAGCGCCGAGCACGAGGAGGCTGAGAATGTTGTCGTAGAAGGTCGTACCGATCATCGGGATGTGACCGGCGCCCACCAGGCCCACAAGTGCGATGGCGGCCGCCGCCAGAACGCCCGTCGCGCCGGCCGGCAGCGCGAGTGTCCGGCGCGCGAGCAAGAAGAGCGGGATGAAATTGCAGCCCTGGATCAGACCGAGGAGAAACGAGAGTATCCGCGCAGGGAATGCCTGCGCCGCCAAGAAGAACGGCACATCGAGCAGCGGATTGTAAAAAGTGGGCGTCTGTGAGGGCGCCAGGTCGAATCCCATGCGCCCTTCCAGCAGGGCATAAGGGTTGTACCAGTGATAATTTCGAAGGTCCCAGTTGTTGTCTTGCGGCAGAATGACCGCGACGAGCGCAAACAGGACCGGTACGCCGAAACAAAGACCGAGTATGAGCGGATCCAACCGGGCCGCAGGCGACGGGGACACCATTGGAGAACTGTACAAGTCTGAGCTACTTTGCTGACGAAGTGGGGGAGGCTGATAAAGCATGAACGTCCAGTTGCCAACGATTGCCGACGTGATCGCGGCCAGCATACGGATCGCGGGCCACGCGGTTGTGACACCTTTGTTACGCTCGCCGGAGCTCGACCAGCTCGCCGGTGGTACGGTGCTCCTAAAAGCCGAAGTTCTGCAGCGCACGGGCTCCTTCAAGTTCCGCGGGGCCTTCAATCGACTTTCGCAGCTCAACGCCGACGAGCGGCGCGCCGGCGCCGTGGCCTGGTCGTCGGGCAATCACGCGCAAGCGATGGCTGCAGCTGGACAAATTCTCGGCGTACGCACGACCATCGTGATGCCCGCCGATGCGCCGGCAATCAAAGTCGCCAACACGCGCGGATATGGCGCCGAGGTCGTCCTCTATGATCGCGTGCGCGAGAGCCGCGAAGAGATCGGACACCGCATCGCCGCCGAACGCGGCGCGGTCGTGGTGCCGCCGTACGACGATCCGCATATCATCGCGGGGCAAGGCACCGCGGGCCTTGAGATCGCGAAGGAGGCTAAAGCGCAGGGCCTCACGGTGGATGCGTCCATCACTCCCACGAGCGGCGGCGGGCTCACGGCCGGTGTCGTGCTCGCGCTGAAGGATGCCTTTCCCGGTGTGAAGGCCTACACCGCCGAGCCCGAGAACTATGACGACCATCGCCGTTCCCTCGCAGCCGGCGCGGTGCAGAAGAATCCCAGCGTCGAGAAGGCGCTCTGCGATGGACTCCTCGCCCCTTACCCGGGCGACGTCACATGGCCTCTCAACCGTAGGCAGCTCGCCGGCGGCTACGTCCTCACCGACAGGGACGTCAAAGATGCGATGAAATTCGCCTACCGAGCCCTGAAGCTGGTCGTGGAACCGAGCGGGGCAATTGGTCTGGCCGCAGTTCTTACCGGGGCCCATAACGGGCGGGACAAGGTTACGGCCGTGGTCCTCTCCGGCGGCAATGCGGACCCGGCAACCTTCATCGACGCTATAAGCCCGTAATTAATCGAGAATTAGGACGCGGGGCCTAATCTACGGTTGTAGGACACAAGGTTCGGAGCCCCCTTGCCAACTATGCCTTGAGCGCTTGGTGCCGCTCAGGTAGTTCTCAATCATTCCAA
>CAMDOZ010000107.1 GCA_945903705.1 Fidelibacterota bacterium | reverse complement strand
CACCGCGTTACGCTGCTTTGAAATGCGCGCGTAACGTCGTCCACGTTGGCAGAATTGCTGTAGGCATAAACTTCATACTGCCGTGTATCGAATTTCATCAGCATCGCGCCGAATACAATCGACGCCGAGTGCAAAGAAAAATCGGCCGAGATATAGCCGATCCTAAGGGAGCGGTGTGGGGCCCGGGCATTGGAATGCGGGTGCGCACGCAGGTCTTGCGTCGCGAAATGCGCGGCCCATTGTTTGCGAGCGGTTTGTAATACTGCCGCATCGGTGGCGGTGTAATCCAAGATAAAGATCAAAGTAGAATAGGGTTTCCGCCAATCGGGCTGAAGCGCGATGGCGCGCCGGCAAGCGGCTTCGGCTTCGGCGGGGCGCGCGCCGTCTAGCAGGGTGTGCGCCAGCCGGTGATAAAGTTTGGAGTTCGTTGGGAAGAGCGCGATAGCCTTCCGGAGGGTCGCTTCAGCCGCTACGACTTGCCCCTGTTGAAGAAGCGCCGCGGCCAAGTTGTCGTAGAGCACCGCGTCGTCGGGCTTTGCCGCGATGGCCATTTCATGGCTGGCGATTGCCGCGTCGATCTTGCCGAGTGCCCTGAGCGCGTTACCGCGGTTACTGAAGGCTTCGGCGTAGCCCGGTCTTATCGCCGTCGCTTGGTCGTAATCGGCAATAGCTGCTTCCAGTTGCTTGAGCTCCCGGAATGCATTGCCGCGATTAAAGTAAGCTGGGGCAGAGCCGGGCTTCAGCGCAATGGCTCTCGAGTAAGAGTCGATCGCGGCAGATGTTTCGCCGACATCCTGAAGCGCAAGACCATGGTGGATATGGAAAGCGGGATTGTTTGGCTGAAGCTCGACCGCCCTGCCTATGAAAGTGGCGGCCCGCTCCGAATCCCCGGTTTGCCTTGCGATGAGTCCCAGCAGATGAAGCGCGTCAGCGCTGGTGGGTCGTCCGACGAGAAGCGCTTCACAGATCAGCCGCGCTTCCTCGAGCCGGCCCTGTTGCCAGGCTGTGAACGCGCGCTGCAGATCTGCTTGGGCCAACGTCATAACGCGGGATTCGAGCGCTCCGATAGGATGGCGAGCACATAGTCCATCTTCGCGCCGAAAACGTCGTCAGCGGGAAGCTGGACGCGCCGATGAAAGGAAGTGGCGGGAGCGACGGGACTCGAACCCGCGACCTTCGGCGTGACAGGCCGACGTTCTAACCAACTGAACTACGCCCCCGCATGGGCGAAAACGGAGCAGCAGTGATACCGCCCGTCAAAGGAGGCGGGGTTTTAACAGGTGCTTCCCGTGCGTGCAAGTGCGCGTAAGTCCCTTACCCACACGCATTTTTTTCCACCTGACGGCGCCTGGAACTGCGCAATCGCGCGAGGGGCCGCGCGCGCCGGCGCCATCGACTCATATGAAGCGCAAAGGGCCAGGGTGACTCGCGCACTCCTTGTGCCGTCCTGGCGTCCAGGAGGCGCCCGAGGTGCTCCCGGCGGGCGTCAGTTGACGAAAATATGAACTGTTACAACGGCTTAAATTCACTTTATTCGCGCTCGACACCATCTTATTATTGATTTTGAGTAAAAACCATAATGATAAAGTGATGGCCCGAATCCAACCCCGTCCGGCTCACGCGGCGTCGTCGTCCATTCCTACACTCTGGGAACGGCATGGCGAAGGCGCGCATGCCGATGAATCTCGGCTCCTCATGCTGGCGGAGAGCGTCGGGCACATGGGGCATTGGCACTGGGACCTCCTCACCGACAGGTTGACGTGGTCCGACCAGGTCTTTGCGATCCACGGCGTCGATCCAGCGACCTTTCCGCTCACTTTCTCCGCCGCGTTAGACACCGTTCATCCCGATGACCGTGACAACGTCCGCGCGGTGTTCGACGATGCCGTCGCCAGGCGCGCCGCCTTCGAGTTCGACTGCCGGATCCAGCGCGGCGACGGCGTGCGCACCATCATATGTAAGGGCCAGCCGGAATTCGGCGCCGGCGGCGCCGTCTCCGCCATGTTCGGTGTGCTCGCCGATGTCACCGACGCCTTTGCCGCCATCCGCGCCATCCACGATCAAAAGGAGATGCTGGGACTTGCCGCCCACCTTGCTCATCTCGGGCACTGGATTTGGTCCGAAGACGAGAGGCGGCTTGCGTTCTGCTCCGAGGAGCTCGCGCGCATTCGCGATCTCTCGTCAAGCGACATGGCGCGTTACGCCCATCCCAAGCATCTCGCCGCCGCCGTGGTGCCGAAGGACCGCACCCGCTATCTCGAGGCCGTAGCCGCCGCCATCGCCGCGCCGCGCGCCTTCGAGATCGAATATCAGTTGGAAAGCGCGGATGGGGGGACGAAGGACATCCGCGAGATCGGCCAGCCCATTGTCGACGATCACGGCAAGCTGCGGCGCTTCATCGCGACGGTGCAGGACATCAGCGAGGTCAAACGCCGCGAAAAGGAACTCGCCCGCGCCGAGGGGGAGCTGAAGCGCCGTACCGCCGAACTGCAGGAATCCAACCGTCAAAAGGACACGTTGTTCTCCATTATCGCCCACGACCTGCGCAGTCCGTTCAATACGGTCATGGGCTTCGCCGACCTGCTCGCCCGTCACGCGACGGCTTTGCCGCCCGAGAAGATCGCGGGCTACGCCGAAAGTGTGCGCAACTCGGCAAACGACGTGCAAACCCTGCTCGACAACCTTCTCACCTGGGCCTCGATCCAGATCCGTGACGCCGGATTCAAACTCGCCGTTCTCGATCTCGGCGCCGCCGCCGCACGCAGCGTCGAACCCTTGATGCACTCCGCCGCCGGCAAGGGCGTCGCCATCGTCAATGGCATCGGCGCGATGCCGGTGGCGGGCGACGCGGATCTCATCTGCATCGTGCTTCGCAATCTCGTCTCGAACGGCATCAAGTTCTCCAAGGCCGGGGGATCGGTGCGGCTTTCCGCTGAATCCGCCGACCGCGGGCGGTTTGTGAAAATAACCGTCCGCGACGACGGCGTGGGTATGTCTCCTGCGGCCAAGGCCGACCTGTTCGCGCTCAAATACGCGACCTCGGAAGCGGGCACGTCGGGCGAAAAAGGGACGGGTCTTGGCCTCTATCTCTGCCGCGACATCATCAGCCGCCACGGCGGTGAACTCACCGTCGATTCCGTGGCCGGCAGCGGGACCGCGATCCACTTCACGCTGCCCGCGGCCAGGACGTAAGGTCGCGCGGAAGACGTAGGTCTTTTCAGCTCCGGCTACGCCGTCTATGAAAGCGTGATCTATCGATGCGCGCACGGAGTAGCTTTGTCCGCGACCGAAGCTCACACTCTCGCCTGGGAAGACACCGACCCCACCGCCGGGCGGTGGTGGCTTTCCCGTGCGCGCGACACCAGCACCGGCGCTGCGCGGGACGTTTTCATCGCGGAAGACGACATGACCGACGCACTCATCGGTCTCTTGCGTATTCCGCCCGAGAGCAATTACACCGTTCTCGCGGCCGCCTTCCTCGACCGGTTTGAATCGCGCGGCGCGGCGGTCGCCGTGTTGAAGGGCGACGTCCTCTCGGCCCTCCTCGGCATGGGCGGCGGCCAAAGCGCGCGGTCGGCCGAGGTCGGGCGTTCCTTGCGGCGCTGGCGCCTCATTCGCCTCGGAACCATCGCACGGAAGAATCTCCCGTTCCTGCTTCTCGGCGCCGCCGCGGGCGCTCTCTTGGGCCTCGCGGTTGCGCTCTTCGCCGTCTGGACCGGGCTCGTGGGCTGGCCCATCGTGGCCGCGGGGATCGCCCTCGGCGCTGCCGCCGGGTATTTCCTGAAAATGGCGGTCGAGGTCACCCGCGCCAAAGCGGTGGCCGGCCCTTGGGGCCGCTTCGCCATCATCATGTTGGGCGCCACCCTCGGCGCCGGGGTGACCGTCGCGGGTGCGCTCATGCTGTTTTGGCATTAGTCCTAGGCCTGCCCGCCGAAGCTTCAGCGAAGGCGGGGAACTTTTTCGGGGGAATGCGCGTTCTGGTGGCATTCAAAACGGAGCAGAATGCCCGCCATGAAAATGTCAGCCTACGAACCCGGTATGGAAATCGCCTTCGATCCCGAAGCGCGCAAAGTCACGGTGGCCTTTCGTGGCCGCGTGACCACGTTCCCCACGATGCTCGAGAATGAAGCCGATGCGCGGATGGCCGCCGAAGCCTATTGCCGCGAGCTAGGCTGGAATCCCCAGCCGAGGCCTGCGCATCCGCGCGGCTAGCAGCCCTAAGGACCCGGATCGTAGTTGAGGTTCGGAGCCAGCCAGCGTTCCATACTTCTTAGGTCCATGCCCTTGCGCTTGGCATAGTCTTCCACCTGATCGCGCTCGATCTTGCCCAGGCCGAAATAGGCCGACTGCGGGTGCGCGAAATAGAATCCGCTCACCGCCGCCGCCGGCCACATGGCGAAGCTTTCCGTCAGCGTCACGCCCGCGGTTTTCTCGGCATTGAGCAAGCGCCACAGCAGCGCTTTTTCCGTATGGTCGGGGCAGGCGGGATAGCCCGGCGCCGGACGGATGCCGCGGTACTGCTCGGCGATCAATTGCTCGTTGGTGAGGGCTTCGCCCGGATCGTAGCCCCAGAACTCCTTGCGGACTCGCTGGTGCATCCGCTCCGCGAAGGATTCTGCCAGACGATCCGCCAGCGCCTTGAACAGGATCGAATTGTAGTCGTCCTGATCCTTCTCGAACTCGCGCACCTTTTCCTCGGTGCCGATGCCGGACGTGACGGCGAACGCGCCGATATAGTCCGCGATGCCCGTCTCCTTCGGCGCGATGTAGTCGGCGAGCGCTGCATTGGCGCGCTCGTTACCCGCGCCCTCGCGCACCATCTGCTGGCGCAGCGTGTGCAAAGTGGTCAGCACTTTTTTGCGGCTGTCGTCGGTATAAATCTCGATATCGTCGCCCACGGCATTGGCCGGCCAGAAGCCGATCACCGCGCGCGCCGTCAGCCACTTCTCGCCCACCAGGCGCTGCAGCATGGCCTGCGCGTCATTATAAAGACTACGCGCCGCTTTTCCGACCGTGGCGTCCTCGAGGATATTCGGATACCGGCCCGCAAGCTCCCAGGTCTGGAAGAATGGCGTCCAGTCGACGGTGCGCGTCAGCTCGGCAAGGTCGTAGTCGTCGAAAATCGTGAGCCCGAGGGTGCGCGGCTTCTCGGGCTTGTAACCGTCCCAGGTGATCTTCACTTTGTTCGCCCGCGCCGCGGCGATGGTCTGGCGCTTCTTGCTCAGTTGTTGGCGCGCATGCGCTTCGCGCATCTTTTCGTAGTCCACCTTCACTTCGGCGGTGAAATTACCGCGAAGCTGCTCCGACATGAGACTGCCCGCGACGCCCACGGCGCGCGACGCATCGGGCACATAGACGACCGCATTCTTGTAGCCGGGCGCGATCTTCACCGCCGTATGGACCTTTGAAGTGGTCGCGCCGCCGATCAACAGCGGCACCGTGAAACCTTCGCGCTCCATCTCGCGTGCGACATAGGCCATCTCGTCGAGGCTCGGCGTGATCAGGCCCGAAAGCCCGATGATATCGGCGTTCACTTCGCGTGCCGTCTGCAGGATCTTCGCCGACGACACCATGACGCCGAGGTCGACGACTTCGTAGTTGTTGCACTGAAGCACGACGCCGACGATGTTCTTGCCGATGTCGTGCACGTCGCCTTTGACGGTCGCGAGCAGGATTTTCCCGTTGGTCTGCCGCTCGGCGGCCATGCCGGCTGCGGCGCGCTTGGCCTTCTCCGCTTCGATGAAGGGGATGAGATAGGCGACCGCCTTCTTCATCACGCGGGCACTCTTCACCACCTGGGGCAGAAACATCTTGCCGGCGCCGAACAGGTCGCCGACGACGTTCATGCCGTCCATGAGCGGGCCTTCGATGACGTCCAGCGGGCGTCCGCCGCTTTTCTCGGCGATGCTGCGCGCCTCCTCCGTATCGTCGTCGATGTAGTCGGTGATCCCGTTTACCATCGCGTGGGCCAGGCGCTTGTTTACGTCGGCGTTGCGCCACGTCAAATCCGCCACCCGCTGCACGCCGCCGCCGGACTTATACTTTTCGGCGATCTCGAGCAGGCGGTCGGTCGCGTCGGCGCGCCGATTGAGGATCACGTCCTCGCAGCGCTCTTTCAGTTCCGCCGGGATGTCTTCATACACCGCCAGCTGGCCGGCATTGACGATGCCCATGTCCATGCCCGCCTTAATGGCGTGATACAGGAACACCGAGTGGATCGCCTCGCGGACCGGTTCATTGCCGCGGAAAGAGAATGAGACGTTCGAGACGCCACCTGAGATGTGGCAGTGCGGCAGGGTCTGTTTGATGCGCCGGGTCGCGTTGATAAAATCCATCGCATAGTTGTTATGTTCGTCGATGCCGGTGGCGACCGCGAAGATATTGGGGTCGAAGATGATGTCTTCCGCCGGGAAGCCTACTTTCTCGGTCAGGATCTTGTAGGACTTCGTACAAATCTCGACCTTGCGATCCTCGGTGTCCGCCTGGCCTTTTTCGTCGAAGGCCATCACCACGACAGCCGCGCCGTAGCGGCGCACCTTGCGCGCTTGGGCGATGAAGGCGTCTTCACCTTCCTTGAGGCTGATGGAATTGACGATTGGTTTTCCTTGAACGCATTTCAGGCCCGCCTCGATCACGCTCCATTTCGAGCTGTCGATCATGATCGGCACGCGGCTGATATCGGGCTCGGCGGCAATCAGGTTCAGGAACTTCACCATCGCCGCTTCGGAATCCAACATGGCTTCGTCCATGTTGATGTCGATGATCTGCGCGCCACTTTCCACTTGCTGACGCGCGACGTCGAGGGCCGCGTCGAAGTCGCCGCCCAGAATCAGCTTCTTGAATTTGGCGGAGCCCGTGACGTTGGTGCGCTCGCCGATATTGATGAACGTCGCCGTCTGCACGGCGGCGCCATCTTCAGAGGCGCGGTTCATGAGGCGAGCTGGAACGGTTCGAGGCCGGACAGGCGCATGGCCGGCGCCACTTCAGGCGGTTTGCGCGGCGCGACACCTTCGACCGCCTTGGCAATGGCGGCGATGTGGTCGGGCGTCGTGCCACAGCAGCCGCCCACGATGTTCACCAGGCCGTCTTTCGCCCAGGAGCCGAGATGGTCGGCGGTCGTGTGCGGGTGTTCGTCGTACTCGCCGAAGGCGTTGGGCAGGCCGGCGTTCGGATAGGCGCATACATATGTATCGGCCACCCGGGAGATCTCGGCCACGTAGGGCCGCAGGAGATCCGCGCCGAGGGCGCAGTTGAACCCGATGGTCAGCGGATGAGCATGGCGCAGCGAATTCCAGAAGGCCTCCGCCGTCTGGCCCGAAAGCAGGCGCCCCGATTGATCGGTGATGGTGCCCGAAATCATCACAGGCACGCGCTCGCCGCGCTCCTCGAACAGTTCGTCGATGGCGAACAGGGCTGCCTTGGCATTCAAGGTGTCGATGATCGTCTCGACCAGGAGCAGGTCGGCGCCGCCGTCCAGAAGGCCGCGCGCCTGTTCGCCGAACGCCGCCTTCAGCTCGTCGAAACTTGTGGCGCGGAAGCCCGGATCGTTGACGTCGGGGGAAATGGACGCGGTCCTGTTGGTGGGGCCCAGCGCGCCCGCGACAAAGCGCACCTTATGAGGGGTCTTGGCGCTGGCAGCTTCGGCGGCTTCGCGGGCGAGACGAGCGCCCTCCCGGTTCAGCTCGTAGGCGAGCTCTTCCATGCCGTAGTCCGCCTGGGCGATGCGGGTCGAGGAAAAGGTATTGGTCTCGATGAGATCGGCGCCCGCGGCCAGGTATTCGCCGTGGATCTCGCGCACGATGTCGGGCTGCGTCAGGTTGAGGACGTCGTTGTTGCCCTTGATCTCGCGGCCGTATGTGGCGAACCGCGCACCGCGGTAGCCCGCTTCGTCCAGCTTCCGGCGCTGGATCATGGTCCCCATGGCGCCGTCGAGGACCAGAATACGTGCGCGTAAGCTCGCGTTCAGCGCGTCCAACCGGTCGGCGCGGGAGGCCATCTTACGTTCCTTAGGCTTCATGCGCCGGGCCTGCAGGGCCCCATGCCCTGCGGTGTCCGGCGCCTGAAAAGTCGTGACTACTTAATGAAATCGCTGCGCCAAAGCAAATTACGTGGTCTAAACTAGGGGGAACGCCCGCGTTCTGCGGGTTCTTTTAAGGCCCCGACTCGGGGGGCCGGCGTCAGGTGAGAATCTGGACCCTGAGAGCTAAAAAAGCCTTGACGAAAGCGAATTGGTTTCGACCTAGTCCCAAACAGATTCAATATATTAAATAAAATCAATGGCTTAAGAGTCGGCGCCGACGCACTTTATGCTAGCTTCCACTTGTTTTTTCCATTGAGTTGCTTTAAGACTCCATACTACGCAGAAGTGCGAAGAAGATTTCGTCGGCCAGAAAGGGCGATGATGACTGAAGTGGTCACCTCAATCGCTGCATCCTCGCAGCTCAACCTGTCAGCCCAACGGCTGCAGGGTTTTGGTGTTTCCGCGGTCATTTCTCAGCCCACGGCGCCCACCGCAGAGGCGAATGCCCTGCAAAGCGCGCTCGCCGCCTCCGATAAATCCGAAGACTCCACCTACCGCAGCGAAAACGCTCCGCGGGACGCTGACAACGGCGCCACCAGTGGTCCGTCGCGCCCGCGCATCCAGATCAAGCAGTTCGACGTTGGCCTCTCGCCCTCCGAAGTGGTCGGCACCCAGGACGTCCTGCAGCGGTTCGACGCCAATGGCGACGGCCGCGTGGACCTTCTCGAATCCGACAAGGCCGCGTTCGTCCGCCAAAAGGTGACGACGTTCGCCGGCCTCGCGGCAGCGCCTGCAGCGGTGTCCTCCGCGCAAACCTACGCCGACCTCTCGGAAAGCGAAGCGCCGGCGCTCGCCCGCGAGACCGGAGCTGCCATCGCCGCGCTGCCGAGCTTCGACGAAGCCGGTCTGCCCAGGAAATTCTCGGCTTCGATCGTCCAGGATCCGGGCGCGAAGAAGTTCTTCGCCGACGCCGCGGTGGCCGAAGGTACGCCGTCGGGCGCTGTCGATGCGCCGAAGAAGTATTACGGCCAGGGTGCGGAAGTCGTCGCCGGCCCCGTCGCCAACGGCAACGGCGCCACAGTGCCGGTCAAGTACTCCGACCGGGCGCCGGTGCGCGAGCAGGCCGTCAGCGAAGAAGGCACGGGCGAAGTCAAATACTACGACCGCGTGCCGCAGGCCGAAGCCGGTGAGAACGGCGGCGACACGGCCAACCGCGAGAAATATTCGGACAAGGCGCAAGAAATCGCTGCGGCCTATGCCGCCCTCCAGGGCGATGCGCCGGTCGAAGCGCCTGTGGTTGTGGTCGTCACCGCCTAACCTTTCCCCCCACCCGACGTGCTGGCCAGCCCGGGCAATGCGCCGGGCTTTTTTTATGTCTCGGCTTTGTGTCCCAGCGCGGGCGCTCCATCCCGCATCGGGGGGCCTATCAACCGGCAGGGGCGCGTCCTATATCAAGTGACTTTCTCAAAGATTAGGACCGCCCTTGCGCCACCTTTCCACATCTCCCGAGGAACCCGCCCGCAGGCGCAGCGATTGGCAGGTGATCCGTTCGCTGCTGCCGTTCCTGTGGCCTGCGCGTTCCGTGGACGGGTCCTTGGACATCAAGATCCGCGTGGTCACCGCGCTTGCCTTCATCGTGTTGGCCAAGGTTGCGACCGTCTTCGCGCCCCTCTATCTGCAGCGCGCGGTGGATGCGCTCGCGCCGGCGGATATCTCCCTGGAGATCGCCGTTCCGCTGGGCCTCATCCTCGCCTACGGCGCCGCGCGTTTTCTGGGGTTGGCCTTCGCTCAGTTCCGCGACGCCATCTTCGCCAAGGTCGGCGTGCGCGCCGTGCGCCGCTCGTCCGCCGTCGTGCTCGAACACCTGCACCGGCTTTCGCTGCGCTTCCATCTCGACCGGAAGACCGGCGGCCTCACGCGCATCATCGAGCGCGGCCGTAACGCCATCGAAAGCCTGCTCTCCATCTCGCTCTTCAACATCTTCCCGACTCTGCTCGAAGTTGTGTTGGTCTTCACGATTCTTTGGAAATCGTTCAACATCTGGTTTGGTGTCGTCGCGCTGGCCTGCGTGGTGGTCTACGTGATCTTCACCGGCCTTACGACCGAATGGCGGCTCAAGTACCGCCGCGAGAGCAATGCCCTCGACACTAAGGCCAACACCCGCGCCGTCGACAGCCTGCTCAACTATGAGACGGTGAAAGCGTTCGGCAACGAGAAGCTGGAGGTCGAGGAATACGACCGCGTCATGGGCGACTACGAGCGCGCCGCCGTGCTTACACAGTCCTCGCTCGCGCTCATGAACGTCGGCCAGGCCCTCATCATCTCGGTGGGTTTGGCGGCCCTTATGTATATGGCCGCCGAGGGCAAGGTGGCCGGCACGATGACCGTCGGCGATTTCACCCTCGTCAACCTCTACATGATCCAGCTTTCGCAGCCGCTCAACTTCTTCGGCTTCGTCTACCGCAATATCAAGCAGTCGCTGGTCGACCTTGAAAAGATGTTCGACCTGACGGACGCCCAACCCGAGATCGAGGACAAGCCGGGCGCGAAGACTTTGCATGTCGCCGGCGGCGAAGTCCGCTTCGACCATGTCACTTTCGCCTACGATCCCCGCCGGCCGATCCTGAAGGATGTGTCCTTCACCGTGCCGCCGGGGAAAATGGTGGCGCTCGTCGGCACCACGGGCTCCGGCAAGTCGACCGTCGCGCGGCTCTTGTTCCGCTATTACGACATCGGCGAGGGCAGTATCACCATCGACGGGCAGGATATTCGTAGCGTGACGCAGGACAGCGTGCGCAGGGCGCTCGGCGTCGTTCCGCAGGACACCGTCCTGTTCAACAATACCATCGGCTACAATGTCTCCTACGCCCGGCCGAACGCGTCGGACGCCGACGTCGCGCGCGCCGCGGAACTCGCGCACATCCATCATTTCAT
The DNA here is from genome assembly GCA_945903705.1 of Fidelibacterota bacterium. Taxonomy (GTDB): domain Bacteria; phylum Pseudomonadota; class Alphaproteobacteria; order Rhodospirillales; family Rhodospirillaceae; genus SHVO01. The sequence goes on along the minus strand of CAMDOZ010000107.1, from coordinate 1,137 downwards.
TGCCTCGCTCCCGGACGGCTACAAGACTCTCGTGGGCGAGCGCGGCCTCAAGCTTTCCGGCGGCGAAAAGCAGCGCGTCGCCATCGCCCGCGTCATTCTCAAGAACGCCCCGATCCTGATCTTCGACGAAGCCACGTCGGCCCTCGATACGCACACCGAGAAGGAGATCCAGGCCAACTTGCGTGAAGTCAGCGTCGGCCGCACGACCCTGGTCATCGCGCACCGGCTCTCCACCATCGTCGATGCCGATCAGATCATCGTGCTCGAGGACGGCGCCATCGTCGAACGCGGCAGCCACCAGGAGCTCTTAAGCCGGGGCGGCGCCTACGCGGCCGCGTGGACGAAACAGCAGAAGTCGGCCGAGGAGAACGCCCTGGCGGTAAGCGACGGCTTTGTCAGCCCGGCGCGGGTGGCGGAGTAGCGCCACGCGCATCGCGTGAATCTCGCCGACCTTCGAAATCACCATAAAGTGGTCTAAGAATCGCCGGGAAGAGGGCCAGATTCACCCGTTTACACCGTTAGATGCTGTTCCTAACGGAGACTCATATGAATACCTTATTGAAAACCGGTTGCATCGCTTTGGTCGCCATGGGCGCCGCGGTTGGTCTTAGCGCCTGTGTCAGCGATGGCAGTTACTCGAGCTTCAGCCTGGGCGTGTCGTCCTATGACGGCCCGCGCGGCTATGGCTATGGATATGGATATAGCGGCGATCCCGACCTTGACGGCGACGGCGTGCCGAACTGGGCCGACCGCCGCCCGCGCAATCCGTGGGTTGACTAGGTAAACCCAGCGCCGCCGGCGATCTGCTACTCGAGGTAGTGGATCGTCGCGCTGTGCTGGATTTCTTTGCCGTCGCGGTACCGCGCCACAGGAATCCTGGCGGCTTCGGTCAGTGCGAGGGTGAGGGGCCGGCGCGTCTCTTGCGAGAGCATCCGCCCCGCGATACGTGCAATCTGCTCATCTACAAATTTCCCGATGAGCTGCTTCGTGTCGCTGTCGATCAGTACAAGCATCTTACGTGAACTCTCGTCCTATTTGGACGAGGATAGTCTCTGATTCGGCAGCGCTCCGAAATAAGGGGCTTCCCTTACTAACGGCGGAGGGCGCCCGGTTTTCGCCGAACGCCCTCGCGCGCAA
>CAMDOZ010000106.1 GCA_945903705.1 Fidelibacterota bacterium | reverse complement strand
TCAAGTCCTGCACGACATAAATCGAACGCCGGAAGCGCAGCGAGGGCACTTCCTGGGCGAGTGCTCCGTAATGAATTTGGCCGAGTGATTGCCATGCGCGTTCAGTTTCGGTCACGAGCGCCTGCAGTTCCTCCGGCTCCATCGAAAAGGTGCTGTCGACGCCGCCATCGGCCCTGCGCAGCGTGAAATGCTTTTCGATCACCGTAGCGCCGAGCGCGACCGCTGCGACAGAAGCGCCGATGCCCATCGTGTGATCGGACAGTCCGACTTCACAGCCAAACATCTCGCGCAGGTGTGGGATTGTCCGCACATGGCTGTTCTCCGGTGTGGCCGGATAGGTGCTGGTGCATTTGAGCAGAACGATGTCGTTGCACCCGGCGCGCCGTGCAACCTGCACGGTCTCGTCAATTTCCGCGACCGATGCCATGCCGGTGGAGACGATCATTGGCTTTCCCGCGGCGGCCACCTTGCGGATCAGGTTGTGGTCTGTGTTTTCGAACGAGGCAATCTTGTAGCAGGCTACGTTCAAGCTCTCGAGGAAGTCGACCGCCGTATCGTCAAACGGTGTCGAGAAACACACCATTCCCAGACTCTCAGCGCGCCGCATCAATGGCTCGTGCCATTCCCACGGCGTGTGCGCCTTTTGGTAAAGGCTGTAGAGCGAGCTTCCCTTCCACAGCGATTTTGGATCGTCGATGAAGAATTCGCCCTCGGCGATATCAATAGTCATCGTGTCGGCTGTGTAGGTTTGAAGTTTGAGCGCGTGGGCACCGGTCTTCGCCGCAGCGTCGACGATCGTAAGCGCGCGTTCTAAGGACTGATTGTGGTTTCCGGACATCTCCGCGATCACGAAGGGCGGATGGCCGAGCCCGACGCTGCGGGACCCTATTTTGAAACTAGCAGACATTGAAGGCACAACCACTCTTCGTAATTCGGCGAACTTCGCGCTCAACTCGCGGCGGGCAAGATACCACAGACGGCCGTCTTGGAAATTCTTACGTTTCTGAAATGCACAGCCTAAGGCCCATAGCGCGCTTGCAACTCCGTTGGATCGAGGACGTAGACGACGTGATCGGGTGTGCCTGCATCGGTTGTGGCGCGAAACGCGAGCTTCTCGAATACGAGGCATGACGGGCGATTGCTTGTCTTGACGGCCGCCCGGATTTCGCCAGTCCAACGGGTCGCAAGGGCGCGCAATCCGAGCTCGATGAGAACGACGCCCCACTTCTTTCCGCGACCTACGGCGTCGAGCGAATAATTGAGCGTGGAAAATCTATCGTTGAGATCGAAACGGATCACACCGGCGGGAAGCCCCTGCGCTTCAAGCACGTACATGCGGGTGTGGTCCCCTCGCACTTTCTCGTCGAACCACGCTTTGTGTCGCTCCCACGGGATATTTTCCTTCGAGAAGGACTGTGCTCGCACCAGCGGATCGTTCGCGAGGTGAAAAAAGAACTCCCGGTCCTCCGCGGTAGCGGCGCGAAGCGTCAAGGCCGCGGCAGGCGTAGGCCACATGACCTCGACGGTCCGCTGAGCGCCCCAGCCGTCGACCAAAAGGCGGCCCTGTTCGGACATTGCCGCACGGCGTATGGGATCGCTCGTCAGTGAGCGTACTGCGCGTCGTAACGCGGTTTCGTCGACGTCCTCGCTGGGTCCGAGATATTGCGTAATCCCGGCCTCACCGAGCGCGCGGCTCGCCGGAACTTGATTGTCGGCCGAGCTGACGACGATCGACGGCAGTCCGAGACAACAGCGCTCCCAGGTATTGCCGCCGCCCGCTCCCAACGCCATGTCCGCGTTCGACAGTACGCCGGCAAGGCTCGGCAGCGCGCGATGCACATTGACGGTGACATGAGTTGGCGCATGCGCAACGATGGCGGGGGCGTGGACACTCGAAGGTCCAAGAATGACGTCGAGGGTCAGTCCCTTGAATCCGGACTCGTCGAGCGCCCGAAGGGCGCGGCCGGCCAGGTCATCTGCGTCGACGCCCCCGAAGAAGATGGCGATGCGGCGTACCGGACCGGTTCGGTCCCGCATACGGCGGGCGGAAGCATAACCGTTGTCCAGCAGGGCATACTTCGGGCCCAGCAAGAGCCGGCACGCGGGTGGCACGCGCCCGCGGTAGCGTGCTTCGGTGTCGGCGGCGAAATTCTGGTCGAAAACCGCATCTGCGGCATGAGAACGGCCAAGATCGTCAATCGCCAGAATCTTTCCGACGTGAGGTCGGATAGCCTCCTCCCAGGGGGCGGAGAAAGCATAGTGATCGATAACGAGCCAATCGGGCCGGCGTCCGTCCAACAGCTCCAGTGTCTCCCGCGCGTCGTGAGAAGACGATACGCCCGCCCAGTGCGCATATGGATTTTCCGCAGAAGTCGGAACGCCGTGGCCGGCGGGCATGAGGTGAACGCGAAAGCCGCTGTCCTTTAACAGCCGCGCTGTGTCGTCGCCGTGGTCGCGACAGATGAATTCAATGGAAGCGCCGCGGCGTGCGAGCGCGCTTGCCAAGGTCCGGCAGCGCACGAGATGTCCAGTTCCGATGAGACGAGAGGCATCGGTGCGAAAAACGACCCGCTGTTCGGCACAAGACGCACCGCTCATCGGGGTCAAAGGGCTACGCCGACTGTAGCGGCCCTCCGCACCGATTCCTGCCAGAAGCGTTCGAAAACGACGTCGAACTCCGTTACCGGCGGGTTTGGCGGCGGCGTTCCTGGGGTATCAAGGCGTCGCATATGACTCATCTTCGCGGCCCCGGAGTTTGGCCAGACGTACCCCGTTGCACTGTGATCATAATCAACGTCGCGCGGGCCAAGCATACCGAGGGAAGGGCTTTGTCCGTGGTCCTTCATGTCCATGTACACACCGTACATTGCCTGCTGGTCGATGCCCCAACGCAATCCACCTATCCGATGGAAGTATGCGATGTACGCGCTGATAAGGCGGAAATATTCGATAGAGGCGGCGGACGTGTTTGCCCCGACCATGCATGCGTTGAACTGGTTCCAAGGCTCAAGACGTCCGGGCCTGACGCGCACAGCGACATCATGGCCCGACAGTCGTGTCATCAGGCTTCCCAGATCCTTGTTGATGATCGCGTCCACGTCCATGAGCCATAGCGGGGACCGATATGACTTCAGATGCTGGTAGAAACGGATGAATCGCACAGCATGGTAGTAGCAGCGGGCCTCCATTGTAGGCGCGCCGGTCAATTTGGGATGCTCGATCGAAAGGGCGAACGGCAGTGGAGCTAGCTTTTCCATGTACGCAACGACAAACGCCACCTGCCGGGGCGTTGCATCCATGATGTGCAAATGCACGGGCGTTGCAGGCGACCTCTGAGCTAACGATGTCACCATCGGCAAGGCGAAGGCGTGAAAATATAAGTAGTTGCACGACAAATAGACGATGCCGGCCTTGTCACCCGGCAACGAAACTTCGTTGATGAGCGGCGGAAGGCTACGCGTAAGGTCGTCATCGGAAAAGCCGCGTAGCTCGTCGTAGAACTCCGGCGCGAATTTCGCGGTCTCGAATACGTGGCCAGCGATACGTTTCGGTGCGGCCCGTATCAGGGTTTCCGCCCCCTGCCGGTCTCCCAGGCAGAACCGGGCGATTCCCAGACTGATCCGCGGCTCATCGCCATCCGGCTTTGCTGTGGTCAGTACGGTGGCTACTCTTTCGAGTTGCTCAATGTACTTTCGCCCATATCGAAAAAATAGCTCATCGACATGGTTCGCGTGGTAGGGCGGCTCCCCATTCAGCGCACGGTGGTGCCACTCCGTGTACTCGGCGAGAGACGGCAGCAACATCGATTGAGCGGGGAGACTTCCGCCGACCTCCATGAGCGCCTGCTCGAGCAGTCGGACGGCGCCCGCTTCGTCCTTCGGGAAAAGCGCTTTTACTTCGCGCATGGTCGAATCGGTATATTTCCTCGCCGCGTAGAAATCGCTCGGCGCTGCCTCCACGGCGCGCCGATAGCTCTCGCGCTCGCCGGATGCGTCGTTCAGAAGTCCCTTCAACTCCGCGACCTTCAAGTGCAACTTAAATCTCAGCAGATCGCCATCCGTATGCGGCTCGTTCTTCAACACCGATTCCAGACATGTGACGGCGTCCTGATAGCGCTTTTTTTCCTGAAAGATGCTCGAAAGAATAAGGAGCGACTCCCGCAGCGCTCCGTGCCTGGCGGCCTCGACAAGAACTTCTTCTGCCTCGTCGACCCGCTTCTCATTGAAGAGCAGGAGGCCAAGATTGTGAAGTACGTGAGGGTTGCCGGGGGCCAAGGCATTTGCCTCGCGAAAGGCGGCTTCGGCGGAGGCCGTGTCGCCGGCGTTCGCCGCTGCGAGGCCTTTGCCAAGCAGCGCCTGCAGGTGAGCGCCTTTGGAGAGTTCCGTCGGTTCCGTCATGGTGCTGTGATGCCTCTAGAGCCGCATTGCGAAGCCGCTGTCACGCAGATACAGCTTCGCTTCACGCGGCGTCATCTCCGTGAAATGGAAGATGCTCGCGGCGGCAACGGCGGACGCGCCGCCTAGCTTTAGAACCTCCACCATGTGCGCGAACTGTCCGGCCCCACCGGAGGCGATGACGGGAACAGAGACTGCGGCTGCTACGCGCTTCGTGATTTCGATGTCGTATCCGCTCATCGTGCCGTCGCGATCGATGGAGGTAAGTACGATCTCACCGACACCGAGACGCTCCACTTCACGCGCCCATGCCGCCGGTTCGTATTCCGTGGGCCGCGTTCCGCAGTGGCTGTAGACACGCCAGTCTCCGCCTTCGCGCCGCACGTCGATTGCGGCCACAATGCACTGGCGCCCGTACATGCGGGCGCCTTCCGAGATCAGACCGGGGTCGGAAAATGCGGCCGAGCCGATGCAAATCTTATCTGCGCCCACCGCGAGAAGGCCGCGAATATGCTCGACCTGCGACACGCCGCCGCCGACGGTCATCGGCATGAAGCACTCATCCGCCAATTCGTCGATCTGCTCGAAATCGGGCGGGCGCCCCTGCAGCGATGCGTTCACGTCGAGGAAAATCAGCTCATCGACTTCCCGGCGGTTGTACACCTTGATGGCCTGAAGCGCCGAACCTACGGGGCGGTCGGACTGGAATTGCTTTCCCTTGACGAGCCCGTTGTCCTTGAAGAGGAGCGTCGGAAGGATGCGGGTTTTCAGCACGGGGACGATCTACTGTTCAAGAAAGTTGGTGAGCAGATGAAAGCCGGCGCGCTGACTCTTTTCGGGATGAAACTGGGTTCCAGCGACGTTGTCCCGTCGGATCACAGACGTGAAACCGCCGCAGTATGGCGTCGAGGCGATCGCGTTCCCGCTGTCCTTGCACGCGACGTGATAGCTGTGCACGAAATAGAAATCGGTTTCGTCAGTGAGTCCGCCGAGGAGGGGATCGTCCGCCTGGTCGCAGCGGACACTATTCCATCCGATATGCGGAACACGGTCGTTGCCGCCGCGCTCGTTTAGCAGGACGACGTCGCCTGGGATCAGGTCGAGCCCGGCGTGACGGCCGCCTTCGCAGCTGTGCGATGCGAGAAGTTGCATGCCCAAACAAATTCCCAACATCGGTATTCCGGACGCGACCTGTTCGCGTATGGCTTGGTCCATGCCGTGAGCCTTGAGGTTCTCCATGGCGACGCCGAAAGCGCCGACACCGGGCAGGATTAAAAGATTTGCTTCATCGAGCCTGTCGGGCTCATCGGTTACGAAGGGGTCCCCGCCGCACATCTCGACCGCACGCCGTATTGAGTCGAGGTTGCAGAGGCCGTAATCGATGATGGCGACGCGCGGCATAAATGTTCAATCGAGGAGTGAGGCGATCTTGATGAGATTGCCGTGACTGTCCTTGATCAGATTTCCGCGGTTGTCGCAGCGGAAGATCTTCTTGTTGGTGAAGCGGTCGCAAATCTTGACGAACTCGTCGACCGTCATGTCGATCTCGGCCAGGATGTCAGCGATCGGTCGGCCAAGATAGGTCCACGGGAATTTCCCGTCGTTCCGATCGACCATGACCGCGGCGTCCTTGCGGCTGATGCGGCCTCGGCGCAAATGATTGTTGGCGATATCCGTCGCGCGCCCAAATCCGAACTTCAGATATTTGAAGTAATCGTGGATGCCGGTCTGATGGTTGTCCAGGTTCTCATAGTTCGTAAGGGATCCTTCGACGCAGCCGGGAAGCATTTCGAATCCGTAAGCTTGCGCGTAGAGCGCGTTCACGAAACCGTCCCATGGGAAATAGTAGCCGAGGAAAATCCCGGTTACGCCGACCCGCTGCAACTCCTCGTCCGTCGGATAGGAGTATTGGATAAGGTGATGCGCCTTGATGCCGTCGATCTCCAGCAGGTCCGAAACGCGCAGGCCCAGAAGGCCCCCGAATTCTTCGAGCCAGCGCCGGTTCAGTGCGTTGCTGCTGCCGGTGGCGCCGGGGCCGCCGTATTCGTTCTGCGGGTTTTCGCCCCAGACGATCAGCTTGATACCCATCGCCACTGCCATGCGGACGGGGATGGTGAAAATCGTAACGTGCTCCGGCCACGAGATGTCGCCGACTTCGCGCAGTCCGAACTTGTTCAGCTTGCGCCGGATGACAGGATTGACGGAGACCTCGATGTAGTCGACGCCGAGCCGCTTCAAATTCTCGATGTTGCGGCGTCCGAGGTCGGAAAGGGAGTCCGTCGTCGCCGTGACGCACAGCGGGTTCAAGCCGGCTTGAAGCACGCGAATGACCTGATAGGTGCTGTCCTTGCCGCCGCTCACCGGCACCAGACAGTCGTACCCCTTGCCATCCTTGTTCTTATACTGGCCGGTGATCCGCTCGAATTCTTGTGCGCGCTCGTTCCAATCAATTCCCGTGCGCTCGCGGTAACTGCGACACGCGCTGCAAACACCCGCTTCATCAAAGATGAGGTCGGGCTTGGTGTCGGGATAGAGGCAGCTCTTGCAGTACTTCATGTCGGTTGGTCCAGGTCAAGCGTGAGCGGATTACGGCTGCTTCTCGAATACCCACCAAGTGAGATTGTCGAGCGTCGTCATCCGGCTCCAAAAGAAGCCGTAATCGACAACTTTGAGGTCCGGGAAATTGTCGAGGTAGAACCCGCCGAAGTCCCGCTTGAACAAGGCTTCATTGTGCCCGCGATAGGGAATCTCTGTCGGCTTGTCGGCAAAGTATTCGATGCAGACGACGTACCGGCGCGCAACGCGATGAATTTCTCGAATGGACGCCAGAAGATTTTCCGGATGGATGTGAATGAGGACGCCGGCGGTGAAGGCCAGATCCACGGCGCCGTCAGCCAGCGGAATCTTCGAGGCAAGCCCGTCGAGCGCATTGCCCTTGTCGACGACCTGATCGGCTACGAGGCGCGCGCGCGCCTTCTCGTTGGGCTCGAGCGCATAGAATATTGCAGGGCTCAACCTGCGCAGGGCGCGAAGATTGAGGCCGATGTTGGCTCCCACTTCCAAAATCGATTTCGGCGGCGCGCCGGCAACGGTTTTGAGCATCTCGGACCAACTGGCCGTTCGCGCGGCGAGCATGTCCGGATCGACGGCGTTACGGTCGACATAGGCGTCGCCGAACTCGCCGCGCCAAAGGTTTTCCTGAAAGTTTCCGGTGGTGTTTTTGCTGGTCATGCGTGCTTCTAGCTATGCGGCCAAGAGGTGAGTTTCTACTTAAGATGGGCGTTGAGCGCCACAATTTCCGGGTGTTCGTGGACGATAGCGAGGACATCCTCGAACGGAGCAATGTGCGGCGGTGGCGGCAGTATCGCGTATAACGCGCGAAAAAACGCGAGATCCTCGGGGTAGTCCAGCGTCCAACGATAGGCGTGAAAGTCGCCCTTTTCGTATGCGACGTTGGCGTGAACCAGGCTGCGGTTCTGTCGGATCCAGGTGGTGACGTGTTCGCGTTCGTTGGCCACCGTGGCCGATGCGGCGGCTCTATAGAGCACCGCGGCCGTAAAGGCTTCCGTATCCAGGCCTTTGGGCCAGGAGCGCGGCTCCAAGTTGCTGCAGTAGTCGGCCCGGGTAGCCGTGAGTCGGCTCAGCACGCGTCCCGCCGCAACGGGGTCGATAAGGGGGCAATCGCTGGTAACGCGCATGACGGCGCTCGCCTCGCAGGTGCGCGCCGCTCCTTCGTAGCGGGACAGCACGTCGTGCTCCGAGCCCCGGTGCACGCGTGCGCCTTGTTTCTGGGCCTCGGTCGCAACCGGGTCGCTACCGGCTTCGTCCGGCACGGCGCAGCAAACAATATCGATGCCCGGGATGCGGCGCGCCCGCTCAATGACATGCGCCAACACAGTTTTTCCGGCGAGGTCTTCGAGCACTTTACCTGGAAGCCGGCTTGACCCCATACGCGCCTGGATGATCACGGCCGTTGTCATGAATTTGTCCGACCACGCCTACTTATGCGCGCCGCCGTATGTGGCCGCGACCCCGTCACTCGATGCCGGCGTCGCGATTGAACGCGCGGATTTCTTCGGCATTCATGAAGTGAGGATTGGTTCCCGAATTGTATTCGAACCCTTCCGGCACGGGTGTGCCCTTTTCGCCGCTATTGTCGGTCACATAATCGGGCTGTCCGCCGTTCTCGCTCCAGAAGATGATCGCGGGTTGGATGACATAGTGTTTCTTGAATTCGAGGGTGAGGTGAGAGTCATCCAGCGGGCACATCACTTCGTGCAGCTTTTCTCCGGGCCGGATGCCCACGACTTTCTGCTTCATCTGTGGCGCCATCGCCGTGGCCAAATCCGTGATCTTGATCGACGAAAGCTTCGGCACGTAGATTTCGCCGCCCTTCATCCGCTTGAAGTTGTCGAGCACGAAGTCGACGCCTTGCTGCAGTGTGATCCAGAAGCGGGTCATGCGCGGATCCGTGATCGGCAGGTGGTCGGCGTTTTTGTCGATCAGCCCTTTGAAGAACGGCACGACCGACCCGCGCGAGCCGACGACGTTTCCATATCTCACGACGGCAAAACGGCCCGGTTTATCGAAGCCGGTAAGGTTGTTCGCGGCGACGAACAGCTTGTCCGAACAAAGCTTGGTTGCGCCGTAGAGATTGATTGGGTTGGCGGCCTTGTCGGTCGACAATGCGATGATCCGCTTCACATCGTTCGCCAGCGCCGCATGGATCACGTTTTCCGCGCCGTTGATGTTCGTCTTGATGCATTCCATCGGATTGTATTCGGCAGCCGGCACCTGCTTTAGTGCCGCTGCGTGCACGACGAAGTCCACATTTTTCATCGCCATTACGAGGCGATCGCGATCGCGAACGTCGCCGATGAAATAGCGCATGCAGTCTTGTGTGTAATCCTGCTGCATCTGCGACTGCTTCAATTCGTCGCGCGAGTAGATGATGATTTTGTTCGGCTTGTAGCGTTGCGTTAGCGCCGAGGTGAATTTCCGCCCGAACGAGCCGGTTCCGCCCGTAATCAGGATATTTGCGTTGTCGAACATGAGGTCGTGAAGCTCCGTCTTGATCTTGGCGGGTTAACGCGGCGACTGACACGGTAGGCCGGCGGCCACCTTATACATGCACCGCGGCCGGGCCGCTCTCGTCATCTACTGCCTGAGGCACCTTCGGAATGGGCATGACAATATCGTAATTACCGATATAAAAGAAAAGGTTCCATAGCACGACCGCCATGGAGCCCAAGGCGCTACCTCTACGCGTGTCGGGCGCTCGCGGCAGGAGGGACGGACGTGGACGGCAGTTTTGCAAGCGGGTTTAAACGGAACGCCGAGCGGCTCGGGCCCAGCGCCGCCCTCATCGACGCCCGCACGGACGTCACCCTCTCCCACCGCGAACTCGACGCGCTTATGGCGCGCTTTCGGCGATTCTTCCGGGACAACGGCTTAGGGGTCGGCGACCGGCTGGTGAGCTTCCTGCCCAACTCCATTGAGTGTCTGCTCGCCTTTCTTGGCACGGCCTCGGCGCAAGGCGATTTTGCCCCCTTAAGTCCTGATTCCTCCGAGCGGGAAGCCGGGGGTTGGCTGGAGATGGTTCGTCCGAAACTTTGTCTCGTGGCGCGCGGCGCCGTGGGACGCCACGTGGACATCATGCGAGCCGGCGGTGTCAAGATCGTGGAGATTGACCTCGATTGCGCCTTCGCATGGCTGCCGGCGAGCGAGGCGGACTGGGCTAAAGAGGCCGGCCGGCTTCTGTTGAAGACCAGCGGTACCACTGGCGAACCCAAGGCGCTTGTTTTCTCGATCGATCACCTTTGGGCGAGCGCGACGGCGTTCATGAGTCTGCATCCAGCGGTGGACAACTCTTCGCGCTTCCTCAATCTCTTGCCGATGGCCTACCTCGGCGGACTCTTCAACCTCTGCATCATACCGCTCAATGTTGGAGGCTCCGTCGTCGTCGCGGAACCCTTCTCTGGCAAGACCTTCCTCAGTTTCTGGCAAACCGTCGATCGCTTTGACATCACGGTTCTGTGGCTCGTCCCCTCGATCGTTCGCGGGCTCACGCAGTTCGCGGTGCGCGCCAAGCCTGAAGACAACCGCGCGCGCGCCAAGAACGTGACGCTGTGTTTCCTGGGTACCGCGCCGATCGCACCGGCCGAGAAGGTAGAATTCGAGCAAGCCTTCGGAATTGCCTTGCTCGAGAACTTCGCCTTGTCGGAGACGACGTTCCTCACCAGCGAGACCCAGCCAGTGAGCCCCGACGCTCAATTACGTCACAGCGGCCGCCCTGTTCCTTATGCCGAATTTCGCTTTCTTCCACTCTCCAGCGAGGACCTCGTACAGTCCGGCGCTGCCGCCGGTTCAGGCGAGATCGCGGTGAAAACCCCGTACTTTTGGCTCGGCTACCTCGGCAAGGATGGATCGATTTCCCGGCCGCTGGATGCGGAGGGTTTTCTGCGCACCGGCGACGTCGGGCGTTTTCTTCCCGACGGCAGCTTGATGGTCGAAGGCCGGTTGCGCGACTTCGTGAAGCGCGGCGGCTACTTTGTCGGACTGCGCGAGATCGAACTCGCTGCCGAGAGGCTCCCCCTCATCGTCGAAGCGGCCGCCGTGGGCATGCCCCACAAGTTCTACGGCGAGGCCATCTATCTTTTCGCAAAGTTCAAGGACGGCACGTCGCCCGCGGATGGTCTCGTGAAGGCTGAAGAATGGCTGCGCAACAACCTTGCGCGGCACACGTGGGTCGAAAAGGTGATCAGCGTCGACCAGCTTCCACGCACCGCAAGCGGAAAGGTGCAGAAACATCTGCTCCGCGAAAGGCTAGCGGAGCTGGAACAAGCGGCGTCCTTATGAGCTCCAACGCCACCTTTGCTGGCCCGGGCTTTTCTGTCGGTAAGACCACTTCGGGCATTCCAGAAGCGATGTCCATTTACATCAATCAGCTTGTCTACGATCTTCGCCGGCGCGGCAACGACGTGATCGCGCTCTCCCTGGGAGAGGCATTCTTCGACATCCCGATGTTCGACTTCCGCAAGCTCGACGTCGACAAGAGCTATCACTACTCGGACAGCCAGGGCATTCCCGGACTGCGTCGCAAGATCGCCAGTTACTACAAGGAACACTACGGCGCGTCGATCGATCCCGACAAGGAGCTGATCATCACGGCCGGTTCGAAGATCGGCATCTTCATGAGCATGCGCGCCGTCGCCGAAGCCGGTGACGAAATTCTGATTCACGAGCCCGCATGGGTCAGCTATCAGGAGCAAGCACGCCTCATCGGCGCAGTTCCGAGGTTCATCCCTTACGACGCACCGGTAGAAAAGTTCGCCGACTACCTGACACCGCGCACGCGGCTCGTCATCATCAACAATCCAAATAATCCGGCCGGCCGCATCTATGAGCGGGGCGAACTCGAGATGCTCGCGAAGATCTGCGCCGCACGCGGCGTCTATGTCATGGTCGACGAGGCTTACAGCGACTTCCTCGTCGACCGGAAGTTTGTCTCGATGGCGAGTGTCGTGCCGGATAAGCGCGGCGTCATCGTCGTCAATTCGCTGTCGAAGAATATGGGAATGTCGGGATGGCGCGTAGGTTACCTCGTCACGCACGCCGACCTTCTCCCGCACCTTCTCAAGATCAATCAGCATCTCATTACCTGCGCGCCTTCGATCCTTCTCTACTACCTCGAGAAGTACTTCGAGAAGATCGTCGATATTACGCTGCCGCAGGTC
>CAMDOZ010000105.1 GCA_945903705.1 Fidelibacterota bacterium | reverse complement strand
TCTACTTTTTCGTCTCTATCGAAAACTTCCCCGGAACTGACATGGATCTCGCGCTGGCTCTTCTGGTGTACCACGGCATCGCCGTTGTGCCTGGGGGCGCTTACGGCGCAAGCACGCAGCGCTTCGTCCGCGTTTCCGTCGGAACGGAGTCCGACGAGCGTATCGTTGAGGCGCTTGGGATCATCCGCTCCATGACCTGCGCGAACGACTTCGATCGCCCGGGCCTATACGACTCTATGGCACGCCTCGGCCTGAAAATGCCGACCGTTCCAGCGCGATCCGGGTGATCCGATGTCAGTGGCCGACGGTTTTGCGACTTCGCCCTATCTGGTCATCCACCGGAAAGATAACGCGTGGATTCTTTCCGACCCGATGACCCGGGAGCATGTCGAGGTCGGCGCCGACGCGCTCGCTGTTATCGGCGCGTTGGGTTCCGGCGCCGAAGCGTCGCGATGGGAGGCGGCGCTTGCCAATTCCGCCGGGTGGCTGCGGACTGTCTTCAATCCCGGCCAAGGCCTTTGGAGTGATCCAACGGGCCTCGGCGAGCGGCAAGGCGACGATGTTCGGGGAGCGGACCTCTTTCGCCTCCTGTGCGCGCGGCGGCTCTTGGAGCCGCGCGACGGGCGCGCCTATGCGGACTACCTGCAGCCGCTCGCTTCGGTGCTCGATCCGGCCCATCTCGGCTCATTCAACGATCGCGTCGGCCGCTATCTCATTCGCGATCTGCGTCTGAAGCAGAGTTGGCGGTGGTGGCACGATCAGAAGTTCACGCCGGACGGTCTCAGCATTCGGCCGGGCCCCTACAAGTTTGTGCATGAGTACTTTTTCGACCAGTATTTCGGCGCAAAGAGTCTTTCGGGCGTGCGTGTCCTCGACTTTGCGTGCGGCAATGGTCACTTCGCCGCGCGGTTCGCGCGGCTCGGCGCCAAGGTCGTCGGCCTCGATACTGCGCCTGAGCTGATCGACCTTGCCAATCAGAACCACGGTTCGATTGCGAGTTTCGAGGGCGTGGACAAACCCGAGAACGTCACGAGCGCTCTTGCTGCGCACGCCCCCGGCTCGTTTGACATTATTTATATGGGTGATGTTTTCCTCATCCTGGCCATGCTTCCGGATGCTGACGCCGTCGTCTCGGATCTCCTTGCCCAGTTTACGCGTCTCCTCGCGCCCGGCGGGCGGATCTATATGCTCGAGCCCAGCGGAATTTTCTGGCTCGCATCACGTCTCGGTCCGGAGGAGGCGCCGGTGGTCGTGCTCACGGAGTATCGCAAGATGCTCTACAACGTGGCGCCGACGTTCGATCGCGTCTGCCGGCTCATGGCCCAGGGCGGTCTCGCCCTCGTCGAATATGTTCATCCCCAGGCGTCGCCGGCCGCGGACCCGTCGACCAAGGCGTTCGCCGATCGCTTTCCGATGTGGGACTTCAGCGCATGGATGGTGCGCGGGGCAAATGATTAAGGAATTTGAGGCGCTGCTGGAGAAGCGGGTACCGAGAGGCCGTCCCGTCCTTGTGGCTTGCGCTATTTGGCCGCTCGCCCGGGCGCTGCGTCAACCGCCCGACCACGTCGCCGAGCGCCTGATCGATGCGCTCATCGCGCACGTCGGCCCCGACGGCCACGTCGTCATGCCGACCCTCGTGCGAGGTTACCGAGAAGGTTTCTGCGATCTCGATGCGGAATCAGCGACGACTGGCATGATGACTGAAATCTTCCGACGCCGGCCCGGCGTGAGGAGATCACGCTGTGTGTTTTCCTCCTATGCCATCGCCGGTCGCGGCAGCGCCGAGTTCGCGCTCCTGCGGCCCAAGGAAGTATGGGGCGAAGGCTCTCACCTCGAGTGGGTGGAAAAAGGCGATGGGTATTGCCTGATGATTGGCACCCATCCCACCCACAGCATCTACCTGCATCGCATGGAACTCCTAGCCGCCGACGTGATTCCGTACCGGTACCGGAAGACGATCGCCGGGCGGGTGAAACATGAAGGCGAGCTCCACGATATCTCTGAAACGCTATTTGTGCGGGTACTCGAGCCTGAGGTTCAGCAGGATTTCACGCGCTTGCTCCCGGCGCTGGTGGAGAACGGCATGCATCTGGACAAACTCCACGACACGCCGATCGCTACGATGAGCACGGCGGCGATGCGCCAAACGGTTGTGCCGATCTTGCGGCGCGATCCCCTTGCTGTTATCGCTAACCGCCAAGACTTCGAGGGTATGAAAGCCCGCTCATGACCGACCTCACGTCGAAAATTGCCGACCTCGTCGCCGGGCAGGCCAAGAAGCCCGTCGCCGATGTCATGAGGTCGGAGGATCTGTTTACGGAAGGGTTGATTGACTCGTTTGGCATCCTCGACCTCTTGAGCCAGCTCGAAGCCGCATTTGGCGTCTCGGTATCAAATGACGACCTGACGTGGCAGAACTTCAGATCGGTTGAACAGATTGCCCGCCTGATTAGTTCGCTCAAGGCCTCGTGAGATTATTGCGATGACAACGGCGAAATCGCTCGAACCGAATGCCGCGATCGACCATCTGCTGCTCCGCTGCGGCAACATCCGGCCGTCGGAGAAGGCCTTGGTGCTCTTCGACGCTACCACGCGCGACTTGTCCCGGCTCTTTGGTGAACGCGCTCGTGCGCACGGCCTCGCACTCGAGACGTTCGAGATTCCCGTTGCCCCCATTCACGGCACCGAACCGCCGGCCGATGCGGCGGCGAAAATGTTCGCGTCGGACATCTGCATGGGCGTGACGCTGATGTCCCTCGCACATACCGAGGCGCGTCGCGCCTTGTGCGGGAAGGGTGGCAGGTACCTGAGTCTGCCCGAATATACGATGGCATTGCTCCGCGATCCGTCCATCGGCGTCGATTATCGCGAGCGTGCGCCCGTGGTGCGGCGCGTCGCCGATGCCCTGTCGAAGGGGACGCGAGTAAGAGTAACGACCGCTCTTGGCACGGATGTCACGTGCAACATTGCGGGGCGGACGGGAAATTATTGTCCCGGTTTCGTCGAGAAAGCGGGCGATCTCGGCTCTCCCCCGGACATCGAAGCAAACATCTCCCCCGTCGAGGCGGACTCGCGCGGCACCATCGTCGTGGATGGCTCGATCCCCTGCGGCGAGATAGGCCTCCTGGAAACCCCGGTGACGCTGTTGGTTCAGGGCGGAAAAATTGTCGACTTCGCCTCCGCCGATGCGCGCCTCGTTGCGACACTGCGTGCATTGTTTGAACGCGTTGGCGACGACCGCGCGTATGTGCTGGCGGAGTGTGGAATCGGACTCAATACCGAAGCGCGCCTGACGGGTTCGATGCTTACGGATGAGGGCGCGTACGGCAATGTTCATTTTGGATTTGGCTCGAACGCGACAGTCGGTGGCAAGAACAAAGTTGCCTTTCATCTCGACTTCGTATGCAGGAATGCGTCGCTTGACATCGATGACGTGCCCTTGATCCGCAACGGAGAGTTGCTCTGAACACGCATCTGGACGGAGTCGCGTGGGCTTCGCTGCGGGAAAACGCCGGCGAGGGCGTGCGCATGTACGCCCTGGCGAAAGAGCTGTTTCCGATTTGCCGGAGCATCACCGGCGAAGGCGTGCGCGCGACGCTAAAAATACTTGCGCGGGATTTGCCCGGTCTGGAGATTCACGAGGTGCCGTCCGGCACCAAGTGCTTTGACTGGACTGTTCCGCAAGAGTGGAACATCAGGGGTGCTCACATCGTTGACCCCGACGGGAAAAAAATCGTCGATTTTGCCGACAACAATCTTCACGTGGTTGGGTACTCCGAGCCCATCGATCGCGAGATGTCGCGCGACGAACTCGGCGAGCATCTCCACTCCAGGCCGGACATGCCCTTTCACATTCCTTACGTGACGTCATACTACACGCGGAACTGGGGCTTTTGCGTCACGCACGAACAGCGATCCCGGATGGGGCCGGGCATATATAAGGTGAAAATTGATTCGACCCTCGCTCCAGGGCGCCTGACATATGCGGAACTCCGTCTGCCCGGAAGAGTGAAGGACGAGGTCCTTCTCTCCACTTACATTTGCCATCCCTCGATGGCGAACAACGAAGTTTCCGGGCCGGTGGTCGCTGCAGCCCTCGGTCGGTGGCTCTCGTCCTTGCCAGGACGCCGGCTGTCGTATCGCATCCTATTCGTACCCGAGACGATCGGCTCCATCGTCTATCTCAGCCGGCATTTGCCCGAACTGCGGGAGCGCGTCATTGCCGGCTACATGGTGACCTGTGTTGGCGACGATCGTGGCTACTCATTCTTGCCCACCCGCAAAGGCAATACGCTTGCCGACCATACGGCGCAGCATATCCTCAAGCATGTGGACCCGGACTTCCGAACCTACAGCTTTGCCTACGATCGCGGCAGCGACGAACGCCAATATTGCGCGCCCGGCGTTGACTTGCCGGTCGCGACCGTGTGCCGCTCTCTCTACGCGCAGTATCCGGAATACCATACCTCGGCGGACAATCTTCAGGTCATCTCGGCATCTGGGCTTTCAGGTGGCTTCACGGCGCTGCAGCGTTGCATCGCAGCGCTCGAAGCGCACGGCTATCCGCGAACCACGGTCCTGTGCGAACCGCACCTCGGGCCGCGCGGACTTTATCCGGCCACCAGCGGCGTTGGTGCCCATGACGTCAATCATTGGGACATTCAGAACCTCTTTGCCTACGCCGATGGAACGCGTAGCCTTCTCGAGATCGCAGACCTTTTGAATCGTCCCGTCTGGTTCCTTCAGGACGCTTTGAAACGGTTGGTCTCGGCCGGGGTGATGACCGTTGAACCGCAGCGCGCGGGAGAGGGCAGATGACGGCTCGTTATCCGATTCTCTATCTCCCGTCGGAAATCCACAATCGCGATTGGGATTCGCGGCTTCTGATCGCCGATCACGCCGCGGCGCTGGGTTTCGCCTCCGTGGTCGGCCAACAGTGGGCGATTCAGAGCAGCTACGAGCGCCTACCGCCTGGCTTGATCCTGATAAAGACCGTCAACGAGATCCAGTTGAACGCAGCGGAAGCGTTTGCAAAAGCCGGCCATCTCGTCATAGCCATGGACGAGGAGAGTTTAGCGGTCGCCCCCGACCAGAACTTCCTCGGCATACTTTCACCGCGCTTGCCGAAGGTTTGCCACCAATTCTTCGCCAATAGCCCGATGCACGCGGAAACCCTCCTGCGTCTGATGCCCAGCATGGAAGGGAAGGTGGTCACGACCGGCAATGCGCGAACGGATCTCCTTGTGGCCTCGGGCCGCGTACGCTTCGCAGCGGAAGCCGAAGCGATCCGCAAAGAGACCGGTCCCTACGTCCTCTTTAACTCGAACCGAGCCCTCGACGACAGCATCTGGAATTCGCACGAACACTTCATGAAGATCCAGCTCCTTGCCGGAGCGGTCAATCCCGACGACGAGGAAAGCGTTAAGCGTTTTGAACAGCAGTTCGTCTTCGAGCGCCATAACGCCAAAGCTTTCATTGATGCTCTGCACGCCTGCCTCCGGGATATATCGACCCATCGGATCGTGGTGCGCCCGCACCCGGTGGAACGCCCGGATTTCTGGATGGATATGGGCCGCCAATATCCGCGCCTTCATGTGGCCGACAATACGGACCATATCCCGTGGATCATGGCTGCCGATGCCGTCGTTCACACCAACAGCACAACGGGACTCGAAGCTGCGCTGCTTGAACGCCCCACCGTGAATCTCGTGCCGAATATGGAAGGGCATTGGGAGAACCTCTACGTCGGGACGCGCGTGAACCCATTTTTCATCGACTGGCAGGAAGGTGTAAGGGCGCTCACGGAATTTCTCGCGACCGGAGAAGGACGCCTCAGCCGCCTCCAGCAAGAGAAATCGGAGCTGCGCCGCTACTTCCCGAATGCGTTCGACGGCGATAGCGCCCAGAAGATCGCGGCGCATATGGCTGCTGCTATGCGCGAGCAGTCTGAGCTTGCGAAGAGTCCGCCGGATTTGCCCGATGTGCTCCGTTCGACCATGAGCGCCCCGGAGCGGCACGAGATACAAAAGCGGAAGTTCACGAAGAAATTCGGCGAAGCCCAAGGGGATTTCAAGCAAATCCGCAAAGTTACGAGGCTACCTCACAACGTGAACATCGCGCAGATCGTAGAAGGCTGTTTCGCGATTCTGCCGCACTAGCCGTACAGTCTTCCTAGGCCGGCCTCCGCGCGATTTTCCCGAGGGCCTCGACGACGCGGTCGACATCCCCATCCGACATGGCCGGGAACAGCGGAAGGCTTAAGCACCGCGCATAATACGCGTCTGCGCCCGCCAGGGTCTGGGGGCCGTAGAGCTCTTGATAATAAGGCTGCAAGTGCACCGGGAAATAATGAACCTGTGTGCCGACACCGGCGGCCAAAAGTTCGCGCATAACTTTCGCGCGACTCTTGCCGACGGCTTGGAAGTCGATCAGCACGACGTAGAGATGCCAGCCCGGCATTCCGCCCACGCGCGCAACCGGCCGTACCTGGGGCGCAAGCGCCCGCAATGCGCCGTCGTAGCGCGCCACAAGCTCCGCCCGGCGCGCAACAAAGCCGTTCAATTTTTTCAGCTGACTCAGTCCCAGCGCCGAATGAATGTCGCTCGAGCGGAAATTCCAGCCGATGTCCGCCATTTCGTAGAACCACGGGTTGGCGCTGCCGTCGGTATCGCGGGCGTACTCCGGATAAGCGGGGTCGCTGGGCGTGCGTTCCATGCCGTGGCTGCGCAAACGGCGCATGATGGCGGCCATCTTTGGGTCGTTGGTCGTCACCGCGCCGCCTTCGCCCATGGCAACCGTCTTCACTGGATGGAACGAAAGGCAGGCGGCGACACTGTTGTCGCAGGCGCCGACCGGAACCGGGGTATTGCTCGGTCCGGGATAGGTGCCGCCCAGCGCGTGGCAGGCGTCCTCCACGAGCGAAATACCGTGACGGTCCGCGACCGCCTTGAGGCCGGTCATATCGCAGCATTGCCCGTTCAGATGAACCGGAATCGCGGCCTTCGCGGCGCCGGGCCGCGCCCGCGCGAGCGCCTCTTCGAGGTGCCGCGGGTCCATCAGGCCCGTCTCGGGATCGACGTCGGCGAAGACAACGTCGGCGCCGACGTAGCGCGCGCAATTCGCGCTGGCGAGGAAGGTGAGGCTCGGCACAATCACCTGGTCGCCGGGCTTTAGGCCTAAGCCGAGCACCGCAAGGTGCAGCGCGGAGGTGCCCGAGGAACATACGACCACTTCTTTTGCACCGGTGACGTCCGCGAGCGCCCGCTCAAAAGTATCTGTGACGGGACCGTTCGTCAGGGCATCCGACTTCAAGACGGCGGCGACGGCGGCGATATCGTCGTCGTCGATCGTATGGCGTCCGTAGGGGAGGATGGTTTTGGTCATGCGAGAAACAATCGTGACAGGGTCTTCTTAGAGGCCGTGGGGCACCAGCACCAACCACGGAACATTGATCAATCCGGCAATGAAACAGAAAAGAATCCCGGCTGCTAGTCCAGGCCCGAGCGGCATTTCGCCGCGCCAGACGGGCTTACCGGTCGCCACTCCTGCCATCACCGCGCCGAGGAGCGTCAAGATTCCACCGGCCGCCATGATGTAGGGCAGTGCGAGCGGTCCGACCCACAATCCGCCGGCGGCGACGAGCTTTACGTCGCCAAATCCCATCGCCTCGCGGCCTTTCCAGCGGCTGACCAGCCAGCGCAGGCCCCAAAAAATCGCGCCGTTCATCAAGGCGCCTGTCGCCGCGAGTTGCCAAGAAATTTCAATGGGAGATCCGACCAGCACAACACCCAGCCCTGCAACCGCGAGGGCAATTTGCAATGGATCGGGCAGATAGCCCGTGCGCAGATCGATCGCGGAAAGCGCAATCAGAATGACCGTGAGCGTGCCGGCGCAGCCAAGGGACCACGGGTCCATCAATGACCGCCCGCCGCACAAGCGACGGTGTTTAAATGCATTCTCGTGATCGCCAATAGATCCACACGCAACCTCGGCGCTTATTTTGCGCTGTGGGTGTTATATGCTATGAACGGGCTACCAAAGCCTAAATTTCTCGCAAGGCTCAAATTGGGGGGCGTGCGGGGCTCGCGGGTGTAGTTCAATGGTAGAACGAAAGCTTCCCAAGCTTTAGGCGAGGGTTCGATTCCCTTCACCCGCTCCAATCCCTCGTGACCAAGGCAGAATCGACCATTCATGACGGGTCGTGATTCTAAAGGAAGTGGCTCCGAGGCTCCGTACGCGGGCCCGGCGCGCAATACTCACTTCGATTTTCAGGGCAAAGTCTTCCAAGCGCCGGGCGCAAGCTTTGTCCTCATGGGCAAAGAGAAGCAACCCATGTTCGCCGTCGATATGGGTGCCGGCCAGGGCTACGTGTCGCTCAAGGATTTGCGCCGGACTTTCCACGTCGCCGAGGGTAGTCACGACGACAAGCTGATCGAGCAGGCGGCGGCCGGCCTCCGCCACGTGCCCGACATCCGGCCCGGAGACGAGATTCCCAACGAAATTCTGAACGGCACGGCGTCCTGGACTGTCGCACGCAAGCACAAGCAGATCGCGCGCGATCGTATCCAGGTTCAGCTCCTGTCGTGGATGGGCGGCAAGCCCATCACCTACACCAATCAGGACGAGCTCAAAAAGATCGTCGCCCAGGAAGAGAGTAAGAAGGCGCTCAAGGACGCTTTCGGACGGGCCGCCGTGGCCCTTGGATTTGAAGCCAGCCAGGCCGAAAAGGTGGTCGACCTTATCGAGACCCTGGCGCGCGAGATCTGCTACGTCGAGGCCTTGCGCGAACGCACGCAGGAACTCAAAAAGATACAAGGCAACGTCGAGGCGCTGATCAAGGTCTACACCGACATTCGTGGCTCCGCCGAAGTCGGCCGCGTGAAACTCCTGATGGTCCGCGGCATCGCCGAGACGGACAATATCTTGAACAATGTCGACGCGGAAACGGCCGACGTCATGAGCGCGCTGATGTCCCTCGATGACGTCGTTCGCGCCGTCCGCCGCGCACGCGACGAACTGCATTTCGTCCTGATGGAATGGGATCCCATTATCGCCAAGTGGGAGAACTTGGTGATGGCGCGCAGCCAGGATGTCGACCGGGCGCTGATGGCCACGTACAAGTTCCTGGCCTCGAGATTCGATACCGGCAAAAGCTTGATGAAAAAAGCCGGCGGGAAATAAGCCCGCGCGCGAAGGCGCGCATCTTTAAGATGCCGCCTCTCCCCGTCGCGGTTCCCTGCCGGCGAAGGCCGGCATTCTTTTGGGTTGCGCGCCTTCGCGCGACGGAAAATGCGACAACGCCAATAATCTAACGCGACAAGTGCCGCACGAGATCGAGCATGAATTTCGTGCCGGCCTCGACCTGTGAAATCTCGATGTATTCGTTCGGCTGATGGGCCTGTGAAATCGAACCTGGTCCGCAGATGACCGTCGCCATGCCTTTTTGCTGAAATTGCCCCGCCTCGGCTGCGAAGCTTACCGCGCGCGTCACGTTGTCGCCTGTGAGCACCCGGCACAATTGCTCGGCCTCTGACTCCGGATCCGGCTTCAGGGCCGGGGTTCCGGACCTCAGGGTTGTTTCGATATTGCAGGTCGGCGCAATGGCGCGCATGCGCGGGAGGACTTCGCGCGCGCAATGATCCATGAACCGGCGAACATAGCGATCCGGATTGTCTTCCGGCAACGCCCGCACGTCCCATTGGAACACGCATTGGCCAGCCATGATATTGATGGCGGTGCCCCCCTCGATCACGTTCACGGTGAGGGTCGTGTGGGTCGGCTCGAACAGGGGGTTGTTCGGACCACGCGCGGCCGCTTCTTCATTGAGGCCGCGTAGATACTGGATGAGCTCGGCGGCGTACATAACCGCACTGACGCCCCGATGCGTTTGCGAGGAATGGGATTCATGCCCGGTAACGGTCGTTCGCACGGTCGTAATGCCCTTGTGGGCACTGACAACCTTCATGTCCGTTGGCTCACCCACAATGACCGCGCGCGGTGCGGGCAATTCCTGGCTCAAAAAGCGGATCAGGGAAGGGGCGCCAAGGCATCCGACTTCCTCGTCATAGGAAAAGGCAAAGTGCAGCGGTGTCTTCAGTGGCGCCGCCTTCATGGTGTCGAGCGCGGCGAGGGCGATCGCGAGGAAACATTTCATGTCCGCCGTACCGCGGCCGTACAGGCGCCCGTCCCGCTCGACGACGCTGAATGGGTTCGTGTGCCAGTCCTGACCGTCGACCGGCACAACATCGGTATGGCCGGAGAGGACGATGCCGCCCGGCACCTTGGGGCCGATAGTTGCAAGAAGGTTGGCCTTGGTGCGCTCATCGTTATAGACGAGCCGGCTTTCGATGCCGTGACCCTTCAAGAGGCCCTGAACGAAATCGATGAAGGCGAGATTGGATTTGCGTGAGACGGTATCGAACGCCACCAGCTTTTCCAGCATGGCGATGGAGCGGATGGTGGCGGCGGCGGTCTCGCTCATTCCTTCACGCGCCACTTTGTTCCGTCGGCGCGGTCCTCGATGACGACGCCGAGGCTGTCCAACGCGGCACGTACGCGGTCGGCTTCGGCGAAGTCGCGTGACTTGCGAGCCTCCGCCCGGGCGACGATCAGCCGTTCGACCTCGGCGACATCGACAAGTTTCGCCCTCGGCGAGGCGGCGAACCAAGCCGCAGGGTTCTGCTGGAGAACGCCCAGCATGGCTCCCGCTGCCAGCAGCTGTCCTTTGAGGCGCGCCTTTTCCGCGATGTCCGTTGCCGAATTGAGGGCGCGCGCGAGCGAGGAGATTTCCGCCATGGCCGCCGGTGTGTTCAGATCGTCCTCGAGCGCGGCCACGAAGGCCTCCGGCGGGCCTTCGTCGGTGTCCGTCACGTCACGCACCTGATCGAGCGCACCGTACAGGCGGTCGATGGTCCGCTTGGCCTGCCCCGCCGTGTCGTCCGACCAATCCAGGGGTTGGCGGTAGTGCGCGGAAAGAATTGCCCAGCGCAGAGCTTCACCCGGGGTCGACTGCAGAGCCTCGCGGGTGCTGATGATGTTGCCGACCGACTTCGACATCTTCTCCCGGTTCATGGTCAGGAAACCATTGTGCATCCAGATGCCGACGAAGGGCGCGCCACCGTGCGCGCACGTACTCTGCGCCAGCTCATTCTCGTGGTGCGGGAAGATCAGATCGTGGCCGCCGGCATGAATATCGATGGTCTCTCCGAGATGCGCATCGATCATCGCCGAGCATTCGATATGCCAGCCCGGCCGACCGCGCCCCCACGGGCTCTCCCATCCCGGAAGGTCGGGTGTCGAAGGCTTCCATAGGACGAAGTCCGCGGGGTCTTTCTTGTAGGGCGCTACTTCGACCCGTGCGCCGGCGATCATGTCGTCGCGGTTGCGTCCGGAAAGCGCGCCGTATTTCGGATAGCTCGGTACGTGAAACAGCACATGCCCTTCCGCGGCATAAGCGTGTCCGCGCGCGATCAACTCCTCGATCATGCGCAGCATCTGTGGGATGTGCTGGGTTGCATGCGGCTCGATAGTCGGCCGCAAGACGTTCATTGCGTCCATGTCCTCGCGCCAAACGTCTCTGTATTTATCCGTTATGACATTGATCGGCACGCCGTCGCGCTTGGCGGCCTCGTTAATTCGATCATCAACATCAGTGATGTTGCGCGCATAGACAACCAGAGGATATCGGTCCTTCAGAAGACGGAAAAGGACGTCGAAGACCACCGGCGGCCGCGCGTTGCCGACGTGCGTGTAGTTGTAGACCGTCGGGCCGCACACATACATCGTGACGCGGTTCGGATCGGCGGGCTTGAAGGCCTCCTTGCGGCGGCTCAGCGTATTGTAGAGAGATAACGGCATGGCGGCGCGAGGGCTTCCCGGAAACGAAGGTCCCGGGCTATAGCGCGAATGTCAAAACAGGGCAATTCCGGACGGCAGCCCCGTGCTCGTTAGTGCTCCAGCGGCGGGCGAAAACCCCCGCGAGCGCGCCCCTCGGGCTTGAGCCCTGGGCCGTCCGCGTCACCGGCCGGGGGCAGCCAGAGTTTCCGCTCCCACACGGCCGCGCGGCGCTGGCCCGCGGCTTTCTCCGGCTCCGAAAGTGACCCGCGCACGGCGCCGAGAACGGCGGCGTCCGGAGCGCGGAAACCCACCCGCGCCTTGCTCGGGT
>CAMDOZ010000104.1 GCA_945903705.1 Fidelibacterota bacterium | reverse complement strand
GCGATGTACTGTTCGTGGACTCAACGCACGTTGCGAAAGCAGGCTCCGACGTCAACCATATCTTCTTCCGGGTGCTGCCGGCCCTGAAGCCGGGCGTGCTCATCCATTTCCACGACATCTTCCATCCCTTCGAGTATCCGCGGGAATGGTTCTTTGGCGGCAACAGGTCGTGGAATGAGCTCTATCTGCTGCGCGCGTTCCTGATGAACAACGCGAGCTACCGCGTGCTGTTCTTCAACAGCTGGTTCGCGCACAAGCATCCTGAGTGCCGCGATGTCCTGCCGAATTTCTGGAAGAACCCCGGCGGCGGCTTTTGGATGTGTAAAGAACGCTAGAGCGCCCCTAAACCTTGTCGATGAACGCAGTCATCGCCGCGCGCTGCGCGGCGTCGGGGAGTTTCCCCGTAGCAGCGCGCAGGTTTTCGGCGATGTGGCGCGCCTGGCTGGTTTCCGTAAGCACCACCGTCACGCCCGCGTGCGCGAGGATGTATTTCAGCGAGAATTGAGCCCAGCTTTCACATCCGAAATCGGCGGCGAAGGCCGGCAGCGGCGTCTTGGCGAGGCGCTGGAAATAGGCGCCGTTCATGAAGGGCCGGTTGATCATCACCGCAACGCCTTTGTCACGGGCGAGCGGCAGTAAGCGCTCCTCGGCCCGGCGTTCGGTAATGGAATAGTTCATCTGGACGAAGTCGGGCTTTTCCCGCTGAAGGAATTCTTCGAGCGCGGGATAGAGCTCGTACTGAGACACGGTCACGCCGATGTAGCGCGCCCTGCCAGCGGCCTTCATCTCCTGGAGAGTCGGCCAGTGGGTCTCGAGGTCGGTGAGGCTGAAGATCTGCGCGAGGTCGATCACCCGGCGCTTATAGAGCGTCATGCTTTCTTTGAGCTGCGCAAGGCCCGCGTCCTTGCCCGTCCGGTCGATCTTGGTGGTGACAAACAGCCTGTCCTTGAGATTGGGCGCGGCAATGACCTCGCCAAAGACCCGGTCGTTGGCGAAGTCCCGCGGCCAGGTATCGACCACGGAGCCGCCACCTGCGACCAGCGCGTCCAACACCTGGGCGAGCGGCGCGGGGCCGTGTTTTGGAATCTCCGACACGACTTTGCTGGAACCGAAGCCGATGGCGGGCAGAGTCTCCTTCGTGCCCGGAATAGGACGGCGCTGGACCGCCTCTGCGCCCATGGACGGAGACGCCGCCGCCACCGCGGCGCTCGTCAGTAGAGTCAGAGCCTCGCGCCTGCGCATCGTCCGCCTCGTCAGTTAGAAGTCGTTGAAGCCGCCTCTAGCGCCGATTTGCGTGTCACGATGAACATAGACGTTCATCAAGAGGCCCACCGAGAACATCAGCGTCAGAAGCGCCGTGCCGCCGTAGGAGACGAAGGGCATCGGCACGCCGACCACGGGCAGTAGCCCCATGACCATGCCGAGATTGATGAAGAAATAGAGGAAGAAGCTGGCGGTGAGACCGATAGCTACGAGACGGCCGAACTGATGGCGGCACCGAAGGGCTATGGCGTAGCCGTAGCAAATAAAAATCATGAACAAGGTGAGCAAGGCGAGCAAACCGACCATGCCCAGTTCTTCCGCGAGCATCGTCGCGATGAAGTCGGTCTGGCGCTCCGGCAGGAAGTTGAGGTGCGCCTGCGTGCCGCCCATGAAACCCTTGCCGAATAAGCCTCCGGAGCCGAAGGCGATCTTGGACTGGAGAATATGGTAGCCGGTGCCGAGCGGATCGCTTTCGGGATTGAGGAAGGTGAGGATGCGGTTCTTCTGGTAGTCGTGCAGAAGCGCCCAGGCGGGGATCATCGCCGCAAGGCCGCAGGCGCCGACGACGGCGAACTTCCAGATCCGCACGCCGGCCATGAACAGCATGATCGTCGCCGCCATCAGGATCAGCATCGCGGTCCCAAGGTCGGGCTGGAGGACGATCAGCGCCGCCGGCGCTCCGATCATCGCGAGTGGGATCAAAAGGATAAGAGGATTGCCGATCTCATCCTGGGTCACGCCCTGGAAGTAGCGTGCGAGAGCCAACACGATCGCCGGTTTCATGAGCTCCGACGGCTGCAGGCTGATAAATCCGAGATCGATCCAGCGCTGGGCGCCTTTGCCGACGAAGCCGAGGACGTCGACGGCGATCAGCATCAGCAAGACGACAAAATAGAAGAGATACGAAAAGCGCATGATCAGGCGGACGTCGATGACCGAGACAACGGCGATCACGCCCAAGCCGAACACGAAGCGCGCGAGTTGCGGCCCGGCCCAGGGATTGAGGTTGCCGCCGGAGGCGGAATAGAGCATGGCAAAGCCGAAGGCGAAGATGCAGGTCACCCAAAACAGGAGCGACCAGCTCATCTGCCAGATTTTCTCCACCGGCGACATGTCGCCGCGGCGCAGCCGCGCGGAATCGAAGCCGAGTTCGGTCATGGCCGGATCCCTTGCAGCGGAGCTGCGTCGGCCACGATCTGTTCGTCCATGCGCGGCTTACGTGAGGGATCGAGGCGGAGCACCTCTTCCATGATGTCGCGGGCGATGGGTGCGGCGAAAGCGCCGCCGCCGCCGAGGGCGTGATCCACGACCACCGAGATCGCATAGCGCGGCGCGTGGCTGGGGCCAAAACAGATGAAAAGCGCATTGTCGCGCTGCGCCCAGGGAATGCTTTCCGGGTCGCGCTTTTGAGCTTCTCTCATGGCATCGGTCCAGCGGCGCACAGCAGCCGTTCCGGTCTTGCCGCTCATAGTCCAGGTCTTCTTTTCTGCGTCCTTGAAGCGCAGCTTGCCGTTGGAGGCGGCGGTGGTCGCACCGGCCGGGCCATTGATCACGTCGTACATGCCGGCGTGCACGGCTTCCAGGTGCTGCGGCGGAATTCCAAGAGAGGGCACTTCGAGATCTTCCGCTCCCGGCCCTGTCGGGCGCACGAGACGCGGCTTCACGGCGAGACCGCCGTTGGCGATGCGGGCCGCGAGGACCGCCATCTGGATCGGCGTGACCAGCACGTCGCCTTGGCCGATCCCGACGTTGAGATTGTCGCCGGGCGCCCAGCGTTCGCCACGGACGGCTTTCTTCCAAGCTTCGGTAGGGATGAGGCCGCCCTGCTCGTTGGGCAAGCCGATACCTGAGGGAGAGCCGAGACCCAATCGTTTCGCCATGGCGGCGATCTTGTCGACGCCGAGGCGGCGCGCGACTTCGTAGAAATAGACGTCGCAGGACACCGACATGGCGCGCTGCATGTTCACGCTGCCGTGAATCTTATGGCAGTGCTTCACGTAATTGCCGAGGCGGTAGGAGCCCGAGCAATGGACCGTTTGTTCCGGGCTGATGACGCCGTGTTCGAGGGCGGCCAGCGCCACTGCGGGCTTGAAGGTTGAACCCGGCGAGTATTGTCCGGCCACCACCTTGTTGATCAGCGGGCGGTGGTCATTGGTGGAGAGAAACTTCCACTCGTCGGTGGTGAGGCCACGGCTGAAGGTATTGGCATCGAAGCTGGGGTTGGACACGAGGGCGATAAGATCGCCGGTGTGAACGTCCATCACGGCGACCGAAGCGCTTTCTTCCCCCAGGCGCTCGCCGGCGAAGCGCTGTATGCGTTCGTCGATGGTGAGCGTCACATCGGCGCCGGGCTGGCCCTCCTCGCGCTTGAGTTCGCGGATGGTGCGGCCGTAGGCGTTCACTTCCACCTGGCTGGTGCCGCCTTTGCCGCGCAGTGTGAGGTCGTAAATGCGCTCGATGCCGTCCTTGCCGATGCGGAAGCCTGGAAGCTGAAGCAGCGGATCGCCCGTGAGATCGGCTTCATCCACCGCCGCGACGTAGCCTAGGAGATGTGCAGCATTTCCGTGCTGCGGATAATAGCGGGTGAGGCCCTCGTCGATGATGACGCCGGGAAGGTCGGGCGCGTTCACCTGGATGCGCGCCATTTCGTCCCACGTCAGGTTCTCGCGGATCGTCACGGGCACGAAGCCGCGCTTACGCCCGACTTCCTTTTTGATGCGTTCGCGGTCGTGTTCCGACAGCTCGACGATCTTCGCCAGCTGATCGAGGGTGGGCGTGAGTTTGGTTGCCTGCTCGGGCACGATCAGCACGCGGAACTGCTGCTTGTTGATCGCCAGCGCCTGGCCGAAACGGTCGAGGATGCGCCCGCGCGGCGGCGGCAGCAGTTGAATATTGATGCGGTTGTCTTCGGCAAGCGTGCGGTAGCGGTCCGCCTCGATCACCTGCAGATAGTACATGCGCCCGACGAGGGCCGCGGTGAGCACGCCTTGCGCGCCGCCCAGAATCAGGGCGCGGCGGTTGAACATCTTCGTCCAGTCGCTGTCCCTAGTAATCATCATGGCTAGAGGTGCCCCATCAGTTTGGCCTGCGTCTTGGCGAGCAGCCAGCCGACCAGCGGATAGAGGGCAATCGTGATGAGATAGGACGCGAAGAGAGGACCAGCGGGCGTAAAGCCTGAATCCTCGACAAGACCGACGGCGATCCAGCGGATCAGCGCGGCGCCCGCCGCAACGAACACGAAGGCGAACCAGGTGACGACGAACGGCTTCGCGTTGAAGAACTTCTGCTGCCTGAGGACGACCCACTGGGTCACCAGGAACACGAGCGCCGTCGAGCCGATCGGGGTTGCGGTCAGGAGATCCTCGAGCAGCCCCAGGCTAAAGACGGCGCCGTAGCTCAGGAGTTCGGGCCGGTAGATAGACCAGAAGTACACCGACATCAGCGGGAACATCGGCATCACCGGCGAAAGACCCGGCAGGTTTGTCGGCGTCAGGGCAAAAAGCATCAAGAGCAGCGTAAGGGCCGCCGGAAGCGCTTTTCGCGCCGACAGGTCGACGCTTTGCAAGAGCGTCGGCTGCATCATGGCTGCTGCGCCGGCTGTTCGGTGAGGATGCCGCCGAGGCCGTAATCGGCCACGCGCACGTACTGGAGCTTGTCGCGCGCAACGAAAAGTTCCACGGCGACGTTGCCGTCCTCGACTTCCGCCACCTGACCGATGGGAATGCCCGGCGGGAACGCTTCGGCGTCGCCCGATGTGACGACCTTGTCGCCGGGAGCCGCCGCGCTTTGATTGAGGTAGAGGAGCTTCGGACGGGCGCTGTTGTCTCCGGCGAGGATAGCGCGGTTGCCCGCGTCACCCACCAGCACCGGAATGCGCGAGTTGATGTCGGTGATGAGCAGTACGCGCGAAGATGCGTTGCCCGCCTGCGTGACGCGTCCGACCAGTCCTTCGCCGGTCATCACCACCTGACCCTTGTCCACGCCGGACGAATGGCCCACGGTGATGATCACCGACTGGGCGAACGCTCCGCCGACGTCGCCCACGACGCGCGCCGAGACGAACTCGGCGCCGGGCTCCGGCACTAGGGCTAGGAGCGAGCGGAGCGACTTGTTTTCATTTTCGAGGCGTTGCGCCAGCGACTGCCATTGCAGCAGCCGATCATTGGCTTCACGCAGCTCGGCATTCTGTTCGCGGATGGAGGCAAGTTCGCGCACGTTGCCGATGACCTGGGCGATCATGCTGGCGGGCTCGGACATCACGCGAAGGATGGGAGTGACGGCGTCGGTGACGGCGGAGCGGGCGCGCTCGACAAGGACCGTGTCGGCCTTGCCGATGAGCATGAGAGCGAAGGT
This sequence comes from Fidelibacterota bacterium, assembly GCA_945903705.1. Lineage (GTDB taxonomy): Bacteria > Pseudomonadota > Alphaproteobacteria > Rhodospirillales > Rhodospirillaceae > SHVO01. Next base: position 6,616 of record CAMDOZ010000104.1, on the reverse strand, counting down.
GACGCCGATGAGCGACAGGAACGCAAATCGCTGAAGCAGCGATTTGAGTGTGCCAAGACGGGAAATCTGTCCTGACGGGCCGCGCACCTTTTCCTCCCCTTATCCCCTTCGCAACGTCAAGTCGGCTTAGTACATCGTCGTGAGCGCGTTCCTGTGGATCTTCATCTCTTCAAGCACCTTGCCCGTGCCAAGCACGACACAGGACAGAGGGTCGTCGGCGATGGACACCGGCAAGCCTGTCGCATGGCGCAGCACGAAATCGAGGTTGTGCAGCATCGCGCCGCCGCCGGTGAGCACGATGCCCTTGTCGACGATGTCGGCCGCGAGTTCGGGCGCCGTGTGTTCGAGGGCCACCTTGACCGCGTCGATGATGGCGGTGACGGGCTCGGCAAGGCTCTCGGCGATCTGGCGCTGGCTGATGACGATTTCTTTGGGCACGCCGTTCATGAGATCGCGGCCCTTGATCTCCATGGTCTCGCCGTCGCCGTGCTCGGGCGGACAGGCGCAACCGATCTCTTTCTTGATGCGCTCGGCCGAGCTTTCGCCGACCAGGAGGTTATGGTGGCGGCGGATGTAGCTGATGATGGCTTCGTCCATCATATCGCCGCCGACGCGGGCCGAGCGGGCATAGACGATGCCGGAGAGCGAGAGCACGGCGACTTCGGTGGTGCCGCCGCCGATGTCGACGACCATGGAGCCCGTGGGCTCGGTGACGGGTAACCCTGCGCCGATCGCCGCGGCCATAGGCTCTTCGATCAGATAAACCTTACGAGCGCCTGCGGCTTCGGCGGATTCCTGAATGGCGCGGCGTTCGACCGCGGTGGAGCCGGACGGCACGCAGACGATGACGAGCGGGCTCGCGAAGCTGCGGCGATTGTGAACCTTGCGGATGAAGTGTTTGATCATCTCTTCGGCGACTTCGAAGTCGGCGATGACGCCGTCACGCAACGGGCGGATGGCCTGGATGTTGCCGGGGGTGCGGCCGAGCATCTGCTTGGCTTCGTTGCCGACGGCCAGCACTTGTTTTCGGCCCTTTGATTCAGCCAGCGCGACGACGGAGGGTTCGTTCAGCACGATCCCTCGGCCCTTCACGTACACCAGGGTGTTCGCGGTGCCGAGGTCGATGGCCATGTCGGCGGAGAGCCAGCCCGTCAGTCTCGAAAACATGAAATCCTACTCGTCCTTATTTTGTGATCTCTGCCGGCGCGCGCGGATCATGCCCCTGTCCGCGATCGTCTGCATATTCGTGAACCCCCGCATACGACGCCGCGATCAGTGCCGCGACGCTCTTCTCCCTAGCCCAACTTCCTCGACGTGGCACTCACGCGCCGCGTGTTCGTGAACCTCTTACTTCAACCGCGATGCTGCCGAGCGCGGATGTGCTGATGCGCGAATGTATGAAAGCGCAGAATGCGCGCGCCGGAGCGCAAGGGTGGTGTCGAACTTCACGTCGCAATCGTCCGTCATCTCTCGTTCTCGAGCTGCGGGAGCAAAAAGATCGGCATGTGAGCGACTTTCCCGGCGTGGCCCGCGGAGATTCCATCCGCTCAGCCCGCCCACCGCCTCCCGCACGAAAAGGAGAGGAGGATGTTAAGTCGCAGACCCCGGTCTGCGTGACGAAGAGCTGGTGGCCCCTGTGGATAACGCTTGAGTCCGGCGGCGCGACGCATTCTCGGACTCGGCGCCGGGTCCAGGGCTGTTATCCACAGACGCCGACGCTCCCGCGTCACCGTCTTTTTGCCTGCAAATCAATGGCTTCTAGAAGTATCTTCAACAACCCCGAAAGGTCGCCGCCATCATTTTGCTGCAGCCGGGGTTAATGTCTCATGAAGGCGGGCCCATGGGAAGGGCCCGGGGCAAAAATATCCAGATTTATCAGGGCCGAAGAAATTCCGAAGAATTGGGGTCAGAGTAAATTAGGGAAATGGAGTCTGACCCCAATTACTTTGAAAACAGGCTGCGGGCCGTGTCGAGGCCGGAGTCGGGGCGGGCGCAGCCGGGCGTCGGCGCCGAGTCGGCGCTTCGCATTTCATAAGCGCCCGCGCCGTCGTTTTTCAGACGGAAGAATCTCTCGCCGTTCGGCAGACGCACGCCGACTTGCACAACATTTTCGTCTTTCTCGCAACTCTGCGTCGGACCGCTGAAGCTTGCGCGCAAAGTAGCTCCACTCGCATCGGCATGAATCTTCTCTAACGCCGCGCGCGCGCCGGCTTGCGTCCACTGCGACGCCGTTACCCACGGCGTGCGCAGCCACTCTTCGACGAAATCGCGCGGTGTCAGCGCGAAGGGTGCCGCCCGACTCACGCCTTTTTCGCCGAAGAGCAAACGCTGCACGGCAACGCGGCTGTGACGCTTCGGATCGATGCTGGCGACGTCCATTTCAATCAAGAGGCTCTCGCCTTCGAAGCGCGCGGAGATCGCAGGGTCGCGCCGGCCGACGTAAGCGCGATCTTCCCGCACGTCGGTAAGGAGCGAAGCCCCGACGGTGCGTTTCAATGTCCACACGCGATAATGTACGGGCGCGAACGACCGGACGCAGGAAGGGCTCGCCCCGGTCGCGACAAGCCGTACCTCATCTCGAGGCATACCATCCATGTTGCTGAACACCACCTGCTGGATCTGCTCGGCGGTATAGAGGCCCTTGGCATCAGGCTTTTGCGATGCATCGAGCAGGAGCCGCCAGCGATCCTTCACCCACTCATAGGCGTAGACGGTTTCATCGAAGCCGCAGATCACCCCGGTCTCGGCTTGAACGATGAGCACATCGCGCACGAGATCGACACCGACGAGTCCGAGATACCCCCGCGCATCGAGCTCGCCCGGGCTCGTGCACCGGTTATAGCCGGGCGCCTTGGCGTCGACGCAGCTGAGGTCTGCCGCGGCGATCTCAGCGTTGAGCGTCTTGGTAAATTTTTCGGTGTCGCCGCCCCGCGGCAGGCTCGAAAGGCGGGCGGCGATCCAGTCGCGCAGACCATCGCGCGCGGCGAGAAATTCGGGCCCCATGCGGGCAGCGGAAACGCCGCTTCGCTCGCGCAGAGGCATGAGCGATGCCTTGACGGTGTTGAGATCCGCGGATTCGGCGCCGGTACCGAAGATCAAGAGGGCCGCCAGAGCGGTGCAAGCAAACTTCACGATGACTCCTTCAGGAAATCCCTGACCCGGGAGACGAGTGCCGCCCGCATCTGGCTCGTATACCGCGCCTCCTGGGTAACATCCGAATTAAACTGATGTCGGAACCAGGTCGCCTGGCGTTTGGCGTACTGGCGCGTGGCAATGTCGGCAAGATTGACGGCTTCAGCGAGGCTCATCCGCCCGGCCAGATGGCCGGCAAGTTCCCTTGCGCCCAGGGCGTGCATGGCGGGCGCGTCAGGGGCGATGCCCTTCCTGAGCGCCGCTTCAACCTCGCCGAGGGCGCCCGCCTTGAGCATGGCGCGGAAGCGCGCGGCGCCCGCTTCGACGACCGCCTCCCGCGGCGGCATCACCAGAATACAAAAGTAGTCAGCGGCGAGCGCCGGGCGCGCCGGCGCCTCCTGCCAGACGCTTAAGGCCGTGCCGGTAGCCTCCACCACTTCCCATGCCCGCGCCAAGCGCTGGGTATTCCCAGGTGGAATTCGCGAGGCACTTTCGGGATCGCGCTCCGCCAGAAGCCGGTGGAAGTCCGCATTGCCGATATCGGTAAGCATCGTGCGCGCCGCCGTCCGGATTTCGTCGGGGACCCTCGGGATCTCAGCCACGCCTTCCATCAGGACCTTCAGGTAGAGCCCCGTGCCGCCGACGACGATCGGAAGCTGCTGCCCCGCATGGGCGGTGCGCACGTCCAAGGCGGCCTTCGCAGCCCACTCCGCCGCGGTGCTTACATCATTCGCTTCGAGGTCACCGAACAGCCGGTGCGGCGCACGCGCGCGTTCGGCGTCGGACGGCTGCGCCGTCAGGATGGGAAAGTCGCGATAGCGCTGCTGGCTGTCGGCATTGATGACGACGCCGGCGAACTCCTCCGCGAGCGCAAGAGCAAGATCGGACTTGCCGGACGCGGTGGGCCCGGCAACGATGACAACCTTCGGCAGCTTCTCGCCCACTCAGTCCAGCACGTGACTGACGAGCCCGTCGGCGAGCTTCGGCTCGAACCAGGTGGACTTTGGCGGCATCACTTGCCCTGCGTCCGCGACCGCCATGAGCTGCTCGAGGGTCGTGGGATGCAAGGAGAAGGCGACTCTCATCTCGCCTGAGTTCACGCGCTTTTCAAGCTCGCCGAGGCCGCGGATGCCGCCGACGAAATCGATGCGCTTGTCGCGCCGCGGGTCGGCGATGCCCAGCACCGGCGCGATGAGATTGTCCTGCAGGAGCGAGACGTCGAGGCGCGCGACCGGGTCATGGGCGGGAACAAAGGTCGGCTTCATGTCGAGCCGGTACCAAGTTCCGTCCATATACATGCCAAAACGCGTGGGCTTGTCGGGCTTCACTTGCGCAGCTGCCGGCGTGACGTCGAAGCGTTCGACGATCTTGGCGAGAAACGCGTCCTTCGAAAGACCGTTCAGATCCTTGATGACCCGGTTGTAGTCGAAGATGCGCATCTGATCATGCGGGAAGGCGACCGCGAGGAAATATTCAGCGGCGTCGTTCTTGTTTTTGCCGCGGCGCGCGGCGGCCACACGTGAGGCCGCGGCCGAGCGATGATGGCCGTCGGCGATGTAGAGCGCCGGCATGGCGTCGAACAGAAGCGTTAGCCGGTCGATCGACGCCGCATCGGCGATACGCCACAGCGTATGTTGGATACCGTCGTCGGCGGTGACGTCGTAAAGCGGCGCGCCGGCGGCGGCGGACTCTAAGATGCTGTCCACCGCATCGTCGGCTTTGTAGGCCATGAGCACGGGGCCGGTTTGCGCATTCAGCGCCTCGATCTGGCGCACGCGATCGTCTTCCTTGTCGGGGCGGGTGAATTCATGCTTGCGGACGCGGTTGGTGTCGTAGTCCGCCACGGACGCCGCAACGACGATACCCGTCTGCATGTGTTCGCCCATCTTCAGGCGATAGACGTAGTAGTGCGGTTCGGTGTCGCGGATCAGGACGCCGCCGGTGACGAGCGTGTTCAGATTCTTTGCCCCCGTCTCGTAGACGACGGCCGCATATGGATCGGTGGCCGCCGGCAGATCGATCTCGGGCTTCGAGATATGCAGGAAGCTGTGCGGCTTGCCCTTGGCGCGCACCCGCGCCTCTTCGGTGTTGAGCACGTCGTAGGGGGGTGCTGCGACGGCGCTCGCATGCTGGGACGCCGGGCGCAGACCGGCGAAGGGACGGACGAGGGTCATACGATCAAATTCTCCTAACGCGGGCGGCTATTTAGCCCCGCGCACGGACCGCGGCAATGCAAGAAACGACAGCGGATATGCAGTTATCCACAGCTGCTTTTCATAGAAACGTGCTGTAACTCTTCCAAAACCTGTGGTTATGATTTCAACCTATTATATTCCCGTTGAAAGGGTCCTTTCTCGATGGCGAAGAGTAAGTCCGATATCCTAAACGACTTCCAAGAATTCATGGGCCGCCATGGCTCAAACTACCGCGATTGGTTTGTCGGAACGTCGGCGGACCCGAAGCAGCAGCTGTTCGGAACCCACAAGTTCAAGGCCGGCGACAAAGGGCTCTTCCGCCAAGCGCACTCGGAACTGCAGGCCGCGGAAGTCGCCGAATTCTTCACCAATCTCGGCGCCGGCGGTAGCGCCTCGCCACGTCCCGAAGCGGAATTCGTCTACGCTTATAAGCGCGCGAGCCACACCAAACCGTAACTCTTATTTTTCATAGTTATCCGCGACGAACCGGTTCAGAAGGCGCACGCCGAAGCCGGTGGCGCCGGGCGCCGAGAGAATGGTGCCCTTCTCGTTCCACACGACGCCCGCGATATCGAGGTGCGCCCACGGCACATTCTTCTGGATGAAGCGCTGGATGAACTGCGCGGCCGTGATGCTGCCGCCCTTGCCGCTGCCGATGTTCTTCATGTCGGCGATCAGCGATTTCAGCTCGCGGTCATACTCCTCGCCCATGGGCAGGCGCCAGAGGCGCTCGCCGACCGTCTTGCCGGCCGCGGCAAGACGCTGCGCGAGATCGTCATCATTGGAGAACAGCCCGGCATAGTGATCGTTGAAGGTCTGGATGATGGCGCCCGTCAGGGTGGCGAGGTCGACGATGGCGGACGGCTTGAAACGCTCCTGCGCGTACCAGAGCACGTCGGCCAGCACGAGGCGGCCTTCCGCGTCGGTGTTCTGCACTTCGATGGTTTGGCCGGACATGGACGTGACCACATCGCCGGGACGCTGCGCGGCGCCGTCGGGCATATTCTCGACAAGGCCGCAGAGGCCCACCACATTCACACGTGCGTTGCGGCGCGCGAGCGTGCGCATCAGGCCGACGACGATGCCGGCGCCCGCCATGTCCCATTTCATGTCCCACATGCCCGGCGGCGTCTTGAGGCTGATACCGCCGGTGTCGAAGCATACGCCCTTGCCGACGACGGCAAGCGGCGCGTTGGATTTTCCGCCGCCGTCCCAGCGCATCACCAGGAGCTGCGATTCCCGCGCTGAGCCCTGCCCGACGCCGAGCAGCGAGCCCATGCCGAGCTTCT
>CAMDOZ010000103.1 GCA_945903705.1 Fidelibacterota bacterium | reverse complement strand
TCGCGTTGCGGAAAATGTGGCCGTAGAGAATCTGCCGCGGCGCACAGCCCTTGGCCCGCGCGGTGAGCACGTACTGCTTCTTGATCTCGTCGAGGAACGAGTTCTTGGTCAAGAGCGTCATGGTGGCGAACGAGCTCAGCATCATGGCGATGATCGGCAGCGTCAGATGCCAGGCATAATCGAGGATCTTCTGCCACCAGGAGAGCGACGACCAGTTGTCCGACGTGAGCCCGCGCAGCGGGAATACGTCCCAGTAGGAGCCGCCGGCAAACAGGATAATGAGGAAGATCGCGATCAGGAAGCCGGGGATCGCGTAGCCGATGATGATGACGCCCGAGGTCCAGACGTCGAATCGCGAGCCGTCGGACACGGCCTTCCGAATGCCCAGCGGAATCGAGATGAGGTAGGTCAGCAGCGTCATCCAGATGCCGAGCGACATCGACACCGGCAGCTTCTCCTTGACGAGCTGCATCACGCTGGTGTCGCGGAAGTAGCTCTTGCCGAAATCGAAGACGATGAAATTCTTCAGCATCAGGAAGAAGCGCTCGTGGGCCGGCTTGTCGAAGCCGAACTGGACCTCCAGCTTCTTGATGAATTCAGGATCGAGGCCCTGAGCGCCGCGGTACTTGGACGAGGTGGCGTCGACCGCCGAGCCGCCCTGCGCGCCGCGCCCGCCGAAGTCGCCGCCCTGGCCGGAACCGGGGATGCGCGAGCTTGCGCCGGTGTCGGAGCCGGAGATCTGCGCGATCACGCGCTCCACCGGCCCGCCGGGCGCGAACTGCACCACCACGAAAGAGACCAGCATGATGCCGAGCAGGGTCGGGATCATGAACAGCAGGCGGCGGATGATATAGGCGGACATGACTTTGAGATGATCCTAGAGCGATTGGGGTGTAACCCTACCCGAATACCGGTTCCTGATTTTCAGGATCATGCACTACCCGGGGGCTTCTATCTTGGACGCCTTGCTGGGGTCGTGCCACCACATTTCCGGCACGCCCCGAGCATAGCGCGGCTTGGCTGGCGGCCGGCCGAACGTATCCCAATACGCGATCCAGTGCGACGCTTTGTACCAGTGCGGAATCCAGTAGCGCCCGGCGCGGATCAGCCGGTCCAGCGAGCGGCAGGCGACGGCCAGTTCGGCCCGCGAATTCGCGGCGATGACGCGGTTGATCAGGGCGTCGATTGCCGGATCGGCGATGCCGGCGAGATTCTGCGAGCCCTTCACCGCGGCCGACTGCGAGGAGAAGTAGGTGCGGAGCGAATCGCCCGGCGTCGCCGAAAAGCCGAAACGCTGGATGGTGAGGTCGAAATCGAAATCCTTGAGGCGCTGCTGCATCTGCACCGCGTCGATGATGCGAAGCTTGGCATCGATGCCGAGGGTTGCGAGGTTCTTGATGTAGGGCATGTGGTGGGCCTGGAACGACGGCGTGTCGATCAGGAACTCCAGCCCGAACCGCTCGCCTTGCGGCGTGAAGCGCTTGCCGTCCTTGATCGGATAGCCCGCCTCCTGCAGAAGCTGCGAGGCGCGCCGCAACTGCACGCGGTCCTGGCCGGAGCCGTCGGACCTGGCCGGCACGAACGGCTCGCCGAACACCTCATCGGAGACCTTGCCGCGGAACGGTTCGAGCAGCGCCAGCTCCTCGGCGCCGGGCTTGCCGCTGGCCATCATGTCGGAGTTCTGAAACACCGAATGGGTGCGCTCATATGAACCATACATGATGCTCTTGTTGGTCCATTCGAAGTCGAAGGCCCAGACCAGCGCCTCGCGCAGCTTCGGATTCTGGAACTTCGCCCGCCGTGTGTTGATGAACCAGCCCTGCGCGCCCGACGGCGTGTCGTCGGCGATCACGTCGCGCTTGACGCGGCCGTCCTTGACCGCGGGAAAGTCGTAGCGCGTCGCCCAGATGCGCGAGGTGAACTCCTCGCGGAACAGATAGCTCTTGGCGGTGAAGCCCTCGAAGCCGACGTCGCGGTCGCGGTAATACTCGTAGCGCAGGGTGTCGAAGTTGTTCCTGCCGCGGGCGACCGGCAGATCGGCGCCCCACCAGCCGGCCACGCGCCGGTATTCGATGTAGCGCCCGGCCTCGAAGCGCCCGACCTGGTAGGGGCCGCTGCCCAGCGGGATGTCGAGCGTCGATTCGTCGAACGGGCGCTTGCCGTAATAGGCGCGCGAGAAGATCGGCAGGCCGGCGACGAACAGCGGCACGTCGCGGGCGCGTTTTTCCGCGAAGCGCACGATCAATGTCGCATCGTCGGGCGCCTCGCAGCCGGCAAAATCGCGCAGGAGTTGGGAGATATTCGGATGCCCGTGCTCCTTCAATGTCGTCAGCGAAAACGCGACGTCATGCGCGGTCAGCGGGGTGCCGTCATGGAAGCGGGCCTCCGGCCGGAGCGCGAAGCGATAGGTCAGCCCGTCGGCGGAAATGCGCACCCCGCGCGCGGCGAGCCCGTACATCGCGTCCGGCTCGTCCTCCGCCCGCGCCATCAGTGTCGCAAAGGTGCGCTCCATGCCCTGCGCCGCGTCGCCGCGCAGGATGTAGCTGTTGAGCGAATTGAAGGTCAGCGAGTTCTGATTGTAGATCGTGCCCGGCCCTACCTGGGAGAACACGCCGCCCTTGGGGGCCTTGGGATCGACGTAGTCGAAATGCGGAAAACCGGCCGGATATTTCAGGTCGCCGAACGAGGACATGCCGTGCCGCTCGGCGTCTTCCGCCGGCTGCGCCACGGCTTCGAATCCGATCGCGCCGGTGGCAAGGGCGCCGGCGCCGATGCCGAGAAGCTCGCGGCGCGACAATCCGATCACGAGCGCGATCCCGCCTTTGCCGCCTTGCCCGCGTCCCACCACCACACCGTGGGGAATCCCGAAAATCCATATTTCGGCAGCGGGTCGGGCCGGCCGAAACGATCCCAGCGCGCGCTGCGAACCTTGCCATAGGTCCACTGCGGCACGACGTAGAAATTCCACAGCAGGACGCGGTCGAGCGCCCTGGTCGCAGCCACCAGATCGGCGCGGTTGGTGGCGAAGATCAGCCGCTCGATCAGCGCGTCCACCGCCGAATTCTTGATGCCGACCAGGTTGCGCGAACCCGGCTGATCGGCGGCCTTGGAGCTCCAGTAGCCGCGCTGCTCGTTGCCGGGCGACAGCGACTGGCCCCAGGTGGCCACCACGATGTCGTAGTCCCATTGCCGCAGCCGGTTCTCGTATTGCGCGTCATCGACGATGCGGAGCGTCATCTGGATGCCGAGGCGCTCCAGCGAAGGCTTGTAGGGCAGCACGATGCGCTCCCATTCCGGCCGGTCGATCAGCACCTCGATATTGAACGGCTCGCCGGTCCTGGCATTGACCAGCCGCCGGTCGCGGACCTCGTAGCCGGCCTCGCGCATCAGCCGCGTCGCCTCGCGCAGATTGTTGCGCACCGCGTCCGAGCTGTCGTTCACCGGATTGGTGTAGACCGTGGTGAAAACCTCGGGCGGCACCTTGTCGCGCACCGTCTCCAGGATCGCCAGCTCGGCGCCCTCGGGCAGTCCGCTCGACGCGAGCTCCAGGCCCTCGAAGTAGCTCTTCACGCGCTTGTACTGGCCGAAGAAGATCTGCTTGTTCAACTCCTCGAAGTTGAGCGCGAAGTTGAAGGCGCGGCGCACGCGGGGATCGGCGAATTTCGCCCGGCGGATGTTGAAGGCAAAGCTCTGCAAACCGCCGGAGGAGTTGATCGCGAATTCCTCCAGCACCACGCGCTTGTCCTTCACCGCTGGGAAATCATACGCCGTGGCCCAGTTCTTGGCGCTGTTCTCGGTGCGCCAGTCGATCGCGTCGGCCTTGAACGCCTCGATCGCCACGGTGGCGTCGCGGAAATATTCGAAACGCTGCTCGTTGAAATTGTCGCGGCCGACGTTGACCGGGATGTCCTTGCCCCAATAGTCAGCGACGCGCTCGAAAACGATGGTGCGGCCCGGCACGAATTCCTTCAGCCGGTAGGCGCCGCAACCCATCGGCGGCTCGAGCGTGGTCGCGGCGACGTCGCGCTTGTTGCCGGCCTTGTCGGTGCCCTCCCACCAGTGCTTGGGCAGCACGGTAAGCTGGCCGACGATCTGCGGCAGCTCGCGATTGCCGGCGCCGTCGAATGTGAAGGTGACTTCGCGCTCGCCGGTCTTTTCGGCTTTCGTCACATGGCTGTAGTAGGCCGACCACTGCGGATGGTTCTTCTTGAACGCGTCGAGCGAGAAGATCACGTCCTCAACGGTTACCGGCTTGCCGTCGTGCCATCGGGCGTTGGCGCGCAGGCGATAGGTGACGGAGGAATGATCCTCCGGATGGCTGACCGCCTCGGCCAGAAGCCCGTACTCGGTGGAGACCTCGTCGAGCGCAGCCACCATCAGCGTGTCGTAAACTAGGTCGATGCCAGCGGCGAGCGAACCCTTCACGCCAGCCACCACCATGTTGAAGTTGTCGAAGGTGCCGAACGCCATCATGCGCGCGGCGCCGGCCTTCGGAGCATTCGCGTTGACGTAATCGAACTGCTTGAAGCCGTCCGGATATTTCAGGTCGCCGAACAGCGACAGGCCGTGCTTCCAGGCGCGCGTCTGCGCGGCACCCTGCGCCTGCGCGACGGGCGGGCGCACCAGCCCGTGCAGTCCGCCCACCGCGGGCGCAGCAAACACCGCGGCGCCGTTCTGCAGGAGGGCTCGGCGGTTCAGGCGCATGCGATGCTCCGGGCGGCGTTCGACAGGCCACGATGGTCAACCGATTATGTCGGTTTTTCGGTGAACCGTCACAGTGGCGGCGGCTCCATCCGGCATCAATTCTATGTGGGCCGGGGTAACGGCAGGATTACCGCCGTATGACCATGAGTCAGGTCACTGCGCCTTGGGCGCCCCACCCACCGCCGCCTGCTGCTTGGGCAGGTCCGCCGGCTTGTCGGATTTGCTGTTGAGGTAGGTGATGAGGTCCGCGCGTTCCTTGCCGCGCGGGATGCCGGCGAAGGTCATGCTGGTGCCGGGCACCATGGCCTTGGGATTGGCCAAATAGACGTCGAGGTCTTCGGGCGTCCAGTTGCCCTTCTGGCCCTTCATCGCCGCGGAATAGTTGAAGCCCGCCTCCGACGCCTTGGCGCGACCGACGATCCCATAGAGATTGGGCCCGACGCGGTTCGGCTCGCCCTTGCCGAAGGTGTGGCAGGCCACGCATTTCTTCGCAGAATTCTCGCCGCGTCCCATGTCGGCGCTGGCAAACCGCACCGGCAGGGGATCGTCGGCAGGCGCCGCTTCCCCCGGCTTGCCGGGGCCGGCCTGCTCCTGGACCGCGATCTCGTAGCCCGGCTTCGTCGGCGGATGCGTGGCGAATATCGCGCCCGCGGCGATATTGAGCGACAGGAGGAAGAGACAGGTGCCGAGAACCGCACCCATGACCTTATTGAGTTCGAAGGAATCCATCGCGGATCGGCTCTTGCTGAAGGAGGCAGCGGCGGGTGGCCCGCAGGAACCCCTGCGGCGGCGCACAAATACCCGGTTTTCCTTGCCTCTGGCAACCCGTATAACGCGCCAACAATGACGGACGACGTCCTCATCCTGATCCCCGCCCGCATGGCCTCGACCCGGCTGCCCGGCAAGCCGCTGGCCGATATCGCGGGCCTGCCGATGATCGTGCAGGTGCTCCGGCGCGCGGAGGCGGCCAAGGTGGGCCCGGTCGTGATCGCCACCGACGACGAGGCGATCGCCACGGCTGTGGAAAAGGCCGGCGGACGGGCGCTGATGACGCGTGCCGATCACCCGTCCGGCTCCGACCGCATCTTCGAAGCGCTCGGCGTGGTCGATCCGCAAGCCCGCGTCCGGATCGTCGTCAACGTGCAGGGCGACCTGCCGACGCTGGCGCCCGCCGCTATCGCCGCGGCGCTGGCCCCGCTCCAGGATCCCGCGGTCGATATCGCGACGCTGGCCGCCGAGATCAAAATGCCGCAGGAGAGGACCAACCCCAACGTGGTCAAGGTGGTGGGTTCGGCAATTTCGCCCGGGCGGATGCGCGCGCTCTACTTCACCCGCGCCACAGCGCCGTCGGGCGACGGGCCGCTCTATCATCACATCGGGCTCTACGCCTATCGCCGTGCGGCGCTGGAGCGGTTCGTGAAGCTGCCGCCCTCGCCGCTCGAACGGCGCGAGCGCCTGGAGCAGCTTCGCGCACTAGAGGCCGGCATGCGCATCGACGTGACGATCGTCGATACGGTGCCGCTGGGCGTCGATACGCCGGAGGATCTGGAGACGGCGCGGTCTATGCTGCGATAAAATCCAGCACCGGCCGCGGAACATCAGTATAACGTCCGGCAACACTCGACCGGGAGTGGGGCAGGTTACGGCCTCGTAGTATCGAACCATGAGCAAAAAAAGAATCGCGTTTCAAGGCGAACCGGGGGCGAATTCGCATCTCGCCATCATCGAGGCCTATCCGGACGCCGACGCCGTGCCCTGTGCAACTTTCGAGGACGCCTTCGCCGCGCTCACCTCGGGCGAGGCCGACCTCGGCATGATCCCGATCGAGAACTCGGTAGCCGGACGCGTCGCCGATATCCACCATCTGATGCCGAACTCGAAGCTGCATATCGTCGCCGAGCATTTCATGCCGGTGAAGCACCAGTTGCTCGGCGTGAAGGGCTCCACGCTCGGCGACATCAAGACCGTCGAGAGCCACGTTCACGCGCTCGGCCAATGCCGCAAGATCATCCGCAAGCTCGGCATCAAGCCGATCGTCGCCGCCGACACCGCGGGTTCGGCGCGCGAAATCGCCGAGCGCGGCGACAAGAGCTGCGCCGCCATCGCCACCCGGCTCGCCGCCGATATCTACGGCCTCGACATCCTGGCCGGGGACGTCGAGGACGAGGCGCACAACACCACGCGCTTCATCGTGCTGTCGCGCGAGAAAAGGTGGGCGCCGCGCGGCAAGGGCAAGGTCGTCACCACCTTCGTGTTCCGGGTGAAGAACGTGCCGGCCGCGCTCTACAAGGCCATGGGCGGCTTCGCCACCAATGGCATCAACATGACCAAGCTCGAAAGCTACATGATCGAGGGCAATTTCTTCGCCACGCAGTTCTATGCCGACGTCGAAGGCCATCCCGACGACCGCGGACTCGTGTTCGCGCTCGAGGAGCTGTCGTTCTTCTCCAAGGAGCTGACGATCCTCGGCGTCTATCCCGCGCATTCGTTCCGCGAAACCTTCGAGGAAGTGAAGGAATGAAGGTCGAGGCCAACGGCATCGCGTTCAACTTCGAGACCAGCGGCCCCGACGGCGCGCCCTGGCTGATCTTCTCCAATTCGCTCGCGACCAATCTGCACATGTGGGATCCGCAGGCCGCGGCGCTAAGCGATTCGTTCCGCATGCTGCGCTACGACCAGCGCGGCCACGGCCAGACCGAGGCGCCGGCCGGCCGCTACACCTTCGAGCTTTTGTGCGCCGACGTGATCGCGCTGATGGATGCGCTCGGCATCAAGCGCGCGCACTGGTGCGGCGTGTCGATGGGCTGCGCCACCGGCATGGGACTCGTGCAGAAACATCCCGACCGGTTCGACCGCATGGTGCTTTGCGACAACCCGGGCCGCTCCTCGCCGGAAACGCACCGGCAATGGGAGGAGCGCATCGCGGTCGCGCAGAAGGACGGCATGCCGGCGCTGCTCGAATCCACCATGCAGCGCTGGTTTCCGCCCGAGACGCTCAAGGCCAACCCGCCGCACATGGACATCATCCGCAAGATGATCCTGACCACGCCGGTCAACGGCTTCGTCGGCGGCTCGGCCGCGCTCGGCGATCACGATTTCCGGCCGCTGATGCCGACGGTGAAGAACCCGGTGCTGTGGATGTGCGGCGAGAAGGACGGCCACAACGCCGCCGCCATGAAGGTCATGCAGGACGAATTGCCGGGCTCGCAATATGTCATGCTGCCCGGCGCGGGCCACATCTCCAACCTGGATCAGCCGGAGATGTTCACGCGGAACTTGCGGAGTTTCCTCGCACGGTGACGCAAATCATAGAATGGCGGAAGCGGCAGACCACCACGCCAGAGTCGTCGGAGACAGGCGGTATCGCTCCCATGGGAACACGCTTCTAGCGAATGATAGTTCGCGAGAAATTATCGAAGAGCCCGGCGCAAGTGAGTTTGTTACGAAAGCGGACCATTCCTCGCTCAGAGCCTTTGAAGATGGAACCGATTGCACCAACGACGGTTTCTGCATCATCGTCAGATATTCCGTAGCCCGTGCTGAATACGGGTACCGGCTTCAACGTTTCGGCGGGCCTGAGCATGAGCATGTTCGGCTCATGGAACGCACAGCCGAGGAACACAATACATTCAGCCCTTTCCACTTGGGCGCGGATTGATTCGAGCATATCTCCATCGAGAACTTGTTCAGTGTAGGTTTTAATATTACTCGCAAGTTCAATCCAGTTTCTATCAGTTTGGCCGAAGCGCGTGCCTGAGCCTGATTCGATCCTAAGCGGGGCGACAAGCCCGTACGGATGTTCAATTTGGACTTCATCGCAGATGGAGGCTGCTTCCTGATACGTGAACCCGTAGAGCCGGCGTACGGCGTGATGCAAGAAATGCTCTAAGCACCGGTCGTAGTTGAAAACGATAAATGACACATTTTCAAAGATCGACGCGGCTTGGTCGCGCGGAACGTTTTTTCCAAGCATCTTCATAAATTTCGCAAACCAAGTAGCGTGAAGGTTCGTGAAGTTAATTGTGTTGTCCGCATTTGAGTCATCGAATGAAAGCAGGCTGTCGCGCTCGGCTTCGATGATACATTTTGCGATGGTCGCTTTCGCGAGCAGTATCAAATTAGGATTGTCGCGATGAAGGTCGAGAAAATCGTCAATCGAATCGTCAATCGAATTGGACAGGTGGATGCCATCCCGAATGAGTCGGGCGGCTTGAAAAAACTGATTTATTTCTCGCTGGCGCGTTCTGGCAAAACGACTGAATAGCTCGCCGTCACCAGGGCCGGAGATATCATAACCGTTGAATTCGATGTCGAGCTTGCTGCTGATTCTCAACGCGAGCTGATCACCGCAAGGCAATCTAGCCTCATGGCTAGCCCCTGCGCCTAGGATAAAGAGAGTCCGGCGTTTGAACATTCCGCTCGCTTAGCAGATTCGCTGCGAGTGGTACCAAAAGAGCCCGCTCGGGGCTCCTGCAAATAGACCGCGGGATTCTAGCCCGTGACGACAGTTCCCACCTCGGATCAAGTCCGGGGCAGGCTTTTTTTTGGGATCGCACTCTACGCCGCAACCTTCGTGCTCACCGCCTGCTGGGCGTTGCGCATGATGCTGGAAAGCATCCCATAAACCTCTTTCCAGGCTGCGGCGGCTTCCGGCGTCCAGGCCTTGCCCAGCCCCTGCTCCAGCGTCCAGAGCAAGGCCACGCCGACCGAGTCGTAATGCGCGTCCTTGACGCCATAGCCCGCGTGCCGGCGGCCGAGATCCTCGACCGTCTTCGACAGCGCGCCGAGATTGTCGAGGCTGGAAACCGCAACGCCGAGAATCTGCAGCAGCTTCTTGCGCTGCTGCGTCATGTCAGTGGTGTTGAACAGGGGCCGCGTGCTCGGATCGATCTCGAACAGGCGCTGGTAGAAAATCGCGGCGGCCTGGTCGGCAATCGGTACGACCTGCGCCCAAGTGTCCTGAATAAGCTTCTTTTGCTTGGAAATCATAGGTTACTCCATGGATCGTTGGGGTTGGTCGCCGGGACCCGCCCCAAGGTTCAATGGAACTTGAAGAAATCTCTCAAATCGTCTGGTTGTAGGCCCCGACCTCGGGATGGGTGCGCAGCACGCCGTCCACCGCCTTGAACATCTCGCGCATGCGCGCCTCCGACGCCGGGCTCTCGACCACCACCACCAGCTCGGGCTTGTTGGAGGAGGCGCGAACGAGACCCCAGGTGCCGTCCTCGACGGTGACCCGCACGCCGTTGACGGTGACGAGATCGCGGATCGGCTGGCCCGCGACCTTGTCGCCCTTCTTCTGCGCCGCCTCGAAATGCTTCACCACCTGCTCGACGATGCCGTATTTCTTCTCGTCGTCGCAGTGCGGCGACATGGTCGGCGAGCCCCAGGTCTTGGGCAACGCGTCCCGCAGCTCCGCCATCGTCTTGCCGGGACTGCGGTCCATCATGTCGCAGATCGCGAGCGCGGACACGAGACCGTCGTCATAGCCGCGGCCGAACGGCTTGTTGAAGAAGTAGTGACCGGACTTCTCGAAGCCCGCGAGCGCGCCAAGCTCGTGGGTGCGGCGCTTCATGTAGGAGTGGCCGGTCTTCCAGTAGTCGGCCTTCACGCCGTTCTTCCGCAGCACCGGATCGGTGACGTAGAGCCCAGTGGACTTCACGTCGACTACGAAGGTCGAGCCCGGATGCAGCGCGGACATGTCGCGCGCCAGCATCACGCCGACCTTGTCGGCGAAAATCTCCTCGCCGTGGTTGTCCACCACGCCGCAGCGGTCGCCGTCGCCGTCGAAGCCGAGACCCACGTCCGCCTTCGTGCGCAACACCTCGTCGCGCATGGCGTGCAGCATCTCCATGTCTTCCGGATTGGGGTTGTACTTCGGGAACGTGTGATCGAGCTCGCAGTCGAGCCGCACCACCTCGCAGCCGATCGCCTCCAGGACCTGCGGCGCGAACGCGCCCGCCGTGCCGTTGCCGCAGGCGCAGACGACCTTCAGCTTGCGCTTGAGCTTCGGCCGCTTGGTCAGGTCGGCGATGTAACGCGCCGGAAAATTCTCGACGAAATGATACGAGCCGCCACCCGGCAATTTGAAGGCGGCGTCGAGCACGATGTCCTTGAGCCGGGTCATCTCGTCCGGCCCGAACGTAAGCGGTCGGTTGGCGCCCATCTTCACGCCGGTCCAGCCGTTGTCGTTGTGTGAGGCCGTCACCATCGCGACGCAGGGCACGTCGAGATCGAACTGCGCGAAATAGGCCATCGGCGTCATGCAGAGACCGACGTCGTGCACCTTCACGCCCGCCGCCAGCAGCCCCGAGATCAGCGAGTTCTTCACCGAGGACGAATAGCCGCGGAAATCGTGGCCGGTGACCAGTTCGGGCTTCACGCCCAGCTCGCGGATCAAGGTGCCGAGCCCCATGCCCAGCGCCTGAACGCCCATCAGGTTGATTTCCTTGGCCAGCAGCCACCGCGCGTCGTACTCGCGGAAGCCGGTCGGCTTCACCAGCGGCTCGGACTCGTAGGCATAGGTGTTGGGCGTGAGCGCGTGCTTGGGCTTGGGGAACATGGAATCTCCGGGGCGTGCGGCCGGAGCAATAGCCCAAAAGCGATAGTAACGGAAACGGTGACTTTACTGCTCCAGCACCAGCTTGCCGCGGTCGTGGGTCCATTTCACCCGCGACAGGAAGGTCATGCCGAGCAGATTGGTGCTGAGCGCCTCGTCGGGCACCACGATGGCCCGGACATCGCGCACCGTGATGCCGTTGATCTCGACGCGGTCGAGTGTCACCGGGGCGGCCTTGCCGACACCGTTCGCCGTCTGCGTCTTGATGGTGTAATCCCGCACGCCTGGATGGATGCCGAGCTTGGCGGCCGAGCTTTCCCGGAGCGCAATCGCCGACGCGCCGGTGTCAACCAGGAAGTCGATCGAGCGGCCCTCGACCCGCGCCTCCACCTCGAAATAGCCGCGGCCGTTGTCCCGCAAGGTCACGGTGCGGTAGCCGCCGGATTGAGCCGGCGCTGCAGCGGGCGCGGGCTTCGTCGCCAGCGTCATGGCACTGGTGCCGCCGGACTTGGCGGAGTGATCCATGTACCGCACAGCGCCGATGCCGGCCGCGGCCATCAGCAGCATGAAACCGAGAACTTGCCGCATCTGCTCAGTCCTGTTTGCGGCTTCATCCCACCACGCCAGCGCTCAAAACGGTGCTAACGCCGCATCAAACCACGCGGCTTTTGGCTTCCCGTGATGACGGGACGGTTGAGCGGATCGCTCGAATTTTAACGATCAGGTGCCGCGCGGCTTGGCACGGCGGGTGGCCGGGGCCTGCAGCGGGTCCTCCGGCCAGGGGTGGCGCGGATAGCGGCCGCGCATCTCGGCCTTTACCGCGGCGTAGGAGCCACGCCAGAAGCCCGGCAGATCGCGCGTCACCTGCACGGGCCGCTGCGCCGGCGACAGGAGCTCCACCACCAGCGGCACCTTGCCCCCGGCGATGCTCGGATGACGGTCGAGGCCGAACAGCTCCTGCACGCGGATCGCAAGCTTGGGCCCCTCCTCCGCGCCATAGTCGATCGGCACCGAGGAGCCGGACGGCGCGGAAAAATGCGTCGGCGCCGCGGCGGCGAGCCGGCGCTTGCGAGTCCACGGCAGCAGCGCGCCGATCGCGGCGGCAAGCTCGTCG
>CAMDOZ010000102.1 GCA_945903705.1 Fidelibacterota bacterium | reverse complement strand
GCGAGCTTGCCCCCGTCGACAATTCCAGGTGCGAATTTCTCGAGCGTAAGTCCGCCGATCCGGATTGAAGAAAGGAGTGCGACCTCGCTGTCGCCATGTTCGCCCAGAACTACACCGTCGACCGACGCGGGGGCGACGTTCAGCTGAGATGCAATTGCCTGTCGCAGTCGGCAAGTATCAAGCAGCGTGCCGGTCCCGATCACGCGCGCGGACGGCAGGGACGAGCGGCGGAAAGCAGTCCATGCCATGAGGTCCACCGGGTTGGCAGCAACGATCAAAATACCTTTAAAACCGGCATCTATCAGTTGGGTTACGCAAGAAGCAACGATTGCAGCGCTCTGCGTGGCAACGGAGAGTCGGCTCGCCGTCCCTTGCGTCGCAGCGCCTGCGGTCAGGATGACGACCCGCGCGATGGCGGCGTCGGCATAGCTACCGGCGAAGACACGTGCTGGTCGCGCGAGCGCATTGGCATCCAATATGTCCTCCGCTTCAGCCGCGGCAAGCTCTGTGATGGCATCAATGAGGACGATCTCGGGGAAAAGGCCCCGCAGCATCAGCGCATAGGCCGTGGCCGCGCCTACATGTCCCGCGCCGATGATAGCTACCCGATCGCTCATCGAGATTCTCCATCCCTTATTCATGCCCGGCGCGTCGCGGCATGGGGATATCGATGGTGCACGCGACACCGGTGCTCGGGAACTCGAGATGGACCTTCCCTCCCATTTCGTAAGCGAGGCCTTGCTCTATCGCGCGCGAGCCAAATCCCTTGCGCGTGCGCGGCATAACCGCCGGCCCGTCCTTCTCCCGCCAGTCTATCAGCAGCCGCTCGCCCTCGGGCGTCGCCTTGCTCGCCCACGCGATCTGGACCGATCCCAGCGCCGTCGAGAGCGCGCCGAATTTCACCGCGTTCATCGCAAGCTCATGAAACGCAACGCCCAGCGCCAGCGTCGCGCGCGGTGTCAGAGGAGTATTTGCGCCCGTGATCTCAATGCGCCCCGCCCGTCCATCCGCATCCGTGAAGGGTTCCAAGGCCGTTTCGACGAGGTCGTGCAACCCCGCGCCTTCCCAATTGTCGCTCATGAGCAGGTCATGGGACCGCGCGAGCGCATAGACGCGGGATTCGATTGAAGCGCGGATCGCCGCGGGATCTGACCCGTGCCGGAACGCCTCGGCGACAATCGACAGCGCGGCTTGCAAGGTATTTTTCACCCGGTGATTCAGTTCTTCGATCAGCATCAGCGCGTGCGCCTGCTCTTCCCGATGCTGCGTAAGATCGATGAAAGAGATGAAATGCTGCACCACTTCCCCGCTCTGGCTGCGCACGTGGTTGATAAAGACCGACACCCAGAACGTGCTCGCGTCCTTGCGGCAGTAGTGAATGACCGGGTCAGAGGCGCTGACGCCTTCGAATGCGGCCTTTATCGCCTCGACCGACTCAGGATGTCCCCGCTCCATCAAGGCGTTGAAGCTTTGTGCGAGGACCTCGTCGCGCCTATATCCGGTGAGCGCGAGAAAGGCGTCATTGGCGAATATGATGGGATTGCCCGGTGCCTTGGCGTCGGTAAACACCATCGGCATACGGGTCGTTTCCGCCGCCACCACGAACGGCCCGCGATCTTGCCGGAAGTCGTCCACGACGGCTTCGGCGTCTTTCTGCTCGTCGGATTTTTCCTTGAGAAGGGTCACTGCCGCGCGACCCTAGGATCACTTCGAACGACAGACCTGCCCATGGCTCAGCTCGCTTCCGCCAATTTATCCGGTTGAAGACTCCGAGGCGCCGTGACCGGCGTCTTCAGGAGATAGAACCGCCGCGGAAACAGCGGAGAGACTGTGCCGGTTGCAATAAACTCGGCGACGATCTCGAGGCCGCGGATGAGGTCCACTTCGCTATAGGGTTTGACGAGACAGGCATGCCCATCGGCGGCAGTGAGGTTTTGCTTGTTGCCGGTCGCATAGAGGATGCCGAGATTCGTCAGGTCGCTCAATTCGGCGGCGATCTCCGTCCCCAGCCCGCCGTCGGCCAGCCGCACGTCAATGACGGCCAGGTCCGGGTTCTTGTGCCGCGCGATGGCAACGGCTTCTTGAACGGTGCGCGCGATGCCGCAGACCTCGAATCCGAAATGTATGAGCGCCGACTTGATCATGTCGGCGACCATCAGATCGTCCTCGGCGATCAAAACCTTGAGCACGCGCCGCTCTTCCATGCGTGTCGCCTCTAAATCCGGCCCATGAGCAGGAGAATGATGAGGATGATGAGGACAATGCCCAGTCCACCGCTTGGCCTATAGCCCCACGACCTGCTGTGCGGCCACGTGGGCAACGCGCCGATCACGACGAGAAGCAGGATGATGATAAGAATGGTTCCGAGGCTCATGCGGTGCACTCCTGGAAAAGCCGGCGCGGAATTCGCCAATGCCGTGTTCCGCGGGGGATCAGTCTAGGGCGGCGAGCGCCTGAGGCACTGTCCCGGGTGATACACATCAGCTTCAAATCAGAAAAGTGTCACGCCACAGGGCGGCACAGCGGGCGGCAAAGCGGGCGGCACAGCGGGCAGCAAAAAAGCGGCCCGAATCCGGTGGCGGATCCGGGCCGCCAACTGAAGGCTTGCGAAGGGATGCCGTGGGTGAGGCATCAAAACGAAATCATCCACGAGGGGATCGGGGGGACTTCGTCCTCGTCCTTCCTTCGCCGGGGGCCCTCATTGCGCTCGTAAGGCGCGCAGCCGTTCTTCGAGGGTATGTCTATGGCGCGCGGTTGGTGCGACTTCCAAAGTGGAACGACACCACTCGGAAGCGTTGTCGTCGAACGAACGCGAGGGATTACGCTCCGAAATTGCCAAATCTCAACGGAGCCATCTTCAACGACATTCTAGGAGATGGGCCGTGCGGACGATGTTCAATATTGAACAAAGTCAGCCGATTTGTGGGGCCTGCACGGCCAAGCCTTTCCCCCGACCCATACCTTTGATCACGGCCCCTATCCCTATGAATAATGGGAAAGCGAGGGCCTGCCCCCTAGTGTGAAACTCCCAAGTTTCCACGAGATTTCGGATCATGAGTAAGCCCCAACCCAAGCCGGCCCCCGAGAAACGCCGCAGTCCTCTTCGCAGTCAGGTGCAAGCCTGGTTCGAGGCCTTGCAACGCCATTTCTCCGGACTCGACGGCGCCGACGCGATCGCCACCTTGATCAAAGGCTGGACCAAGCCCGAAGACATCATGCGCGCCTACCCGGCGCTGGTGCCGCTCTTCCTCGACATCATCTGGCGCTCCCGGAAGACGGCTGGGTTTATGGACCTGCTCCGGACCGAGGCGGGCGAAGTGGCCGAAAAGTCGACCGACATCCTGGCCCTCTCGCAAAAGTGCTTCGACGAGATTGTGATCTCGCACCTCTTGGGAACCGTACGGCTGACCTGCGAGCGCATGCAGAAGGAGTGGGTCGCGCTAGAGCGGGAAAAACGCCGCAGCGCGATTTCAAAGATTCCCGTGGTCGGCGCACTCCTGCGTGGCCTCGGTTTGATCTCGCCCATCAAGACCGAAATCCTGCTCGCCGATTATCCGCAGAAGGGACTCTATGAAGCGCTGAAGCCCTATCTCGCCCGGCGCGCGCAATTCGCGCTGGTCGAAGCTCTGACGGCTTTGTCCACCCGCACGGCGTCCGCTTTGGGCGCCGTCGTCGGAGCGCTCGACTCTCCTGCAATCATCCGCACGATAGCCGGTCTCAATCGCGCCGACTTCAAGATCGCCCTCGAGATGGCGGAAACCTATGTAGAAGCCGCGGGTGGTGTTCCGGCCGAAGGATCAGCGAAGGCGCTAGCGCAGGCGCTTTCCGAAATGCTCAGTGCCGGCACGAGCTTCGTCGGCATCGCCACGGCAAACCGGCAGCTCGCCAAAGATGCGATCGTGAAATTCGCGCCGGTCATGAAAGCGGAAATCTGGACGATTTTCGGGGATGCGGAGTCGCTGCGCCGCATTGCCGAGTGCCCGGCCGTGGTCGTTGAAACGCTGGGGGCTTTGGCCATCGAAATGAACCAGCGCGTTTCAATGATTCTGTCCGAACTCACGGCCGACCGTCTGGCCGCTGCTCACGCCATGAAGTCCATGCGCGACAACACCAATCCCGCGACATTCCTGTCCTGGATCAAAACCGAAACCTACCTCGTCGCCTGGAAACAGTTCGTCGCGCATCTCAATCGCGACACCGGCGCCCCGCGCACGGAAGGAGCGCTCTTGGGCCCGCAGAAGGCCGCCATCAAGATCGTATGCGAGCGCAGCGCCCGGGTATTCGCCGAGATCGACGCGCCTCAGAAGCAGGCGGCCTAGGGCATGTTCCGGAAAAGTGTGAGCGCCAGCCGGCTTTGGCCGGCCGATTAAATGAGAGCGCGCCTTCGCGCGCGTCCGATAAGAACATGCCCGCAAAAAAAGAAAGCACCTACGCCGCTGATTCAAGTCCGCTGAAACCGACTCTAGCGTTCCTGCGCCGCGCGGACGTCCGCGGTTTTCTCCGCGGGACCGGCCGGGGTTTGAGCCACCACCGCCGGCGGATGCACGATGAACACCTGCTTCCACTTCACGCTGATGGACGTCGACACCGCGGTGTTGGCGCCGGTGACCGGATCGGGATAGGCGTCGGCGACGCGGTTCAGGGCGCGGTACAGCGACGGTGACGACTCCTGGCCATAGCTCTGGTGATGGGTCGACCAGTTCTCATTCAGGTTCAGGTAGAAGGTCTTGATATCGACATAGCCGCCCAGCAGGCCCTCGGCCCCATCGGGCGTCAGCTTCAGATGGAATCGCATATCGCGGATCGGCTGCAGCGGCGTGTTGTCGGCGGGCTGTCCCGTCCAAGGAAACGTAAAATCGGCGGCGTCGGTCGTCAGGATTCCGTTCGCGATCTTGCCGCGGAACGCCTGGATGAAAATCTTGCCCCAGCGCAGGTCGACGCGCTGCGAGCCGCCGGCCTCCGGCTCTCCGGTCGAGCCGGTCAACAGATCGTCGAGCCCGCGATAGGTGGTCACCGTCACATCGTTGTCGTCGGCGAGACTGTCCACGTTCGTCAGCTCGATCATGATTCTGTTGTAGGTGAACTGCTGCATGAACTTGTTCTCGAAGTGATAGATGGTGCCCTCAGGCCCTCTGTAGTTCGAGACGCAGCCGATCGCGCGATACAATTGGTTGTCGACTCCCTTCTCGCCGTCCGGACTGACGAAATCGTTGGCATCGATCTTGCCGTCGAGGTTCAAGCCGATGGCGAGCGGCCCTTTGGCCTCAAAGAAGGGATAAGGTTCCTTTGTCAGCGACGGGTGCCAGACTTCGCCTTCACGGGCGAGAACGGTCTCCTTCATGGTCCGCTTCGTGCCGTCCTCCGGAAACAGAAGCTTGAACTGTTCGCGCGGGCCCAGGTTGAAGCCATCGGGACATTCGGTCTTTCCCTCGGCGGACTGAAGGACCGACCAGCGTCTGTCGGCGAGCACATATCCAATGGAGCGGTTCTTGATGACGGCGGCAGCGTCGGCCGCGGAAGCTGCGCCGCCCGTGCCGAGCGCGAGCGCGGACATCACGCCCGCCAGCGCAACCTTTGCCGACAAATGACCCTTCATGGGACCTCCCTAAACGAACCGCCGATTGTTCGGAATATTACCCCCGAATGCGGAGCAATTTCCTCCAATTCTGAGCCTCCCTATCCGTTTAGCGGCATGTTTTGGCTGGAATGACCCTGGTTTTTGGGGCGGCTGTTCTAAAGAGCCGCCAAATCAGGCTCAAACCAGTGCGAGTCGCCAGGCCAGACCGGCGGCGGCGGCGGCCAAGAGCGTCCTGCCGATGCCCTGATGAAACCGCAAGAGGGCGAGCGCACTCCCGGCTGCAATCAGGACTGAAACGACGCTCACGCTGCCAAGCTCCGGGATCAAGGTCCGGACGGGCCCAAAGCGAACCTCGTCCACCCGTTCGAAAAGGACATGGACGGCGAACCACACCGAAAGGTTCAGAATGACGCCGACCACCGCCGCCGTGATGCAGGACAGCGCCGCATTGAGCCACCGATTTCCGATCAACCGTTCGATGTAAGGGGCGCCGGCGAAGATCCACAGGAAGCAGGGCGCGAACGTGACCCAGGTGGTGATGACGGATCCGATCACGGCCGATGTTGTCGGGCTGAGGGCGCTCTCGAACCGGAAGGCCGCGAGATATCCGACGAATTGCACCACCATGATCAGCGGTCCCGGCGTGGTCTCCGCGAGCGCAAGTCCGTCGAGCATTTCGCCGGGGGTCACCCAGGCATACACCTCGACCGCCTGCTGCGCGATATAGGCGAGCACCGAATAAGCGCCGCCGAAGGTGACCACGGAGGCCTTGCTGAAGAACAGTCCCACCTGCGTAAAGACGTGATCGGGGCCGAGGAGCACGAGGCAAAGGACCGTCGGCGCCGCCCAGATACCCAGCCATGCGAGTGTCACGGCAATGGTGCGCGTCGCCCGCGTTCCGATATGCGCGAGCTTTCCTTCGGCGATCATGCGGTCGACGACATAGCCCGCGCTTGTCTCTCCGCGCCGGACGAGGGATTCGGGAATGAGGCGCGGCGCAAGCCGCTCGGCGGCGAGACCGAGAAGCCCGGCGCCAAGGACGATGGCCGGGAACGGGACTTCGAAAAAGTAGATCGCCACGAACGCAGCGGCGGCCAGGCTCACCATGGCGGCGTTTCGGAGCGCGCGTTTGCTGATCCGGACAACGGCCTCGACGACCACGGCGAGCACCGCGGCCTTGAGACCGAAGAAGGTCGCGCTCACCCACAAGACGTTGCCGTAAGCGCCATAGATGATGCTAAGGGCGAGGATCATCAGGAATCCCGGCAACACGAAAAGGCCGCCGGCCACAAGGCCGCCCCACGTGCGGTGAAGCAGCCACCCGATGTAGGTCGCGAGCTGCTGCGCCTCCGGTCCCGGAAGCAGCATGCAATAGTTCAAGGCGTGCAGGAATCGTCCGTCGCTGATCCAACGGCGTTCTTCGACGAGCTCCCGGTGCATCAATGCGATCTGCCCCGCGGGGCCGCCGAAACTAAGAACGCCGATCCGCGCCCAGACCCAGAAGGCCTCCTTGAACGATATCTCGCGGGATTCGTCCGGCGTTGAAACGGGGTGCGGCGCCATTCTACATTTTAGCATTTCAGGGTCGTCCTTGAACACGGCCGTGCCCGTTGCCTTCCGCAAGTCTTGCCTGCGGTACTCTCAACCTCTACATCTCGCAAAAATCCCTATTGGATACACTCTCATGCCCCCGCAAGACGTCGTGCTCGTCGGTCATATGGACTTTTTCTTCAACCCCGTCGCGGAGGCTGCCGTCGCCAAGGGTCACAGGTTTGTACGCTACAAGACCCCCGCCGACTTCCTTGCCGACAAGAATGCCCTCGCGACAGCGAGCGTCGCCTACGCCGTCGGCTACTGCCCCGTCTCGCGCGATGCCATGAGCCGCGCGCCCAACCTCCGCGCCGTCATCTGCCCCTGGACCGGCACTGACGGTTTCGACGGGCGCGCCGCCACCGATCTCGGCATCATCATCGGCAACGGCCAGTTTCCCGAGAACACCGAAAGCATGGCCGAAGCCACCGTGCTCATGATTCTCGCCTGCCTCTATGATCTGGGCGGCTCCCAAGCGCGCTTCCGTGAAGCCGATGATTGGGCCGTGCCGCACCTCACGGCCCGGATGCTCAAAGGCAAGACCATCGGAATCCTCGGCTACGGCGGCATCGCCCGCGGGGTCGTCGAGCGGCTCAAGGCTTGGGGCGCCTCCTTCTGCGCCACCACCCGCCACCCGCCCGCCGATGCGACATCGGTGCGCTTCCTTCCGCTCGAGGACATGCTCAAAGCCAGCGACATCGTCTGCGTACTCGCGCCGTTCACCGACGAAACGCGCGGGCTCTTGAGCGGTGCGCGCCTTGCGCTCATGAAGCGCGGCTCCATCCTCATCTGCACCTCTCGCGGCGGAATCATCGACGAGGCCGCCCTCCTGGCGCTTGTCAACGACGGGCACTTCGGCGCCGTCGGTCTCGACGTCTTTGAGAAGGAACCGCTCGCGAAAGACAGTCCCTTGCGGGGCCTCAAAAACGCCGTCCTCACGCCGCACAGCGTGGGTCATACCCGCGAGATGCGCGAAAGAATGGTGGCGACCGGCGTTGCCAGCGTCCTGCGCGTGCTGGAAGGCGAGCCGCCGCTCTATGTGTGCAATCCGGAGGTTTTGGGCGCGTGGCGCGCGCGGTGGAAGAAAACTTAGATCAGATCCTGATCGATCTTCGCCATGGCGTCTTCGAGTTCGGCCACATGCGCGCGCATATCCGCGATCAGCGACAGGAGTTCGTCGGCCACCTCGGGGTGACAATGCACCACCGCGTCTTCCAGCAATTCCAGTTCGGTTTTTAAGCGCAGAAGGCGCTCGGCCATGGGTGTCCTTGGAGAAAGTAGAGCCGGTTCGGATTTAAGCTTTAAAAGCGGGCGGGCTCACTGCACCTGGCAAGGAAGCGAAGCCTGACCTGATCTTGGGTTGCCGTTCTTATACCAAATCGCACCGCGAGATTCCCCTCAATTCACTTACGCATCGCTCGTTTTGCGCGCGGTGCGTGTGGTCGCGAAAGGTGCTCGCGTATCACGGCGCTAAATTCATCCCGCTCTAAGGCGCGCTCTGCCACGCTCGTTCGATTGCACCCAACGCCTCGCGCATCGCCGTCGCGAAATCCTCGCGCTGATAGATGTCGTTGTGGCCGGCGTCCTTGATGGTGCGGGTGTAGACCCGGCGTTTGGCCGCTCCGACAATCATCGAGGTGCGCTCGCGCGGGATGATCTCGTCATGCTCCGCGGCGATGACGGCGGTGGGAACGTCGAGGCCCTTCAGAAGCTCGGCGTTGCGCATGGGATTCTTGAGAAGCTTCGCGGCCGGCACCCAGGGAAAATGATGCGCCGCGAGTTCGGCGAGCGAGTCGAACGGCGTCACCAGAAGCAGGCCGTCCACCATGCGCTCGCGCGCGAGATGGATCGCAACTCCCGAGCCGATACTGAATCCTACCGCGACGATGCGCACCGTCCCGCCTTTCGTTTCGGCCTCCTCGCGCACCTTGTCGTAGATCAAGGGCGCGTCGGCGATCAGCGCATCCACCGAAGCGCGGCCGGTGCTCGGCCGGTAGCCGCGGTAGTGGAACACCACCACTTCGGCCTGTGGGAACATGGTGGCGAGATAAGCGGCCGCATCCTCGGCATTCCAGGCGTTGCCGCCAAACCCTAAGATGATCACGCGGTCCATGACGGGTGCCGCCGGCGGCGAAAGTCGCACGCCATGAATCTCCGGGCCGTCGCCGGTGGTGATGGTCAGGCGCGGCGCGTCACCCGGCAACGGTGTGCCGGCATTGGCCGCGATCTCGGTCGGAAAAAGCAGCCGGTCCTGCACGGCCCACAGCACCGCGACCACGGCGACATAGGCCGCCACCAGCACCAGCACGAATTTCAGGACTGCCATGCCCGGTTTTTAGCCCGAAATTGGGCCGGAGATAAGGCAGGCTGGAGGGGTAGGAGGCGGTATTATTTCCGTCGGGACTCAGCGTCCAGAGATCCAACGCCGCCGGCCCACCGTGTCCGGCAGCTGGCGCGGTATACGTCAAATCGATATATTCCTCCGTACACATCGCTAACAGGAACCATGCTGACGCTTTCGCGCCGCGCGACGATCCTCGGTCTGCTGACGGCTTCGGCCGCGCCCCTTCGCGCCGCCGGACTCGTCCCGTTGCGCATCGAAGTCCCCAATGTGCGGAACCTCCAGTTCTTCTCCCTATGGGTGGCGCTTGGCGCGAAGCTTTTCGAAGGCGAGGGGTTTTCGCCCCAAATCCTTCCGGCGCCCCAGCCCCGCAGCGTCGGCGGGCGGCTTTTCACCGGCGAGGCCGATGTCGCGGTGCTGCCGCCGCCCATGTATCTCGGCATGATGGCGGAAGGAAAACCGATCCGCCTGTTCGCCAATCTCTTCGCCAACGAACCCATCAATCTGGTTCTGCGCAAAGACGTGGCCGCGCGGCTCAAGATTCCGTCGTCCGCTCCTTTGCGCGAGAAACTCCAAGCCCTGAAGGGCCTCAAGGTCGGCGTCGCCGGTGAACCGCCGCCGCGGCTTCATGCGATGTTCGCCGCCGGCGCCATGGATGCGAAAACCGACGTCGAGATCGTCATCGTTCCGGGCCCGGGGCAGGTGGCTGCCATCCGCGACCGCGCCGTCGATGCGCTCTTTGCCCACACGCCTTATCTGGAAACAGCGATGGTGGAGCACGGTGCGGTCCTTATCGTCGATACCTCCGGCGGCGAAGTGCCGGGGCTCGCGGGTGGACAGATCCACGCCCTCGGTGCCACCGCCATGCGCATCGCCGAGAACCCGGCAATGATCCTTGCCGCCACCCGCGCCATCGCCCGGGCTCAGCGGCTCGCCCATTCGGACCTGCCTGCCACGGTCGACGCCCTCATCGCTTCGGGTGCCACGAACGCGGCCCGCCCGCAGGTCGAAGCCATCGCGGCCATCTATGCCGACGCGGTCCCGCTGGCACCCCACATTTCAATTCCGGGCATCCGCCGCGCGGCGGAACTCTACCCCGCCCATCCCCGCCACCCGGATTTCTCCAGAACCGGCCCCGAGGCCTTCGTCGCCCGGGATTTTGCCGTGGAAGCCATCTCGTCGCTTCCATAACGGTTACACTTCAGCCGTCGCGCCATCTATCCCGCGTGACCCCGAATGTGCTGCCATGGTGCTCCCCAAAGGAGGAGGGCCCCCCATGATTAAATCAAGCGAGAGCAATTCGAAGGATCTGTTACCCGAAGAAGTCTGCGGCGAGGAATGTCATCGTCACGACGCCAACCGCCGCGAGTTCGGCGCGCTGATGTTGGGACTGGGCCTCACGGCCGCCACGAGTTCGCTCGCGCGCGCCGCCGGCGCCGCGGTCACTGAAACCGACGTCACCATCAAGACCAACGACGGCACCTGCGACGCCGTGCTCACCCATCTTGCGACGGGCGCTCATCCGGGCGTCATCGTGTGGCCCGACGCGGGCGGGCTTCGTCCCATCTACCGCGACATGGCCAAACGCCTTGCCGCCGAAGGTTTCACGGTGCTCACGCCGAACCCCTTCTACCGCGTCATCAAGGCGCCGCTTCCCACCGATTTCCCGCAAGACCAGCGCCCGAAGCTGCGTGAAGGCCTCGCGGCCGTGGGCGGCGCCGAAGGCGATGCGAAAGCCTTCATTGCCTTCCTCGACGGCCAGGCGTCCTACCGCAAGGGCGCGAAGATCGGCGTCACTGGCTATTGCATGGGCGGGCCGCTCACTATGCGCACCGCCGGCAACTTCCCCGACCGGATCGGGGCTGCCGGATCCTTCCATGGCGGTGGTCTCGTCACCGACCAGCCGACCAGCCCCCATCTGCTCGTGCCCCGGATCAAGGCCAAGTATCTCTTCGCCGTCGCCGATAACGACGACCAGAAAGAGCCGGAGGCAAAGAACGTGTTGCGCGAAGCCTTCGCCAAAGCCGGCAATCCAGCCGACATCGAAGTCTTCAAAGGCGCGAACCACGGGTGGTGCGTGCCCACCAGCCAGGTCTACAACCACGATCAGGCCGAACGCGCTTGGGCGAAACTCGTGGCCCTCTTTAAATCCGCGCTGGTCTAAGTCCTTGATCGCCCGGCGGGACCGTTTTGGTCCCGCCGCTCTCTCCTAGATAATCTCCCCGCCTTTAACGCAGGTTGGACGTGTTTCAGCCACAGTCTCTGCGTTCTCTCTTGTATGACAACCACACGTAACCCAGCGGTAGAAGCCAAAGCGATGCTCGGCCCCACGGGCGAGGTGAAGCGGATTGCCGCCCTTGCCTTCGTCTACCCGCGCGATAAGGGGTGGATTGTCAGAGCGCCCGATTCAAAGGGCGGGCCGGAGCACTTCATCACCGGTTTCATCGGCCCGGACTCGTTCCGCCGCGCTGTCGAGTACGGCAGCGAGAAATACTCGGGCGTCCTCGTGCTCCAACACGAGCCGTAAGTCGCCGCCGGCCGACTCGGCCGATGCACATTTCCGATTTTTTGAATCATTAAATTTGCAGCGGCAGCAAATATCGCTCGACGAAAAATAGGCCATGAGCGCATTTTAATGCGCGCACATCCAGGATACGTACGCCTGCTGTTTGACATCGTGAATCGTGATGAGAAGAGGCCGCGAGGGCGCGCGCCTTGCTATAGCCCCGCCGCAAACGCATAGCTCGATGCGGAAATCACCGAAGTGTCGCCTGATGTCGCCCAGATGTCGCCCGAGGCCGAAACAAGCTCAAGTCGTTCTGCGTCTTCGCTTATTCGAAACATGTCGCCTGTCGCCCATGTCGCCTACTTCTTGGAGTGAACCCTTTTTCTGAGACACGGTAATTTAGCTACAGTTCTCG
>CAMDOZ010000101.1 GCA_945903705.1 Fidelibacterota bacterium | reverse complement strand
TAATCGATATAGTCCGCCCATGGATCTCGAACAGGTTCGGACATTCCTGGAAGTCGTGGAGGCGGGCAGCTTTGTGCGGGCCGCGCAGGAGCTGAACGTCACTCAGTCCACGGTCAGTGCGCGAATCAAGGAGCTGGAACTGCTCCTCGGCCAGTCGTTATTCGTGCGCCGCAAGTCGGGTGTGATGCTCACGCCCGCGGGCAAACGCTTCCAGCCCCACGCCGCCACATTTCTTCATGTGCTCCAGCAGGCGCGCCAGGACGTGGCGCTGCCGGCGGAGATGGCCGCGGTCCTCAATATCGGCGGCCAGTTCAGTCTTTGGGAGCGCATTCTTCTCTCTTGGGTGGGCCGCTTCCGCGCGTCACGCCCCGATGTTGCCGTACGCGCCCAGGTGGGCACGCCGGAATCGCTCATGCGTTATCTCGCTGACGGACTTCTCGACTTCGCGGTCATGTATGCGCCCGAAGCGCGTCCCGGCTTCCGCATCGAAAAGCTCATGGACGAAAGCCTCATCATGGTCGCCACCCGGCCCAACCACGGCGGGCCCGGCGAAGCGGACTATGTCCACGTCGACTGGGGGCCGGATTTCGACGTTTGGCATTCGGCCCAGTTCCCCCGCTACAGCGCGGCCGGACTCTACGTCAGCCTTGGCGCGCTCGGCCTCAAGCATATCCTCACTCACGGCGGCGCGGGCTACTTCCCGGCGCGGGTTGTGGCCGAGGAACTCGGCCGCAAGAAGTTGCATCCGGTGAAGAATGCGCCGGAGTTCGTCCGTCCCGCGCATGTCATCTACGCGCCGGAGGTGGCCAGCGCCGTGCGTACCGCCGCGCTCGATAGTCTGAAGGCCGCCGTCGCCGTCGATGCTGCGGCCTGAGGCTTAGACGTCTTCGGCGCCTTGGCGTTTGGCCATCACTTCATCGAAGCGCGGCCAAGGCGCGCGTCCAGAAAAAGTGGGCACCGGCCGCTGGCCGAAGGCCAGCCGGTTATTGGGAGGCGCGCTTTCGCGCGCCGGCGTCGGACGCGCGCCGACAAAAAAGCCTAGACGTCCTCCGCTCCCTGACGTTTGGCCATGACTTCGTCAAATCTCGGCATCGTTGCATGATCGTCGGCGCTGATCCCGGCGCCGCGCAGCGCGACCCACACCGTTTTCGCCAGGATCTTGAGATCGAGCGCGAAGCTCAGGTTGTCGACATACCATACGTCGAGCTTGAAGCGCTCTTCCCATGACAGCGCATTGCGCCCGTTCACTTGCGCCCAGCCGGTAAGGCCCGGCTTTACCTCGTGCCGCCGCCGCTGATCGGCGTCGTAATAGGCGAGATATTCAGGAAGAAGCGGGCGCGGGCCGACGAGACTCATGTCGCCCTTCAGCACATTGACGAGCTCAGGCAATTCGTCGAGCGACGTGCGCCTTAGGAAACGTCCCAGCGGTGTGAGCCGCGCCGCGTCGCTCAACGGCTTTCCATCCGTGCCCTTGCCGTCGCTCATGGTGCGGAACTTGATCACCTTGAAGAATTTGCCGTGCAGTCCGGTCCGTTGTTGCGTGAAGAAAACCGGCCCACCCATTTTCGCCCAGACGGCGAGGGCAAGAAGGACCAATACCGGCGAGAGCACGATCAATCCAACGAGGGAAAGGGCGATGTCCAACGTGCGCTTGGCCCGCAAAGACCGTCGTCGCAGCACCGCTTCGCGCGGATCGGCGGCCACGGTGTCCTGCACGAGGTTCCGGAACTCTCCACAGATGCGGTCCAGGTTGAAACGTCCGGCCGCGAGCGCGGCCGCTTGCTGGCCTGCGCGGCGCAGACCATCGCCGTCCATGAGAAAATCGGTCAGCTCGCGCGCCGCCGCCGCCGGCGCGTTTAGCGGCAAACTCACGCCGGCGCCGCGTCCCTCCACCAGGTCGCGCTGCCACCCGTGGCCCAGGAGGATGAGCGGTTTTGCGGCCGCAAGGGCGTCGAGCAAAAAGCCCCCGCGCGCATCGGGGCTGCAATCCGCGAGGGCGGCGATGGCAAATTGCAGGAGTGACTGCAGCTCCACACGCGAGACAGCGCCGGTGAATATCGCCGAAGTGCCGAGATTCTTCTCCCGCGCCGCCGCTTCGAATTTGGCGCGCCCGGGGCCCTCGCCGCAGAACACGAACGTCAAGGGTTCGTCTTTCATCTCCGCGACGATATCGAGCGCGCGCTCCAGCCCGCGCCCTTCCGTCAGCGTGCCCGCGAAGACGATGAAGGGACGCTGACCCCCCGGAGAAAAGATGTCAGGGAGCAGTTGGGCTAGACGTGGCGTGAGTTCGTCTGTCGGACGTGACCGCGTATCGCATCCCAACAGAGCGACCGTGAGCTTGCTCTCTGCGATGCCCTCGGCGATCAGATCGTCTTTATGCGCTGGGGTGACCGTTATGATGCGTTTCGCGGCACTCATCGCCAGGCGATAAAACACGCGCGCGAAAAAGCGCCGGCTTTTCTCGCCGATGGAGGCGGTCATGGGCGCGGCCTGCGGTGCGCCATGCATGACATCGAGGATCAGGGGAATTCCCCGCCACAAGGCGAACCAGGCGACGGCCGGCAGCAGGCGGACGGGCCGGTCCGTGGTCACGACCGCGTCCACCGCTTTGATGCCCCACATCTTCCACATCGCGCTCTCGGCGAAGCGCCCCGCGAAGGTTGCGGGCTTGGCTTTGCCGAACACCGGCGGCGCATCGCCTGTCGGGATCAATTTTATATTTCGATCAGTGAGCGCCGCACCTTTCGGCGCCGCGCCAAGGATGCTCACCGTGTGGCCGCTTTGTGCAAGATGACACGCGAAATCGTAGGTTCGCGTGATGCCCGGGTTCTCACGGGTGCGAAAGTCCGGATCGATCAGAAGGACATGAAGGGCGGAGGCCGCCGGGCTGTTCATGATCTGGTTATACCGAGATCACGCACGCTTTGAAATCTACCTGGTGGCGTCGGCAATCACGCTGCGCAGCGTTTCGGCCATGAATTTCATGTTACCGGGCGTCAGCGTCGGATGTACGGGCAGGAGAACCGTACGGTCGGCGATGGACTCCGCGCGCACGTGCGGCGGCTGTGGGCCGGCGCTCGCGAAGGCCTTCTCCCTGGAAATGTCCGGGCAAGCGCCTACGCGCGCGGGTACGCCGCGCTTGATCAGTTCATCGACGATGCGGTCTCGTGACCAGCCGTCCTTCAGCGCCTCGGGGTTCACGAAGCAATAGTATTTGTAATAGGCGTGCGTGAGATGCGCAGGGATGCGCTGCACCGTGACGCTATTCAATCCGGCAAGGGCATCATCGAAGACCTGGGCGTTCGCTCTGCGCCGCGCCAGCCACGCCGGAAGTTTAGCCAGCTGCGCCAGGCCGATGGCCGCTTGCGCTTCCGTCAGCCGCCAGTTGGTCCCGAAGCTGTCGGCCACCCACTTGAAGCCCGCGCCGCCGTTTGCCTCTTGCGAGGCATCGAAGTTCTTTCCGTGATCGCGGTACGACCACATGCGCCGGTACAAGGCCTCATCATCCGTCACCACCATGCCGCCTTCGCCGCCGGTGGAGATGATCTTGTCCTGACAGAAGGAGAAGCATCCGATTCGGCCGAGGCCGCCGACGGGCTTACCATTCACGGTCGCGCCGTGCGCCTGGGCCGCGTCTTCGATCACAGCGATGTTCTTGTCTTTGGCCAGAGCGAGCAGGGGGCCCATGTCCACCGGCCACCCGGCGAGGTGCACGGGAATCACGGCCTTGGTGCGCGGCGTCAGCGCCGCCGCCAAGGTCTCGGCGCTCATGTTCTGAGACACGGGATCGATATCCGCAACCACGGGCCGCGCGCCGCGGTTTGCGACCGCCGCCGCCGTCGCGACGAAGGTGCGCGCTGGGACGACGACGTCGTCCCCGGACCCGATGTCGAGGCCGTATAAGGCAAGCTCGAGTGCAAGCGTGCCATTGGCGACAGCCAAGCCGAAGCGAACGCCGCAATGGGCCGCATAGGCGGCCTCGAACGCACGGCCGCGGTCGCCGGTCCAGTAATTGACCTGACCGGACGCAAGCACACCCGTCACGGCCGCGATTTCATCGGCGTCGTGGTACGGCCAAGGCGCGAGCTTGGGATCGGAATGGGGCGATTGGGCCATGCGATACGGATCTAACGGATACGGGGTGGCGCTACTGCGCCGGTTTGCGCGTGAACATCAGAATGCTCGCGCCCCTGTAGCGGGTTGCGCCCGCGCGGTCAAATCCCGCCTCGATTTCCTTCTTGATCGCCGCGACGTTTGCGGCTGCGTCGTCCTGGAGGAGGATGAGGTTGTAATCGCGTGCAATCCAACGGGCGAGGATTTCATCGCTCCACAGGCCGCTCTCTTCGACGCCCGCCCGCACGTCGTCACGCAAGTCGCCGACAAGGCTCTGGTTGATGGTGCGCTGCGTGGTCCTGAGATCCAGACTTACGGCCGGCATCGCACGGCCGGAGGCGGCAACGGCGTAGGGCAGTGCGGCCGCGTCGGTGCGCCCGAGCCCGTGGATGACCAGCACCGGCTCCCTCGTCTTGATTTGTCCTGCGACCCAGCGTGTGAGCACCGGAATCTCGGCGAGTTCCGGCGCCGCCGTCATGCCGTCGAGCATCGGGCGCGGAAACGCCCTCGCCTGAGGATGAGAGGCGAGCATCGTCGCGAAAGTGTTGACGGCAACGGCGATGAAGGCGCTGGCGACGATGACGGTGCCGGGCGCGAAACTATTTCGTTTGGCCCAGCGGCCGCTCATGGCCAGGGTCAAGGCCGCCGCAAGCGCGCCCACGGCGGCAAACGCCGGCGTCACGGGATGCATGCACGTGGTGCAGGTGCCTTCCGCGCTGAGCGCGGCGTAGTGCGTCAACGCAAGCCACAGGAAATAGAGCGGCGCGATCCACAGAACCTTGAGCGGCCCGGCCGCCGCGGCGAAAAGCGCAACGGCAAGAAGAAGGGTGCCGAGGTTCGGCAGTACGAAGCTCTCGAAAAGACCTTTGAGATTGGCAGTTTCGATCGCGGCGCCGAGGCCTGCCGGGCCATGGGTGCCGCGGGCGACGAGGGTATGGTCGGGGCCGAGCAGGCCTGCATCGCCAAGCATTCCACCGATGAGCGGGAGGTCCAGGGCCAGCACCTGCAGCTTTGCCGGAAACGCGACGATGACGAGCGCGGCCGTGGCCGCTAAGGCCACCAACACGAAAAGAGCCTGCACGAAACGGTCGCGACCCACCGCTGCGACATAAAGCGGGATCAGCACCACGACCCCAAGGAACATGTCCTGGCGCACGAAGATGATCGCCGCGCACACAAGGCCCATCGCCGCGCTGACATGCATGCGCGGCCTGCCCATGCTGTCGACGATCAGGAAGAGCGCCAGCAGGTGGAGTGTCGAGACTGTCGCGGCGGAGGTGGCCGTCGCGAAGAAGAACGAGGTCGAGGGCGTCGCGAGGAAGATGAACACGGCGGCCGCGGCGACGAGGGTGTTCGCCGTCAGCCGGCGGCAGATGGCGAACAGGAGAAGTCCGCTGACGCCGCCAAGAACGATGGAGAGAATTCGTCCCGAGAGATGGCCGGCGCCTAGCAGCCGTTGCCAATATCCGAGTTCGTAGAAGTAGAGCGGCATCTCGGCGGGAACGTCCGCCGGCGTATACGGCGTGATCGTGCCGGTCGCATACCACCAGCCGCGAACCAGGGCGGAGACTTCCTCAACGAAGGTCTGGCCGTTGAAGAGGGTGAACACGGCGATGACGCCGTAGGCGGCGATGGCGAGGAGCCCGAGGATTGCCGCCGGTGCGCGGCGCGAGAGCGCCTGCGATGCTGACCCACCGTCCGACATGTCCCCCGATCCCCCGGTCGCTAAGTATTTGTCAGGCCTCGTAAAAACTCGAATTTGAAGCGACTCGCCCGGCGCCCCCTGGTGGCGGCTTGTCCGACCCAGGGCGGTCGCAGCCCCTTTTCGGGCCCGCACGGTGCGGCTCTAGGGCCGCATCCGGACGGCTAAGATTTTGATAATACACGATTACTTAAGTGATCGACAGGACAATTCCCCTGTCTCCGGTCAGGTCCGTAGACAGCGGCGTCCCGGGTCATCATAATGCTCAGCGATCACACGGTTAATAAACGCTGGATAAACCAGCGTCATGGCTTCTCACGGGTTGGCGCGCAACAGAGACCAGTTGCGCGCTTTTGTGTTTGTGTGCCGTGACAAGACCATGAATCGTCGTTCATTTAGCCTTCTCCGTTCTATCGTTCTTTTCGCCGCAGTGACCGCGTCCGGCCTCGCGTCCGGACCCGTCAATGCGGGCGTGGAGGATGTGCTGCGCGAGATTGCGCCGAACGGACGCGCTCAGGTCCTTGTCCGGATGAAAGCCGACGGCGGCGGCGGCGCTCCTTGGACGCCGCGCCTGTCGACCTCCCGCCAGCGGGTCGCCGTTGCGACCGCCTTCAACGCGGCCGCTCCCGCACTTCGCCGTGCCCGTATCGCCGAGCTCAGGCACTTCCGTACCATCCCGTACATCGCCGCGAACGTCACACGCGAGCAGGCGATGGCGCTGGCTGGCGAAGACACGGTCGAAGGCATTTTCCTCATCCGGCGTGAACGCCGGGCGGATGCGACCCAGCGCGAAAGCGCGCAGGCGGTCGGACTTTCCGCCGCGCAACTCTCGATCGACCTCGGCTCGGCCTGGGACCGGGGCTTCGACGGCACCGGATATGCGATCGCCGTTATCGACAGCGGCATCAACTTCACTCACCCGGCGCTCGCCGGCAAGAACGTGGGCGACGCCTGTTTCGCCAACACCTTCGGCACGACCACCGTCGCCCAGTGTCCGTCCGGCGCTACGCCGCAGATCGGCACGGGTGCCGCGTCTTTCTGCCCGGGCGATTCCACGCGCTGCGACCACGGCACGCACGTCGCTTCGATTGCCGTCGGCAACGACAGCGCTGTCTTCGGTACTCCGACGTTCGGCGTTGCGAAGGGCGCCAAGATCGTTCCCATCGACGTATTCTCGCTGGTCACCGATCCGGCCGAATGCAGCCCCGATCCCGCGCCTTGCGTGCTCACCGACTCTCTCGCCGTGCTCAACGCCCTCGACTACGTCAACGAGAAGGCGATCGAACTCAAGATCGCCGCGGTAAACCTATCCATCGGCGGCTCGTCCCGCGACGGATACTGCGACGATGATCCGCGCCGGTCCGTCATCGACATGCTCCGCCAAAAGGGCGTTGCCGTGGCAGTGGCGGCCAGCAACGGCGGCCAGACAGGCAAAATCTCGACGCCCGCGTGCATTTCCTCGGCTGTCGGAGTCGGCGCCGTCGACAACGGTACGACCGTCGCGTCGTTCTCGAACTTTGCAAACACGCTGGACTTCGTAGCGCCCGGCGTGTCGCTCATGGGCGCAAAAGGTTCCGGCAGCGGTTACGGCACGCGCAGCGGCACCTCGATGTCCTCGCCGCAAGTTGCTGGCGCCTTTGCAGTGCTGCGCCAAGCCTATCCCACGCTTTCGCTCGACGCCATCCAAGCCGCCTTGAAGCAGACGGGCACGCCCGTCACCCGCGCGGATTCAGGGATTACCGTCGCTAAGATCCAGGTCGGCGCCGCGCTCGATAGGCTTCAGGGCGTCAACCGGCGCTTCGTCAACAACGTCTTTGCCGGCGTGTCGGCGCAAGGCGAGTCCATGCTTCGCTTCTACAATCCGAGCGAGGCCACGGGGAACGTCAGGATCGCGGTTCGCGACGGCGATACGGGCGCCTATCTCGGTGACTGGACGAGCCCGCCGATTCCCTCGCGTGCCGCCCTGCAGTTCACCGCCAAGAGTGTTCTGGCCAACGCCACGCGCAATGGATTCCCGGTGCCGCCGGAACTGCGCGCCTACCTCAACCTCGAGGTCGCCAGCAGTTTCAAGGGTTCGACCCAGCATGTGCTTTATAGCGAACAAGCCCACGTGGTCAGCAATCTGACCAGCTGCGGTGCGACGCCGTCGACGGACACGGCCAAGCAACTCATGAACGTGCATTCGGGTGTCTTCGCAGAGTTTCCGTCACGCCTTCGCATCGTCAATACCGGCGTGGCGTCCGCTAAGGCCAAGCTCTCGTTCTACAACGCGAGCACAGGAGCCAAGGTTTTCGAGTGGACCACGCCCGAGATCGCGAGTGCCGCAACCCACGAAGCCAGCGTGCCGTCGATCGAGGCGCGTGTGACGATACCGGCCGGAACGATGGACGGCGGCAACGGCTACTACAACGTCACCGTCGAAGGCTTCAGCGGCTATCTGCAGCATTTGGTGGAGAACATCGGGCCGGGCGTACTGGTCGATATGACGGCCAAGTGCGACGTCATCGTCTCGGCCTTGCCGCAGATCGCACCTTAAGCTGGCGCTCTAGATCCTCGAGCGTGTCCAGGAAAAGTGGGTACCGGTTTTCCGTCCGGACACGCGACAATTCAAAGATTTAGAGCGGGATGGCGATTCAAAGATAACTCATCCTGCTCTAGACACGCCGCCGGAATTTTCGCGTGCGCGGACGCGCGAGCAGTCCCACCGGGAATTTCAGGACCTCATAGGCGAGGAACCCGAGGAGCGCGCCCAGCACGGCGTAGAATATTCCGCCCGCATCGCGCGGCACCCGCGCCACGAAGGCACGTTCGGTCTCCGCGATCAGGCGCGGCTCGCGGTATCGCATGAGCATATATGGTTTGGTGATCGCGCCCGATCCGGCGATGGCGGTGTGAGCCACGTTGAACTGATCGAACCTTGCCTGAGCCGTGGTCTCAAGCTCGGTGCGCACGATATCGCTCATGAGCTTGTATCTAAGGCCGGTCTTGATCTCGTTGACCCGGGCGCGGGCTTGTTCGAGGTCGCGGGAAAGCCGCTCCTGATACTGGGTCATGAAGGCGTGGCCCTGGCTCGCGGCAATGGACGCCCCGGCGACAAAGGTCGCCGCCACCAGAACATCAATCTTGCGCCAAACCCAGTCCACGCCGCCCCCTTGAGGCCTATCCTTCTTACCGCCGGTTGACTATAAGGCCCGCGCCTTCAACGACAAGCCTGTTCCGCCAACATCATATGCGCGTCGACCTGTTCGATTTCGATTTGCCGGAGGGGCGCATCGCCGAGCGCCCTGCGGTTCCGCGCGACAGTGCGCGTCTCCTGCATGTGGGTGCCGGCGGTCTCGAAGATCTCAAGATTTCAGATCTGCCGACGCTGCTTCGCCCCCGCGATACTCTCGTCCTTAATGATACGCGCGTCATTCCCGCGCGGTTGCTTGGGATGCGTGGCGTTGTCCCGATAGAATTCCTGCTCCACCGCCGTATCGCGCCCGATGCCTGGCAAGGCTTTGCCAAGCCCGGCAAGCGTTTGAAGACCGGGCAAACGGTCGAATTCCCGGAGGGGCTTACGGGTGAGGTTGTCGCGAAAGACGCGGCACTGGTAATCTTGCGCTTCAATCGCGCGGGCGAAGCGCTTACCCAAATATTCGACCGCGTTGGTCACGTCCCCTTGCCGCCCTATATCCGGCGCGCCGACGATGCCGGCGACCGCAGCGACTATCAGACCATGCATGCCGCAAAGCCCGGCGCCGTCGCCGCGCCGACGGCGGGGCTTCATATGACTCCGGCCCTCGTTGCCGCGCTTTATGCGCGGGGTGTCGCGCGCACCCACGTGACGCTCCATGTCGGGGCCGGCACGTTCCTTCCTGTGAATGTCGACGACACGAAGGACCACGTCATGCACGCCGAATGGGGCGAGATCGGCGTCGCGGCCGCAGCTGAGCTTGCTGCGACGAAGCCCCGCGGGGGCCGCATTGTCGCCGTCGGGACCACCTCGCTGCGCCTTATGGAAAGCGCCGCGGCCGATGATGGAGCCATCGCGCCCTTTTCCGGCGAAACATCTCTCTTCATTACGCCGGGGTATCGCTTTAAGACTGCCGACATGCTGCTCACCAACTTTCATCTGCCGCGCTCGACGCTGTTCATGCTGGTGTGCGCTTTCGCCGGAATGGAGCGGGCGCAGGCGGCCTATGCCCACGCGATCAAGGAGGGCTACCGCTTCTATTCCTACGGCGACGCCTGCTTGTTTGAGCGCGCAGCATGACGGAAAAATTCTCCTTCACCGTCTTAGGCACCGACGGCGCGGCGCGCCTCGGCAAGCTGGTCACTGCCCACGGCGCGGTGGATACGCCGGTGTTCATGCCCGTCGGCACGGCGGCCACGGTGAAGGCGATGTTCCCGGAGACGGTCGTGGCCACGGGATCGCAGATGATCCTCGCCAACACCTACCACCTGATGCTCCGCCCCGGCGTCGAGCGCATCGCGCGCTTCGGCGGCGTGCGGCAGTTCATGAAGTGGGAGGGGCCTCTTCTTACGGACTCCGGCGGCTTTCAGGTGATGTCGCTTTCGAAGTTGCGCAAGATCACCGAGGACGGCGTCACCTTCCAGTCGCACATCGACGGCCTCAAGCACCATCTCACACCCGAGCGTTCCATCCAGATCCAGCACCGCCTCGATGCGACCGTCACGATGGCCTTCGACGAATGCACGCCGTTCCCGTCGGAAGAGAAAGTCGTGGCCGACAGCATGAGGATGTCCATGCGCTGGGCAAAGCGTTCCAAGGACGCTTATGTCGCGCGCACCGGATACGGCTTGTTCGGGATCGTACAGGGCGGGATTCACGGCGATCTTCGTGCCGAGTCCGCCGCGGCGCTGAAAGCCATCGGCTTCGACGGTTACGCTGTCGGCGGGCTCGCGGTCGGCGAGGGCCAGGACCATATGTTCACGACCCTCGATCACACTGTGCGGCATTTGCCGCATGAAACGCCGCGGTATCTGATGGGGGTCGGCAAACCGGCCGACATCGTCGGCGCGGTCATGCGCGGCATCGACATGTTCGACTGCGTGCTGCCCACGCGCTCGGGCCGTACCGCCCAGGCTTTCACCACCAAGGGCGCGCTCAATCTGCGGAACGCGAAGCATGCCGACGATCCGCGGCCGCTCGACGAGGCCATCGACTGTCTGGCCAGCCGCAACTACAGCCGCGCCTACTATCATCACCTCATCCGCAGCGAGGAGATTCTAGGGCTGATGCTCTTGTCGTGGCACAATGTCGCCTACTACCAGCACCTCATGAAAGGCTTGCGTGACGCCATCCGCACCGGAACGCTCCAAGCCTTCGCCGCGAAATTCGCCCACGACCAAGCCGCCGGCGAAAGCGAAGAAGGCGATGCCTCCGCCTAACCGCGAAGCGATCCGCGCTTTCGCCCGCGGGCTCGGCTTCGACGTCGTGCGCTTTGCGCGCGCGGAATCTTCTTCGTCCGTGCAGGAAAATCTTCGCGCCTTTGTCGCGGACGGCATCTACGGCGACATGCAGTGGATGGCGGCCAACGCCGACCGCCGCGCCGATCCGCAAGTGCTG
The DNA here is from genome assembly GCA_945903705.1 of Fidelibacterota bacterium. Lineage (GTDB taxonomy): Bacteria > Pseudomonadota > Alphaproteobacteria > Rhodospirillales > Rhodospirillaceae > SHVO01. The sequence goes on along the minus strand of CAMDOZ010000101.1, from coordinate 1,173 downwards.
TGGCCCGAGGCGAAGACGGCCATTGTCGTCGGTCTCAACTATGGGCCGACGGAAGCGGATCTCGCGCCTGCGCCCGCCGATTCCGGCGTCATCAGCGTCTATGCGCGGAACAACGACTACCACGACGTCATCAAGAAGAAGTTGAAACAGCTTGCGATCTGGCTGGCCGAGAACACCGGCGCCGATGTGAAGCTCTTTGTCGATACGGCGCCGGTGATGGAAAAGCCTCTGGCCGAAACCGCGGGCGCAGGCTGGCAGGGCAAGCACACCAATCTCGTCTCGCGCGAGTTCGGGTCGTGGTTATTCCTGGGCGAAGTGCTGACGACGCTCGAGCTCGAGCCAGATGCCGCCGAGACCGATCACTGCGGCGCCTGCCGGCGCTGCCTCGACGTTTGCCCGACGGGGGCGTTCATCGGTCCTTACAAATTGGATGCGCGGCGGTGCGTCTCGTATCTGACCATCGAACACAAAGGCCCGATCCCGCGCGAGCTGCGCCCGCTTTTGGGAAACCGTATCTACGGCTGCGACGATTGTCTGGCCGTCTGTCCCTGGAACAAGTTCGCGCAAGCGGGCCGCGAGGCCGCGTTCATGCCGCGCGCGGCGCTCAATGGCCCGAAGCTCGCGGACCTCTCACGATTGGATGATGCGGGCTTCCGCGCGCTGTTTGCCAAGTCGCCGATCAAACGCATCGGCCGCGCGCGTTTCGTCAGAAACGTACTGATTGCTATTGGCAATAGCGGGGAGACGACGCTGGCGTCCGCGGCACAAGAACGATTGCGCGATGAGTCGCCCTTGGTGCGCGGCGCCGCAGTGTGGGCGCTTTCTCGCCTCGCGCCCGCGCTTTTCGCACGGCTGCGCGGCGAATATGCGCCGGGCGAGGCCGACGATGGCGCGCGCGAGGAGTGGGCAGCCGGAACATAAAATTTGCCGGAGGGCGTGAGGCTTACTGCTGAACCGCGAGCGCTCGGGCGAGCTGGCTCAAGGCTTCTTGGTGGCGCTGGTTGGAAATGCTCGCAAAGTTGCGGGCAAGCTCGAGGCACATGCGCTGGCGAGGGTTCATCGCCTCGTCGTCGCTGCCTTCCAGGCCTTCAAAGAAATACGTGATGGGAACATTGAGCACGCGGGTGATCTCAAAGAGACGGCCGGCGGAGATGCGGGTGATGCCGCGCTCGT
>CAMDOZ010000100.1 GCA_945903705.1 Fidelibacterota bacterium | reverse complement strand
ACGGCGAGACCGCCGACGTTCCCGCGGCAGTGCGCCAGAAAACCATTATTGCGCTGGCGCCCGATTGGTCGCCCACCGGCAGCATGAACATGCTGGCGGAACTCAATTACGCGAAGACGGTGAGCGACCGGGACTTCGGACGCCTCTTCTCGAGCAAGTACATGTTCGAGATGGCCACTGCCATTCCGGCGCGGATCGCCAAGATCGACGACAAGGTGGGAAGCCTGAAGCCCGGCCTGTTCGCCGATGTGTTCCTGCTCCGCGGCGATGCGCGCAGGCCCTATGACGCGCTGCTCGCCGCAAAACCGCAGGACGTGACGTTGACCTTGGTCGGCGGTGTCCCGATCTTCGGATCGCGCGATTACCTGGCAAAGCTGGGCGCAAGCGCCCAGGAGACAGTCACGCTCTGTGGGGAAGCGAAGGCAACCACGCTGCCGATCGGCGCGATCTCTGCCAGATTGCAAAAAGCTCTAGCGGCAGAAAAGCTGCGGCTAGGGCCTTTGGCCGAATGTCGAAAGTAGGTTAGCGCTGCGCGGCCGCCGTCGTCCTGACCGAGGGCGTTGTCTCATCGGCCGCGACCGACTTCGGCGGATGATCGATGTAGACCTGAATCCAGTCACCATCGAGGGCCGCCGAGAGCGCCGTGTTTTGCCCAGTCTCATCGGGATAGCCGTCCGCAAGGCGGTACATCGCGCGGGTCAGGGATTGCGACGCGACCTGGCCGTAGGCCGCATGGTGCGTGCCCCAACTGGTCTTGAACTGCAGCATCCAGCTGTAGATATCGGCATAGCCGCCGATGACTCCCGTGGCGCGGTCCGGTGTCAGTTTGAGATGGAATTGCATGCCGCGCAAAAGTTGGTGGGCGCTGGTATCGAACGCAATCGAGTTCGGAATGAGGCCGTCCACGGGCTCGGTGGTGAGTACGCCGTCGACGATCTTCCCCTTCAGGCGGGCCTGATAGATCTTGCCGAAGCGGGCATCGACGCGCTGCGTGCCGCCGGGAATGAAGCCTTCGCCGGTCGCGTCCGCGAGCAATGAATCGAGACCGCGATAGGTGGTGACGACCACGTCCGGATCGTTCGTCAGGTCGTCGACCTCGGTGATCTCGAACATGTAGCGGTTTGAGATGTGGCGACGCAGATAGGTCGTGTCCTGGAAATTGATGAACGGAATGCCTTCGCCGTTCCAGCCGGCCAAGCAACCGAGCACGCGGAAGAGCTGGTTGTCGACACCCTTCACGCCATCGGTGTTGGTGAAATCGTTCGCGTCGGTCTTGCCGTCGAGATCGATGCCAGGCGCGGTTTTGCCCTGGGCTTCCTTGAAGACGAAGCCGTCTTCAGAGCGGGCCGGAAAATAGATGTCCCCCTCGCGGGCGAGTTGGGACTGTTCCAGCGTCCACTTCTGGCCTTTGTCCTGCGGGAAGAGCTGGGCGAATTGCTCGCGCGGACCATCGTTGAGGCCGGTGGGGCATTCGACCTTGAAGCCAGGCGTGCGGTGCACCGCCCAGGCCCGGCGCGTCATGGCAAAGCCGATCCGGCGGTCCTTGATCCGCGGTTCGATGGAATCGGCGCTGGCCATCGGCGCGAACAGCGCGCCCGAGAAAGCCAACCCGACGGCGGCCAAAGTAGACTTGGAAAAGATCGAACGGGTCATGTAAGTGCCCAAAATTCCTTATAGGTCTCCCAACCTAGTAAGGGCCGCGGCAGGGTCAATGCGGCGACTCCCAGGCTCTATTATATACCCCCGCCGGGGTTAACCGGCTCCTACGAATCATACCTTTTGGAGAAGAATTTTCCCCTTTTGAGCCAGGCGGCGGGTATAGGGTCGGGCGGGGTGGCTGAAAAACGCTGCAGGACCTCTTTCATATTTCCCGGCTTGAGGGTGCCGTACAGCCCAGTATTCTCGGCGACCTTTTTGGGGAAATTGTCCATGAACGACCTACTCGCGATTTCCGCGCGAGGGCTTATCAAGCGCTTCGGCGATGTGCACGCCGTGAACGGCATCGACCTCGACGTGCCGCGCGGCATGATCTTTGCCATTCTCGGACCCAACGGCGCCGGCAAGACCACCCTGATGCGCATGCTGGCGACCTTGCTGCGCCCGGACGGCGGCACCGCGCAGGTGATGGGCCACGACCTTCACACCGCGCCCGGCGATGTGCGCGGCGCCATCGCCATGACCGGGCAGTTCGCCTCGCTCGACGAGGACCTGACCGGCCGCGACAACCTCATGCTGCTCGCGCGGCTATGGGGATTCAAAGGGGCCGCCGCACGTGCGCGCGCCGACGATCTCCTGGCCGCCTTCGAGCTCAGCGACGCCGCGACGCGTCAGGTGAAGGACTACTCGGGCGGTATGCGCCGACGGTTGGACATCGCGGCGTCGCTGATCGTAACGCCGGGTGTGCTGTTCCTCGACGAGCCGACGACGGGCCTCGATCCGACGGCGCGCCAATCGGTGTGGACCATGATCCGCGGACTCGCACAGTCGGGCGTGACCATTCTGCTTACCACCCAGTACCTTGAAGAAGCCGACCAACTAGCGGCGCGCATTGCCGTGATCGACAAAGGCAAGAAGATCGCCGAAGGCACGAGCCGCGAGCTGAAAGCGCAAGTCGGTTCCGGATTCCTTCACGTGCACCTGGCGGAAGGCGCCGACATCGAGCGGGCCGCGCGCCTTCTGGAAACGCGTCTCTCCCATACCGTACGCAGAAGCACCGAGGGCGGACAACTCACCGTGGTCGCCGGCACCGCACACACGGCCGCGACGGCCGTTGCTGCGCTGATTGCCGACGGCATTGAAGTCGCGGATTTCTCGATGGGCTCGCCCAGTCTGGACGAAGTGTTCTTTAGCCTCACAGGCCGCGAACATGCCGAAGAGCCGGCGCAGGAGCAAAAGCCATGAACCAATATAACTCCGTGCTTCTGGGCATTACGCGCCCGCGCAAACCATCCGGCTTGTCGAACGCTCTGGTATTCGGATGGCGCGCGATTCTCAAGTTCCGTTACGTGCCCGAACAGATGTTCGACCTCGTGATGACGCCCATCATGTTCACGCTCTTGTTCACCTTCGTGTTCGGCGGCGCCCTGGCGGGCAGCCCGGCCGAATACCTACAGGTGTTCGTGCCGGGCATCCTCGTGCAGACGGTGTGCTTCAACGCCGTTTATTCGGGCATGGGGCTTTCGACGGATTTGAGCAAAGGCCTGTTCGACCGTTTCCGCTCCCTGCCGATCTGGTCGCTCTCGCCGTTTGCCGGCCTCATGGTCGGCGACGTACTGCGCCATCTCATCGCGGGCGCCATCATCCTGTCCATCGGGCTCATGCTCGGGTATCGGCCTGAAGCTGGGTTCGTGGGGGTCGTGTCGGCCTTCCTGATGCTGTTCGCGATCGGCTTCGGCATGGGTTGGATCTTCATCGTGCTCGGCCTTCTGATCCGCACGCCGATGACGGTGATGACCGCGGGGTTCACCTTCCTGTTCCCCCTGGTGTTCGCCTCGAACATCATGGTGGACCCGGCCACGATGCCGGGATGGCTGCGCGCCTTCGTCGAAGTGAACCCCGTGACGCTGATGACCACGGCCGTGCGCGGCCTCATGAACGGCGGCGCCGGCGCGACCGAGGTGCTCATGGCCCTGATCGCGCCCGCGGTGCTGACCGCCGTGATGGCGCCGCTGACTCTATGGCTTTACTTGCGGCGCTAAAGTCGCCGAACACAGGCGACCTCTAGCACCGCAAGGACAGCGACGGCGAAAGCCTGAGTCGTCACGAACGCCGCTCCGAGCGCGTTGAAGGGCACAAGACCCGTCAGCAGGGCGAGGCTTGCGAACACCCAACCCACGTTGCCCAGAATGACGAGCCATGCGCCCGCCGCCGGGATGGCCTTGCGAGTTGCGACCCACGCCATGAACAGCGCTATGGGGAAGAGGCTCGCCCCGGCGGCGCTCAATAACCCGAGGGGCAACTGCGTGAGTTGTGCGGTCATGGCCGCGCCCACCGTCATACCGAGGCCGGTCACGAGGCAGGTGGCGGCGTCGAGCAGAAGGACACGGCGCAAGAACAGGGGATGAGAAAAGAGGCCGGTATTCGCAGTCATCGTGGTGGCGTTTTGCATTGATGTCTCCATCCAAGGGGTGTCGAACGCCGCCAATCTGCCGATGCTCGGGATGGAAAGCGATTAAGTGGCAGGTAATAACCTGCAAATTTTTTCACCTTGTGATTACCTTCGATGTAATTGCCGCGCTATCGCCTCGTCCCTAGACTAAACGAATGAACCAGACAGCAACCCCCGTCGGCCACCTCGTGCGCGCTTGGCGCGAGCAGCGCCGCATGAGCCAATTGGAGCTCGCCAGCGACGCCAACATCTCGCAGAAGCACTTGAGCTTCATCGAGAGCGGGCGATCAGCGCCGTCACGAGACATGATCGTGCATCTCTCCGATCATCTCGAGATCCCTTTACGCGAGCGTAACGCCTTGCTGCTGTCGGCGGGCTTCGCGCCGATTTACCGCGAGCGCGCCATCAATGACCCCGCTCTGGTGCGGGCCAAGGCGACGGTCGAGCAGATCCTGAAAGCGCACGATCCCTTCCCGGCCCTGGCGGTCGACCGGGCCTGGAACATGATCGCGGCCAACGCCTCCGTTACGGCGCTCATCGCCGGCGTGGACGCGGAACTCCTGAAGCCCCCCGTGAACGTGCTGCGCCTTAGCCTGCACCCCAAGGGCCTCGCACCGGCGATCGTGAACCTCGGAGAGTGGCGGCACCATCTGATCGAGCGCACGCGGCGCCAGGTGAGATTGACCCGCGACCCCGGCCTCGAGGCCCTCTTGAAAGAGATCAGCGCTTATCCCGCGCCGGAGGAGAAGCTGGTCACGCTGCCCGAAGACGAGATCGCCATTCCGTTGCGCATGCGCACACCCGGTGGCGTGCTGTCGTTCTTCAGCACCATCACGGTGTTCGGCACGCCGGTTGAGATCACGCTGTCTGAGATTTCGCTCGAAGCGTTTTATCCGGCCGACGAAGCGACCGCGGCAGCCCTGCGCGCGCTTTAGCGCGGCAGGAGCGCGTCGAGAAGAGGTCGAACCGCCGCCGTCTGCAATGGGCCGACGTCGGTGAAATATCCCTTGGCGTCCGTACCGGCGTTCTGACGATTGGTCAGAAGCACAAAGGCGAGTTTTGCCTCGGGCACACCGAGCACATAGGTGCCGGTGAAACCGGTGTGAGCAAAGGCGCCTTTGGGCATGTCGTCAGGCTGACGCCAGCCGAGATGTGCGTCCGGTTTCAAAAACAGATCGACGGTCTCAGCACGAATGAACTGGCGCCCACCCGCGGTGCCCCGGTTCAGGAGGAGATCGAGGAGAACGCGCAAGTCCGCGCCCGTCGAGAACAGCCCCGCGTGACCGGCGACGCCGCCATTGGCGTACCAGGCATTGCCGTCGTTCACCTCGCCGTCGAGGACGTAAGGGCGCCAGCCGTCCCATGACTTCGGATCGCCTTTGTAGCCGTACCCAAAGTCGGGGCCATAGACCATGTGAAGTTCGTAGCCGTTGCCCGATTCGGTGACGGCGAATTTCGAGAGACCGCGGTCTTTGGGAAGGAACCCGGTGCTCTTGAGACCGAGCGGCGCGTAGAGCGTGCGCTCGATGAAGACGTCGAGCCGTGCCCCGGTGACCCGCTCGACGATGGCGCCGAGGAGCATGAACCCGAGGTCGCTGTAGTGATAGCCCTCGCCCACCGGCCATTGCAGCGGCATCTTGCGGATGGCGTCCAGGGTCTCGGTCTTGTTCGCCGCCTGATAGTAGAGCGGCTGCCACTGCACGAGCCCACTGGTGTGGGCGAGCAGGTGCCGCACGGTGATCTTGTCGAGTTCGGGGCCGCGGAAGTCCTCGAGATAACTGCGCACGGGGGCGTCGATCTTCGCCTTGCCCTGGTCGACCAGAATCATGATCGCCATTGTCGTGGCCATGACTTTGGTCACCGACGCCGCATCGAAGACCGTGAACGTCTCCATGGCGCGCGGCGAAGCGATCCGCTTGCCTGCAAAGTCGTTGAGATGGGCATAGCCGAAAGCGCGTTCGAGAATGACCTTGCCGTCCACGGCCACGACCATCACCGCGCCGGGGACCCGCCCGTCGGCGACGGCAGATTCGACGGTCGCCGCGGATTTCGCGAGCGCGGCTTGGAGGGACGAGGACTGCGCCATCGCAACAGGAGAGCCCAGGACAAGTGCGACGGCAAGTAGAACGGTGGCTTTCATGGGACAGCCTTTGGGTCACTCCGCAGGAAGGGCAGAAGGAGGATGGAGGCAAGGCTGAGGGCGCCGGACAAGGCGAAAAAACCGTCATAGCCGATGTCGCCCTGGATCGAGGCGGAAGCGCCGGCCAAGAGGCGCGGCAGGAGAAAGGCAAAACCCGCGAGAAAGGCGTATTGCGCCGCCGGATACTTGGGATTCACCAGGACCGAGAGATATACGACGAGCACAGCGGCGGCCATGCCGTTGCCGAAGTTGTCGGCGAAGGCCGCGACATAGATCACAAAATCCGAAGGCGGCACGTTCGCCAGCCAAACATAGGCGGCGTTGCCGAGGGCGGCGAAAACCGCGCCCAATACCAGCGAGCCATTCCTTCCGTAGTACGCGGCCGCCCAGGCGCCGATGCCGACACCGGCGATATTCGCGACCAAAGAGAGCGCGCCGTCGGCGATGCCGATCTGGGTCAAGGTATAGCCCATGGACGACATGAGCGGCTTTGCGAGGGTGAGCGTGAGAACATCGCCCATGCGGTAAATCGAGACGAACGCGAGAATGCCGATCGCCGCGTAACCGAGACCGCGGAAGAAATCGAGATAAGGGCCGATCGCCGGTGAAGCCAAGAGCGCGTCGTTGTCGGAGAGGCGGCGGATGCGCGGGATCGCGATCATCATGATCACAAACGGCAGGCCGCAGAGAATGAGAACCACGCGCGTGACGTGGCTTTCCGGAGTTATGCCGAGGGCCGCGGCGGCCCGTATCACGACGAAGCCGATGATCGCGGTGCCAACGAGGCCGACCGCGAAGAGCAAGCCGCTGACACCGATTCCGGCCGCGAGGGCGCCCGCCCTTTCGTTGGCGTTCTCCGGCTTGGTGGCCAGAACCAAAGGGAATGCGACGAAAGACGCTGCCGCGATCACGAAGTAGGAGGTTCCCCAATCCGCAGAGCCGGCGATCAGGACGGCAATACTGCCCGCCGCCACCATGGCAGACCGATAGCCCCACAATACCGCGGAGACGAGCGGCGCCTGGGACTTGGCGTCATGGGCAAGCTCGCAGCGCCAGCCGTCGGACGCGGCTTCGAGGGTCGTGGCCCAGAAGGCGAGCTGCAATGCCCAGAGAGCGGTCGCGGCGAGGTTCTGATCCGGATCGGCGACGGCGAGGCCGATCAAGGAGACGACCACACCGAGCTGCGAGAGCAGGATCCAGCTCCGCCACCGCCCCCATGCGCGCCCGAAGCCCGGAATGGTGAGGCGGTCCAGCATAGGCGCCCAGGCGAACTTGAAGGTGGGGAGCAGCGAGACCCAGGCAAAGAAGGCCACAACGCCCAAGGGCGCCCCATTATTGGTGAGGCGTAGAAACAGGACAGAGGAGAAGAGGAGGAAGGGTAGGCCCGACGAGAAACCCAGAAGACCGAACAAGCCGATTGTCCGCCGGCCTATCACGGGTTCTTTGGCGACGGCCTCCATGTCGGTCGCGGTAGCTTCCACCTGGAGCCCCCGGATAAGATCAACCCTTGTTCAAGAGAGGTACTCGATTTGACGGCAGGCGAGAAGCCATTGATGGCTGTGGAGGCGACGGAAGCGCCCGACGTGGTGCGCCGGATGCTGGCGTCCAACCACGCCGATCTCGCCCGCCTCGGCGAGAGCTTGCGGCGGCATCCGCCGTCCTTAGTGTTGACGGTCGCGCGCGGCAGCTCGGATCACGCGACCTTGTTCGGGAAGTATCTCATCGAGCAGAACCTGCGCCTGCCGGTGTCTTCCATGGCGCCGTCCGTCGTTTCGGTCGCCGGTGCGCCGATGCGCGATTTGCGGACGGCCCTAGTGATCGCGGTGTCGCAGTCAGGCCGTAGCCCCGACATCATCGCAACGGTGAAAGCCGCGGTGGATGCCGGCGCGCAAGTGGTCGCCATCGTCAACGATGCGGCGTCGCCGTTGGCGGAGGCCGCCTCTCTCGTCATCCCTCTTCATGCGGGGCCGGAAAAGAGTGTCGCCGCGACGAAGTCGTGTATCGCAAGCCTCGCGGCCCTCGCCGATCTGGTGCGCCACTGGTCGCAAGATGCCGAGCTCGAGACAGCGCTGTCGCATTTGCCGGACCGCCTCGCCGCCGCCGCGCGGCTCGACTGGTCGCCGATGGCGCGCGCCTTCGAGAAAGCGCAGAACCTGTTCGTCGTCAGCCGCGGCGCAGGCTTCGGCGTCGCGCAGGAGATGGCGCTCAAGCTGAAAGAAACCTGCGCGCTTCACGCCGAGGCCTTCAGCGCCGCAGAAGTGGAACACGGGCCCGCGGCTATCGTGCGCGACGGCCTCCCGGTCCTGATGCTCGCGCCGCCGGATCAGGCGGGCCCTGAAGTCATTGCTCTTGCCAAAAGATTTGCTGCGCGCGGTGCGAGCGTGTTGTGCGCGGGCCTCGAGACATCGGAGGGCGGCGTGACGGCCCTGCCCGTTCCGGCCGGCCTTGATGGATCGCTGGCGCCGATCGCCTGGCTGCCCAGCTTCTATGCCGCCGTCGTAAACCTGTCGCTCGCCCGCGGCCTCGATCCGGACCGGCCGCCCTATCTCAATAAAGTGACGAAGACAGTATGAGTCGCACTGTACTCACCGGCGCGCGCATTCTGGCGGGCTCCTCCTTCGTCGAAGGCCGCGCGCTCGTGATCGACGGCGACCGCATCGCAGCCCTTGTGAAGGACTCGGACATCCCGGGCGATTGCGAGCGCATCGCACTCGGCGGCGGCGACCTGCTGCCCGGTTTCATTGATTGTCAGGTGAACGGTGGCGGGGGCGTTCTGTTTAACGACGCACCGACGGTGGAGGGGATCAAAGCCATCGGCGCCGCTCACCGGCGTTTTGGAACAACGGGGTTCCTGCCGACTTTGATCAGCGACGACCTCTCAGTCCTCGACAAAGCCATCGACGCCGTTGAAGAGGCCATCGCCCTGCATGTGCCCGGCGTCCTTGGCATTCACCTCGAAGGGCCGTTTCTGAACCCTTCGCGGGCCGGTATTCACGACCGCGCGCGTATCCGCAAGATCGACGACGCGGCAGTCGAGCGGCTCACACGTCTCTACGGCGGACGAACCGTCGTCACGCTGGCGCCCGAGTGCGCGGCACCCGGGACCATCAAGAAGCTTGTAAGCAACGGCGCGGTCGTTTGCGCCGGTCATAGCGCGGCCACCTATGAGGAAACGAACCGCGCGCTGGCAGAGGGCCTTTCAGGCTTCACGCATCTGTTCAACGCCATGACTCCGTTCACCAGCCGCGAACCGGGGATGGTGGGCGCGGCGCTCAGCGATTTGAAGAGCTGGTGCGGCCTCATCGCCGATCTACATCACGTCCATCCTGCGTCCATTGCACTAGCGCTGCGGACGAAACCGCCGGAGCAGTTCTTCCTCGTGACCGATGCCATGCCGACAGTGGGCTGGGACAAGACCACCTTCATGCTGGGCGCGACGCCGATCACCGCCAAGGACGGTCGCCTCACCGGACCCGACGGAACGCTGGCCGGCGCTCATCTCGATATGGCGACCGCCGTACGCAATATGATTGCGGGGGTCGGCGTCGCACCCGAAATCGCCGCTGCGATGGCAAGCGCCTCGCCGGCTGCGTTCCTTGGCCTCGGCGCCGTTCGCGGCCGGATTGCGCCGGGCCTCGCCGCCGACCTTGTCCACGTCAACCGCGCCGCCGGTGACGGTATGGACGTCCTTGCGACCTGGATCGGCGGCGTGCGAGCCTGACGCCATGAAGAAAACCGAAACCGTCAGCGCCCGCTACGCGACGCTCGATCTGTGGCCCACGGCCGACGCCGTGGACGCCATGCTCGAAGGCCAGCTCGCGGCCGCCGCGGCTGTGCGGTCGGCAACGGTCATTATCGCGTCTGCGGCTGAAGCGGCCGCGGACCGGCTTCGCGGCGGCCAAGGCCGGCTCATCTATGCTGGCGCGGGAACGTCCGGCCGCATCGCCCTGCAGGATGGCGTGGAGCTTGGGCCCACCTTCGACTGGCCCGAAAGCCGCCTCCTCTATCTCCTGGCGGGAGGCGCGCAGGCCATCACCACGAGTGTCGAAGACGCGGAAGACGACGCCGATGACGGGCGCAAACTGATTGCCGACGCGAAGACCGCCGTGCACGACGTGGTGATCGGCGTGGCCGCTTCGGGGCAAACTCCCTTTACCGTCGCGGCCGTTGAAGAAGCGCGTAAGGCCGGTGCGCTCACCATCGGCGTCGCGGGCAATGAGGAGACGCGTCTTCTGTCCGCCGCCGAGTTCGGCATCCTCTTGCCGACCGGCGAAGAAGTGATCGCCGGCTCGACCCGCATGAAGGCGGGCACGGCGCAGAAGATCGCCCTCAATCTCCTGTCGACGGCCATCATGCTGCGCCTCGGGTTGGTGCACGGCAATCTCATGGTGGCGATGCGCTCAAACAACAAGAAACTGGTCCACCGCGCCATGGAGATCGTGCGCACGATCGCCGGCAGCAGCGCCGAAGCGGCGAAGGCAGCCTTGATCCAGACCGACGGCGATATCCGCACGGCGGTGCTTGTCGCGCGCGGCATGAGCCTCGAAGATGCGCGCGCCGAACTCGCCGCCGCGAACGGTGTCTTGCGCCAGGCGATGGTTAAGCGGACATAACCCCATGATCGATCTCTATCTCGGCATCGACGCCGGTGGCAGCCATTGCCGCGCGCGCCTTACGGACGCGGCGGGCAAAGTATTGGGCACCGGCGAAGCCGGACCCGCCAACGCCCGGATCGGCATGGAAAAGCTGCGCGCGACATTGATGGAGACCGTCGATCAGGCGCTCTCCCAGGCGGGGCTTGGCGTGAACGCCGGCTCGCGCATCAGCGCCGGCCTCGGGATCGCCGGGATCTCGCGGCCGGGCGTGCGCGAGGCCCTGAATTCGCTCGACCTTCCCTTCGGCAAGGTGCGCTGGGAAACCGATGCGGCCATTGCGAACCTCGGCGCCCACAACGGCGGTGACGGCGCGACCCTGATTCTTGGGACCGGCAGCATCGCCTATGTGAAAGTGAACGGCGGCAGCTTCGCGATCGGCGGCTACGGCTTTCCGATCTCCGACGAAGGCAGCGGCGCGGCCCTTGGTTTGAGCGCCGTGCGCCATGCGCTCCGCGCACTCGACGGCCGCACCAAGCCCACCCCTTTGAGCGCCGCCATCACCAGCCGTTTCAGCCACGAGACGCCGCGGGTGATCGCCTGGATGGATGCCGCTACACCCAAAGACTATGCGGCCTTTGCGCCGGTGGTATTCGACTTCGCTGAAGCGGACGACGAGATCGCGCGATCGATCGTCGAAAGTGCGGCCTTGCACGTCGAGCAATTCATCGAGACCATCTTCGTGAGAGGCGCTCCGCGTTGCTCCCTCGCCGGCGGGATCGCGCCGCGCATGCGGCCCTGGCTGCGGCAGCGCACGACCGCGCGCCTCAGCCCGGCCATGGGCGATCCCTTGGATGGCGCCCTTCTTCTCGCCGGACTGCGCAAGGCGTAACTCACGTACCGCTATCGCAATTTCAGCGGTACCGCTTCCGCTGTTGCTCGGCTTCCTAACCGTTCATAAGGCCCTAACTGGAAGGGAAATTGGCCCGACGGTTTGAAGGAGACGGATATGAACTATATCAGCACCCAACCTCCCTCGATTGACGAGGCGACGGCGCTGCGCCGCTTAAATGCCTGCGCATACGCGCCGCCCGCGCACCGCTATCTCGAAAGCGTCGCCTACCTGTTGAAGCACAGCCTGGCGGAGAATTGCGAGCTCACGTCGGCGCACGCGGTGATTCCGCTCGAGACCTACGCCGGTCCTTTGCCCACCGATGTGAAATCGAGTTGGGTGTTCCTGCTCAGAAAGAACACGGCCTTCGAAGCGGAGCGTCACCCGAACAGCATCCAGCGGATGTTCGCTTTGTCCGGGCCTGGTATCATGGAGACGTGGCATGACAACAGGTGGCAGCCGCACAGATTGATCACGGGCGCAGGTGAAGCCGGACTCTCCATCCCGGCGTTTGCCTGGCACCGACCCGCGACGCTGGCCTGCGATTGGGCGGTGGTCTCGTTCCACACAGTGACGGCGGAAGATCTAGTCGAGCAGCTCGGCGATCCTGTCCGCGGCGTTGTCCACACCGCGCGCGCCTATGAAGGGAGAGACGATTAGCGATGTTCGTTCCAGGTCACTACAGAGTAGATGAGGTGGACGCGCGCGCAACGCTCGCCGGTTTCGACCGGCTGGCAACCGTCATCGTGCATGGGCCGAAAGGTCTGACGGCAGCCCACGTGCCGTTGGTCTATGAAGACGGGCACTTACGCGGACATATTGCGCGGGCGAATGAAGTCGCCTCCT
>CAMDOZ010000099.1 GCA_945903705.1 Fidelibacterota bacterium | reverse complement strand
CTCTTCGGTCGCGGCTGCTTCCGCCTTCGGGCCTGAATCCAAGCCCTTGGCGTCTGGATCGCGGTCGACCAGCTCGATCACCGCCATCGGGGCGGCGTCGCCGTAGCGGAAACCGGACTTCAGGATGCGGGTATAGCCGCCCTTGCGGTCCTTGTAGCGCTCGCCCAGGACGCTGAAGAGCTTTGCCACGACCTTGTCGTCGCGCAGGCGGCCGGCCGCCAGACGGCGGTTGGCCAGCGTGCCGCTCTTGCCCATGGTGATGAGCTTCTCGACGTAGGGACGCAGGTCCTTCGCCTTCGGCAGAGTGGTCTTGATCTGCTCGTGCTTCAGCAGCGCGCAGGCGAGGTTCGCGAACAGCGCGCGGCGATGCCCCTTGGTGCGGTTTAGCTTACGTGTCCCCATGCCGTGACGCATTGGATCTCTCCTACCACTCTGGCCTCGCGCGCGAGGACCGATTGCGAATTCCCGACGCCCGCGAACGGAACGACGGGGATGGACCACCTTGGTCCGTTAGAAAACTCCGATCTAGAACGGCTCTTCGAGCTTCTTGGCCAGCTCTTCGATGTTCTCGGGCGGCCAGTTCGGGATTTCCATGCCGAGATGGAGACCCATCTGGGCGAGGACTTCCTTGATCTCGTTGAGCGACTTGCGGCCGAAGTTCGGCGTGCGCAGCATCTCGGCTTCGGTCTTCTGGACCAGATCGCCGATGTAGATGATGTTGTCGTTCTTGAGGCAGTTGGCCGAACGAACGGAGAGTTCGAGTTCGTCCACCTTGCGCAGCAGGTTCTTGTTGAACGGCAATTCGTCTTCGACGCGTTCGGCAATGGCGTGTTGCGGCTCTTCGAAGTTGATGAAGAGCTTGAGCTGGTCTTGGAGGATACGCGCGGCGAGCGCGACCGCGTCTTCCGGCTTCACCGCGCCGTTGGTCTCAACGGTCATGGAAAGTTTGTCGTAGTCGGTCTGCTGGCCGACGCGGGTGTTGTCGACCTTGTAGGACACGCGGCGAACCGGAGAGAAGATCGAGTCAACCGGCACAACGCCGATCGGATCATCTTCCTTGCGGTTCAGGTGCGCGGCCACATAGCCCTTACCCGTGTTGACTTCGAGCTCGATATTCAAGCTGGCGCCCTCGTCCAGGTGGCAGATCACGAGATCAGGATTCATGATCTCGATGTCCGCGGTCGCCTGGATCTGGCTGGCGGTCACTTCGCCCGGGCCTTTGGCCTTCAGCGTCATGCGCTTCGGCCCGTCGCCGTGCATGGTGAGGGCCAGCTGCTTAATATTGAGGATGAGGTCGGTCACGTCCTCGCGCACACCCGGCACGCTCGAGAACTCGTGCAGCACGCCGTCGATGCGGATCGACGTGACCGCGGCGCCTTGCAGCGACGACAGCAGCACACGACGGAGCGCATTACCGAGCGTTACACCGAAGCCGCGCTCGAGCGGCTCCGCAACGATCGTGGCGATACGACGCTGGTCGTCGCCCGTCTCGATGTTGAGCTTCGAGGGTTTAATCAGTTCTTGCCAATTTTTCTGTATCACGATCAGTTCCACACGTGAGGGGTTGATCCCGCTGTGAACTTGGGGCTGCGCGGACTCTTCCGTAAAAGTCGGCGCCCCGTATGCAACACCACCGGTGGGAGATTCCCGGCAGCGATAAAAAGTCCTTAGACGCGGCGCCGCTTGCGCGGACGGCAGCCGTTGTGCGGCACCGGAGTCACGTCCTGGATGGACGTGATGGTGAAGCCCACCGCCTGCAATGCGCGCAGTGCGGACTCACGGCCGGTACCCGGGCCCTTCACGAACACCGACAGCACCTTCATGCCGTGTTCCATCGCCTTGCGGCCGCACGTCTCGGCGGCCACCTGCGCGGCGTACGGGGTCGACTTACGCGAGCCTTTGAAGCCCTGAGAGCCGGCCGACGACCAGGCAATGGTGTTGCCCTGTACGTCAGAGATGGTGATCATGGTGTTGTTGAAGCTCGCGTTGACGTGCGCGATGCCCGAGCTGATGTTCTTGCGTTCGCGCTTACGGGCGCGAGGCGTACCTGTTGGTGCAGGAGCATTGGCGGCGGGGGCGGCTGATTCTGGCTTGGCCATGTCTCTTCTTCTGTCCGTAGAAACGGCAATCGCGGCAGTGGCGCCGCGATAAACGCGTCCTGTTTACTTGGTTACTTTTTTCTTGCCGGCGATCGGCTTCGACGGACCCTTGCGGGTACGCGCGTTGGTGTGCGTGCGCTGACCACGGACCGGCAGGCCCTTGCGATGACGCAGGCCGCGGTAGCAGCCGAGGTCCATCAGACGCTTGATGTTCATCGCCTGCTCACGGCGGAGATCGCCCTCGACCGTGTAATCGCGGTCGATGGTATCGCGGATGCGAATGATCTCGTCTTCCGTCAACTGGTTAACGCGACGGTTCGCAGCAATGCCGACACGCTCACAGATATCCACAGCGTTGGTCGGGCCAATGCCGAAGATGTAACGCAGGGCGATCACGACCCGCTTGTTGGTTGGTAAGTTAACCCCAGCAATACGCGCCAAAGCCCGTACTCCTTCTTTGATTTCAAACTGTTATGAGCGCCGCGCGCAACCCGAAAAGCGGGGCATTATAGGCAGTTACCCCCGGGTGTCAACACGCCGCTCAGGCTCCTAAAACACGCTCCAAATCACGCGAAACGGCGTCGATATCCCGGTCACCGTCGATCACTTCCAGGGTCCCCTTCGCCCTATAGTAGGGCATCAGGGGGGCCGTCTGGTCATGGTAGGCCTTCAGCCGGGCAACGACGGTCTCGGCCTTGTCGTCGGCCCGGCGGCTAAAGGTGGTTCCGCCACAGGCGTCACAGACCCCTGGGCGTTTCGGCTGCTTAAACTTGTCGTGGTAGCCCTCGCCGCAGGCCGAACAGGTGAACCGGCCGGTGATCCGCTCGATAAGCTTCTCATCCGGGACCGTCACTTCAATGACCTTGTCGAGATTTATTTTCTTTTCTTTCAATAACTTATCCAGGGCCTCCGCCTGCGCGATGGTGCGCGGGAAACCGTCCAGAATAAAACCGTTGGCGCAATCTGCCTGGTCGATCCGCTCGGAGATCAGGCTGATCATAATGTCGTCCGACACCAGCTTCCCGGCGTCCATCACGGCTTTGGCCTGGAGGCCTACAGGCGAGCCCGCCTTCACCGCCGCGCGGAGCATATCCCCGGTCGACAGCTGGACGATTCCGTAGCGGTCCTGCAAACGCTTGGCTTGGGTGCCTTTACCGCCGCCCGGCGGTCCCATGAGGATGAGTCGCTTGCCTGCCATGCCCTTACCGCTTGCCGCGCAAACGAGACTTCTTGAGCAAACCCTCGTACTGGTGCGCGAGCAGGTGAGCCTGGACCTGCTGCATGGTGTTCAAGGTCACGTTGACGACGATCATCATGCTGGTGCCGCCCAGCGCAAACGGCGTGCTCATGCGCGCGATCAGGTATTCCGGCAACAAGCAGACGACCACGAGATAGAGCCCGCCGACGACGGTCAGGCGCGTCAGCACGAAGTCGAGATAGTCGGCCGTGTTCTTGCCGGGGCGGATGCCGGGCACGAAACCGCCGTACTTGCGCAAATTCTCGGCGGTGTCCGTCGGATTGAAGACGACCGCCGTGTAGAAGAACGCGAAGAAGATGATGAAGACCGCATAGAGGAACAAATAGAGCGGCTGACCGCGGCCGAGCAGAGCGCCCATGGTGTTGAGGAAACCCTCGCCCCCGGGCGCTGCAACCGGCATGCCGTTCGGGCCGATGACCGTGCCGCCTTGGAAACCGGCGATGGTCAACGGCAACAACAGCAGCGAGCTCGCGAAGATCGGCGGAATAACGCCCGATGTGTTGAGCTTCAGCGGAATGTGCGAGGCCTCGCCGCCGAAGACTTTATTGCCCTGCTGGCGTTTCGGATACTGAACCAGGATCCGGCGCTGCGCCTGTTCGAAAAACACGATGGTCGCCACCAGCCCCACCGCGCCGACGGCGATGAGACCGATCACGATCGGCGACAAGGCGCCGGTGCGGCCGAGCTCGAGCGTGCTGGCGATAGCGCCGGGCAGTCCGGCAACGATGCCAGCGAAGATCAGGAGCGAGATCCCCTGGCCGATGCCGCGCTCGCTGATCTGCTCGCCCAGCCACACCAGGAACATGGTGCCGCCGACAAGCGTGATGACAGTGGTCGCGATGAAGAACGGACCCGGGTTCATCACCACGGGCAATCCGTTCGACGCCATGGATCCTTGAAGGCCGTTGGCGATCCCTAAGGCCTGCAATGAGGTGATCGCGACCGTCAGATACCGCGTGTATTGATTCAACTTGATGCGGCCGGTGATGCCTTCCTTCTTGAGACTCTCAAGGGTCGGGCTGACGGCGGCGAGCAGTTGGATGATAATCGCAGCCGAGATGTACGGCATAATGTTGAGCGCGAAGATGCTCATGCGCGACAGCGCGCCGCCGGCGAACATATCGAACAGGCCGAGGACGCCGCCCGCTTGCGCGGCCATGACGTCCCGCATGGCCACCGGATCGATACCCGGCAGGGTAATGAACGTGCCCAAGCGATAAACGACGAGAGCGCCAAGGGCGAACCAGATTCGCCGCTTGAGCTCGGTCGCCTTCGAAAAGACGCCCAAATTGATATTGGAAGCGAGTTGGTCGGCCGCAGATGACATTTCAGACTCCGGTTAAGGCGTTGCCGCCTTTAGCAACACCGGTACCTTATTTCTTCGCTTTGCCGGACTTCGCAGGCTTAGCGGCCTTCGCCGGTTTCTCGGACTTTGCGGCCTTCTTGGCGCGGGCGGACTTGTCGCCCTTCTTCGCCTTCGGGTTCGCGTCGGCGCGCTTAGGCAGCTTGCGCACCTTCTTGTCTTCCGCGACCGGCTCGGCGCGGGTCATGGTGACCGAACCGCCGGCCTTCTCGACCGCCGCGCGGGCGGACTCGGAGGCATAAACTGCTTCGATGGTGAGCGCGGCCTTCAGTTCGCCGTCGCCCAGGAGGCGCATGCCGTCGCGCGCACGGCTCACAACGCCAGCCTTCACCAGGCTATCGATGGTCACCTTGTCCTTCGCATTGAGAAGGCCGCTATCGACGGCAGCCTGCAGGCGGCCGACGTTCACCGGCACGAAATCCAGGCGGCCGATGGAGGTAAATCCGCGCTTCGGCATGCGGCGGTACAGAGGCATCTGACCACCTTCGAAGCCCTTGATGGCTACGCCGGTGCGCGCCTTCTGACCCTTCACGCCGCGGCCAGAGGTCTTGCCGAGGCCGGAGCCGATACCGCGGCCGAGGACCTTACGCGGATGGGTCGAACCTGGGCGGTTACGCAGTTCGTTGAGTTTCATAGTTCTAATCCTTCAGGCGCCTGACGTGAGATAGGAGGCCGATCAGCCTTCGTCTACCTGTACCAGGTGTTTTACTTTCTTAATCATGCCGCGGACCGCCGGGGTGTCTTCCAGGGTCGACGAACGGCGGATCTTATTGAGCCGCAGCCCGATGAGGGTCTGGCGCTGGTCCGCATAACGTCCGGCGGCGCTGTGGATCTGGGTGACCGTAACGGTCTTTTTCTTCTCGGCCATGGTTAGGCTTCCTTCGCCGCTTCTTTGCCCGCGTCTTCGCGGCGGCCAATGATGTCGGCAACTTTCTTGCCGCGCTTGGCGGCAACATTGCGCGGGCTGGTCATGGACAAGAGAGCCGCGAACGTGGCTTTCACCATGTTATGCGGATTGTTGCTGCCGACGCTCTTGGACACGATGTCCTGGATCCCCATGGTTTCGAACACGGCGCGCATCGGGCCGCCGGCGATGATGCCGGTACCCGCGGGCGCCGCACGCAGAATCACTTTGCCCGCGCCAAAACGGCCGTAGAGATCGTGATGCAGGGTGCGGCCTTCGCGTAAGGGCACCTTGATCATGTTGCGCTTCGCGGCGTCCGTCGCCTTACGGATGGCTTCCGGCACTTCGCGCGCCTTGCCCGAACCGTAACCGACCTTGCCCTTGGCATCGCCGACGACCACGAGAGCGGCAAACGCAAAACGGCGGCCACCCTTCACGACTTTGGCGACGCGATTGATGTGCACCAGCTTGTCGACAAATTCATCGTCCCGGTCGCGGCCGCCTTCGCGGTTGCCGCCTTCACGGTTGCCGCCTTCGCGATCACGACGTCCGCCGCGCTCGCCGCGTTCACCGCCTCTGCCTGCGCGTTCGCCGCCTCTGCCGCCGCCTGGGCGCTCGCCGGTGGCTCCTGTTGGTGTCCGTGCCATATCTAATTTCCCTTACCTGACCGGCCTAGAACGACAGACCGGCTTCACGCGCCGCGTCGGCCAACGCCTTGACGCGACCGTGGAACATGTATCCGCCGCGGTCGAAAACCACTTCCTTGACGCCGGCCTTGACCGCGCGTTCGGCGAGCAACTTGCCCACTTCCGCAGCGGCGGCCTTGGAGGCGCCAACCTTCAGTTTGCCCTTGAGATCGGTGTCGATGCTCGACGCCGCCGCAACCGTGCGGCCGTCGTCGTCGGCGATGATCTGGGCGTAGATGTGCCGGCCCGACCGGAACACGGAAAGGCGCGGACGGCCGTGCGCCGACGCTTTGACCGCAAAGCGCGTACGTTGCTTGCGCCGCTGGGTCCGAATGATGCTGTTGGTCATCTCTATATCCTCTGTGCCGCGCCTTACTTCTTCTTGCCTTCTTTACGAAGGACGAATTCGTCGGAGTACTTGATGCCCTTGCCCTTGTAAGGCTCAGGCGGCTTGTAGCCGCGGATCTCGGCGGCCACTTGGCCTACGCGCTGACGATCGGCGCCGGAGATTTCGATCTGCGTCGGCGCAGGCGTCTTCACTTCGATGCCGGGCGGAACGTCGTAGATCACGTCGTGCGAGAAGCCGAGCGAAAGGTTCAGCTTCTTGCCCTGAGCGGCGGCCTTGAAACCCACGCCGTTGATGTCGAGGGTCTTCTTGTAGCCCTGGCTTACGCCCTTCACCATGTTGTTGATGGTGGCGCGGATGGTGCCCCACTGCGCGCGCGCGCGCTTGGATTCGCCCTTGGCCTTCACCCACACCTTGCCTTCGGCGACGCTGGTTTCAACGTCGTCCTTGGTGTCGAGCATGAGCTCACCGAGCTTTCCCTTCACCGTGACGACCTTGCCCGCCATGGTGACGGTGACACCCGAGGGGATGCTCACCGGATATTTGCCTACACGTGACATCGTACGCTTCCTTCAATCCGTGTTCGTTAGAACACTTGGCAGAGCACTTCGCCGCCGACGTTGGCTTGGCGTGCTTCCGAGTCAGACATGACGCCGCGCGGCGTCGAGATGATAGAGATGCCGAGGCCGTTGTAGACCTTCTGCAAGTCCGCGATCTTCGCGTAAACCCGGCGGCCGGGCTTCGAGATGCGCTCGATCTTGGTAATGACCGCCTCGCCCTCGTTGTACTTGAGCTCGATCTTGATTTCTTCGACGCCCGCACGGATGGCGACGCGTTCAAAGCTGCGGATGTAGCCTTCACGCTCCAGCACGCTGAGGACGCTTTCGCGCAGCTTCGAGGCCGGCGCAGTGATCGACGATTTATTCGCCCGCTGTCCGTTACGGATGCGGGTCAACAAATCACCAACGGGATCGGTCATTGACACTTGGTGTGCTCCTTACCAGCTCGACTTGACCATGCCGGGGATCTGGCCCTTCGAGGCCAGCTCACGCAGCTTGTTACGCGCCATCTTGAACTTGCGGTAGGTCGCGCGCGGGCGGCCCGTCAGTTCGCACCGGTTACGGATGCGGACCTTCGAGGAATTGCGCGGGACCTGGGCCAGCTTCAGAACGGCCGCAAAACGGTCTTCATCGTTCGTGCTGCGGTCCATGATGACCGCCTTCAACTTCTTGCGCTTGCTGCCAAGCGACTTCGCCATCCGGCGACGCTTGATATTGCGCTGTACTGTGCTTGTCTTCGCCATGGGTTCCTCGCCCTTATTTCTGGAACGGCATTTCGAAAGCCTCGAGCAGCGCACGCGCTTCCTCGTCGGTCTTTGCCGTCGTGCAGATCGTGATGTTCATGCCGCGGACCTTGTCGATCTTGTCGTAATCGATTTCCGGGAACACGATCTGTTCCTTGAGGCCCATGTTGTAGTTTCCGGCGCCGTCGAAGCTCTTGGCGTTGAGGCCGCGGAAGTCGCGCACGCGCGGCAGAGCGACGTTCACCAGGCGGTCAAGAAACTCGTACATGCGGGTCTTGCGCAAGGTGACGCTGCAGCCGACCATCTGGTTTTCGCGCAGCTTGAAGTTCGCGATCGCCTTGCTCGACTTAGTGATGTTCGGCTTCTGACCGGCAATAGCCGTCATATTGTCGACAGCACCTTCGATCTTCTTCTTGTCCTGCGAAGCTTCGCCGACGCCCATATTGAGGACGATCTTGGTCAGCTTCGGAACCGCCATCTGGTTCTTGTAGCCGAACTTCTCGGTCAGACCCTTGCGGATCACGTCGTCATACTGTTTGCGCAAGCGCGTTTGAGTAGCCATAGCTTTCGTCCTTCCTAATCGATGACTTCGCCGGACCGCCGAGCGACGCGGACCTTGGTTTTGTCATCGAGAGTCTTGAAGCCGATCCGGGTCGACTTGTTTTCCTTCGGATCGACGTGCGCCACGTTGGAAACGTGGATCGAGGCTTCTTTTTCAATGATGCCGCCGCGGTCCTGCGCCGTCTGGCGCGTGTGACGCTTGGCGACATTCACGCCCTGCACGATGACGCGCAATTCGCGCGGCAGCGCCTTCAGAACCGTGCCGGTCTTGCCTTTGTCGCGGCCGGTGAGGACGACGACGTTGTCGCCCTTCTTGATCTTCATCTTGGCCATTTAGAGAACCTCCGGCGCCAGCGAAACGATCTTCATGAACTTCTTAGAGCGGAGTTCACGGGTGACCGGTCCGAAGATACGGGTGCCGATGGGCTCGCCCTGCTTGTTGATCAACACGGCCGCGTTGCGGTCGAAGCGGATCGCGGTGCCGTCGTTGCGGCGCAGTTCCTTCGCGGTGCGCACGATGACGGCGCGATGAACATCGCCCTTCTTCACGCGGCCGCGCGGGATGGCGTCCTTCACCGACACGACGATCACATCGCCAATGCTGGCATACTTACGTTTGGAGCCGCCGAGCACCTTGATACACATGACGCGTTTCGCGCCAGAGTTATCGGCCACTTCCAAATTCGATTGCATCTGAATCATGACTACACGTCCTTACGTCTGGAGCCGGCTACTCAGCTTTATCCAGGACTAATTCCCATTTCTTCGTCTTCGAGATCGGCGCGCACTCACGGATGCGCACGATATCGCCCATCTTTCCGACGTTGTTCTCGTCGTGCGCCGCGAACTTTTTGCTGCGGCGGATAAACTTCTTATAGATCGGGTGCATCATGCGGCGTTCGACGCGCACGATCACGGTCTTGTCCTGCTTGTCGCTGACGACCACGCCCTGGAGAATTCGTCTCGGCATCTTCTTCTTCCTCTTGCCCGCTTACGACGCAGCTGCGACGGCGGAGGCCGTCTTCTTTTTAGTTTGCGCGCCTTCGCGCGCAGTGCTGTCGCGTTCCCGCAGAATTGTCTTAATCCGCGCGATTTCACGGCGGACGCGCCCGAACTGGGCCGTGTTGGTGAGCTGTCCGGAGGCCTTCTGGAAGCGCAGGTTGAACTGCTCCTTCTTGAGATCGCCGAGACGGCCCTGAAGCTCTTCCGCGTTCTTGCCGCGAATGTCTTTTGCTGTGTTGGTCATCTCTTACGCTCCAATACGCGAGACCATCTTGGTCTTGATCGGCAGCTTGGCGGCCGCCAGAGCAAAACCTTCCTTGGCCATTTCGGCCGACACGCCGTCCACTTCGAACATGATGCGGCCCGGCTTGATCCGGCATACCCAGAACTCCGGCGTGCCCTTACCCTTACCCTGACGGACTTCGGCGGGCTTCTTCGACACCGGCACATCCGGGAAGATGCGGATCCACACGCGGCCTTGGCGCTTCATGAAGCGCGTGAGGGCGCGGCGGGCCGCTTCGATCTGACGGGCGGTAACGCGCTCGGGCGTCATCGCCTTGAGGCCGTACGAACCGAAATTCAAGCTGGAGCCGCCCTTGGCGACGCCGTGAATCCGGCCCTTGAAGGCCTTGCGGTATTTTGTGCGTTTCGGTTGCAACATGACGACGTATTTCCGTTCCTAAAGTCTTAACCGCGCCCTTCGGGGCGACCGCCTTCACGCGGAGTCTGGACATCGCCGCCGGCGCGCTTGTCTTGCGCCATCGGATCGTGTTCGAGAATTTCGCCCTTGAAGATCCACACCTTCACACCGCAGGTGCCGTAGGTGGTCTTCGCGGTGCCCACACCGTAGTCGACGTCGGCGCGGAGCGTGTGCAAAGGCACGCGGCCTTCGCGGTACCATTCAACGCGCGCGATTTCAGCACCGCCGAGACGGCCGGCGCAGGTGATACGGATACCGCCGGCGCCGAGGCGCATGGCGGACTGCACGGCGCGCTTCATGGCGCGACGGAAGGCCACGCGGCGTTCGAGCTGCTGCGCGATATTTTCTGCCACGAGCTGGGCATCGATTTCCGGCTTGCGGATTTCAACGATGTTCAGATGAACTTCGCTGCCGGTCATCTTCTGCAGATCCTTGCGGATCACTTCGATGTCGGAGCCCTTCTTGCCGATGACGACGCCCGGACGGGCGGTGTGGATCGTGATGCGCGCCTTCTTTGCAGGACGCTCGATGATGATACGCGCGACGCCGGCCTGGGCCAGGCGCTCTTTCAGATAGTCGCGGATCTCGAGATCCTGGTGCAGGAGCGTGGCGTACTGACCGCGGGCCGCGTACCAACGCGAATCCCAGGTGCGGTTGATGCCGAGACGCAGCCCGATCGGATTTACTTTTTGACCCATTAGGCGGTCTCCCTCTTCTCACGCACGACAATCGTGAGATTGCTGAACGGCTTTATGATGTGTCCGACGCGGCCACGGGCACGCGGGCTCCAGCGCTTCATGACGATCGACTTGCCGACATAGGCTTGCGCTACGTACAGCTGGTCGACGTCGAGCTGGTGGTTGTTCTCGGCATTCGCGATCGCGGACTCGAGCACGGTCTTCACTTCGAGCGCGATGCGGCGCTTGTTGAAGGTGAGCTCGGCGAGCGCGGCTTCGGCGCTCTTGCCGCGGATGAGTTGCGCCATCAGGTTCAGCTTGCGCGGGCTGACGCGCATGGAGCGCGAGAAAGCCCTGGCTTCGGTTTCACCGACGCGGCGCGGTGCGCTTTTCTTGCTCATGACTTAGTCCTTCTTGGGCGCAGGTGCGGGCGAACCGCCGGGGGCCGCGGCTTTCTTATCGCCGGTATGGCCGTAGAACGTGCGGGTCGGCGCGAATTCGCCGAATTTGTGACCAATCATGTTCTCGGTGACGAGCACCGGGACATGCTTATGACCGTTGTGTACGCCGAACGTCAGGCCGACAAACTGCGGCAGGATCGTCGAACGGCGAGACCACGTCTTGATCACTTCGTTGCGGCCGGAACCGCGTACCGTCTCGGCTTTCTTCAAGAGATAGCCGTCGACGAAAGGACCTTTCCAAACTGAACGTGCCACGTTCGCTCTCCTTAAGCTTTCTTCGACAGGTGACGGCTGCGCATGATCAAGTTCTGCGTACGCGTGTTTTTGCGCGTGCGCTTGCCCTTGGTCGGCTTGCCCCACGGAGTGACCGGATGGCGGCCGCCCGAGGTCTTGCCTTCACCGCCGCCGAGCGGATGGTCGACTGGGTTCATCGAGACGCCGCGCTGGTGCGGCTTGAAACCCAGCCAGCGCATACGGCCGGCCTTACCGAAATTGATGTTCTGATTGTCCGGATTGGACACGGCGCCGACGGTGGCCATGCATTCCGCACGCACCATGCGCAGCTCGCCGGACGAAAGGCGGAGCTGGGCGTAGCCGGAGTCCTTACCGATGAGCTGCGCGTAGCAGCCCGCCGAACGGGCCATCTGACCGCCGCGGCCGAGTTTCATCTCGACGTTGTGGACGATGGTGCCGACCGGCATGTTCTTGAGCGGCATCGCGTTACCCGGCTTAATGTCGACCGTCTCGCCAGCGACGACCTTGTCGCCGGCCTTCAGGCGCTGCGGAGCCAGGATGTAGGCGAGTTCGCCGTCTTCGTACTTCACGAGCGCAATGAACGCCGTGCGATACGGATCGTACTCGAGGCGTTCGACCGTCGCGACCATGTCGAGCTTCTTACGCTTGAAGTCGATCGTGCGATAACGGCGCTTGTGACCGCCGCCCATGAAGCGGCTGGTGATCACGCCGCGATGGTTACGGCCGCCCGTCGAGTGCATGCCTTCGGTCAAGCCTTTGACCGGCTTGCCCTTGTGCAGGTCGGATCGATCGACGAGCACCGTGCCGCGAAGCGACGGTGTAATCGGGTTGAATGATTTCAAAGCCATGACTTAGAGTCCCGTTGTCACATCGATCGACTGGCCGGCGGCCAGCGTCACGATAGCTTTCTTTACATCGGCGCGACGGCCCGGACGGCCGCGGAAGCGCTTCAGCTTGCCTTTGGTGATGAGCGTGTTCACGGCCTTAACCTGGACCTTGAACAGGGTTTCAACGGCCTGCTTGATCTCCGGCTTGGAAGCGTCAAGCGGCACGCGGAACACGAACTGATTGTGCTCCGACGCCATCGTCGCCTTTTCGGTGATCATCGGCGCACGAATGAAGTCGTAGAGGTCGGCGTCGTTTGCGACGGCCTTCTTCGGA